>DASTZX010000463.1:0-5092 GCA_035764045.1 Xanthobacteraceae bacterium | reverse complement strand
CGTCGATACGAATTGCGGCGCGTTCTGTCGCGCGCCCGGCGCGCATTGTGGGCCGGCGTTGTCCGGATGACAACCCGATCGGCGTTGACCGCGCGCAGCCGGCGCGATCCACTGCGAGCGGTGATTCGGCTCGGCCTTCGTGTCGGCGGGCCGGTGGCGGTTGGGAACGCGCACGCGTTCGGCGGCGTCTGCGCCCTTGTTCGGCCCACGGGGGAGCCGGATGCGCCCATTCATCGCCTTCATCCGCGGCCGGGCGGAGGCAGGCTTTTCCGTCTCGTTTCCCGACCTGCCCGATTGTCGTCCGAGCGGGACGACGATTCGCCGAGGCTCTGGTCAACGCCGAGGCCGCGCTCGCCTCCTATTGCCGCGAGCAGCAGGAAGCGGACATGCCCATCCCGCTGCCCTCGCTCTTCCACGAGCTCATCTTCGACGAGCGCGACGCCCTGCTCGCGCTGATCCCGCCACCCGCGAGCGTTTACGAGTCGTGCGGCGTCATCCGATCCGTGTGAGACCCTTGGCGTATTGGTGCCAGCGCCGCACATAGATGTCGGCGGCGCCGACGATCGCGGCCTGCGCCTTCTCGTCGAGCGTGCGCACCCCGCGCGCCGGGCTGCCCACGATCAGCGAGCCGTCCGGGAAGCTTTTGCCTTCGGTGACCAGCGCGCCGGCGCCGACCAGGCTGCCGGCGCCGATCTTCGATCCGTTGAGCAGGATCGCGCCCATGCCGATCAGGCTGTTGTCGCCGATCGTGCAGCCGTGCAGGATCGTGTTGTGGCCGATGACGCAGTCCTTGCCGATGGTCATCGGGAATCCCGGGTCGGTGTGCAGCGTCGCGTTGTCCTGGATCTGCGAGCGTTCGCCGAGCTCGATCCACTCGTTGTCGCCGCGCAGCACGGCGTTGAACCAGACGCTGGCGTCGTTCCGCAGCCGCACGCGCCCGATCAGCACCGCGCTCTCGGCGACCCAGTAGCTGCCCTCGCCGGGGAATTCCGGCCTGACGCCGTCTAGCTCGTAGATCGCCATACGCATGCTCCATCGCAAAGGAGCGCGACCATGCCATCGTGGTTCGGGACGGCGCAAGGCGGACAACCCGGTGGATAATCCGCTTGCGCGGACGATGACGGGCGGCGTTATCGTCATGCCCGGCACCCGGGTCCGGCCTTCGGCCGGCTCGAGTGTAGACTCTTGTGCCGGGCATCCACGTCTTCACGGCTGGTCAGAGACGTGGATGGCCGGGCATAGGCGAGCGAAGCGACGCCGTTCTTCGAACGGCTATGCCCGGCCATGACCGGGAAGCCTCGTTCAGTGCGTGATCAGCTGGATCGCCATCACGACGACGCTGCCCGACATCAGGCTCCACAGCCCGGCGATGAAGGTCGCGATCATCACGAACTCGAAGCGGCGGCGCTCGATCCGGCGGCCGCGAATTGTATTGCGCATGATGATGAAGGGCGCCGCGAAGACCAGGAACGGAATGGCCGCGAAAGCACCCGGGTTCGGCCCCTGCTCCAACAGCCGGAAGCTCGCCGGACGCTGCGTGAGGAGCTGATAGGCGGTCGAGATCAGCCCGGCGACCGCAAAACCGATCGTCAGGGCGAGAAACTGCTGGGCGGATTCCGGCGATATGGACGCAAACAAATCTGGCACCGAGAGCACTCCCACGATCCGCCGCCCCGCCTTTGTGCCCAATCGGCTCCGGCGGCGCTACGACATCCTTAAGAAAGGGTAAACGCCGGCGGGGCCCGAGTCACGCGGGTCCAAGCTGGGGGTCGAAGTCATCGGTCCAAACTCGCGTGCTGCGTCCGCGCCCAGAAAACTTCATGCTCGATCGCATGATTGGCCGCGGATGGCGGGCCGCGCCGGAAATGACCGCCGCTGGCATACTCGCGATCTGATTCGTGGAAAGGGATGCGCACCGGTCATGACGATGCTGGCGGGAGATCGCGCCGCGGCCGGCCGGCCGGTGGAAGGCCGGCTCACGTTGGGCATCCTGGCGCTGCTGGTCCCGGCCGCAGCGGCGCTCGCCTTCGTGGCCTCCGCGCTGTGGCCGCGCTGGCCGGAGCCGCCGGTCGCCGCGGATGCGCCCGCCTTGCCGGTCGTCGTCGGCGGCGTGTCGTTCAAGGTCCCGCCGGGCGCGATCCGGGTCGCCATCCAGCGCCGGCCAGGGGCCCAGGAGCGGATCGATCTCGTCTTCCTCTGGCCCTCGCTCGCGCCGCCGCCTCCCGATGCGGCGCCCCTCTCCACGCGCGATCGCGTCTTCGTCAGCATCGCGAGCGCGGACTCGCTGCCGCCCGTCGAGCGGCTGCGGACGATCTACCCGCGTTACATCGCAATCGACCCTCCGCCGGGCCCGCCCGGCCTCGCGCTGTTCGCCTTCCGCGACGGCACGCCCTACCAGGGCGAGGATCTCGCCTACGACCCGGCCGCGCCGGACAGGTTCCTCGCCCGTTGCTCGCGCGCGACGACGCCGCTCGCGCCCGGCACCTGCCTCGAGACGCAGCGCCTCGGCGCGGCCGATGTCACGGTGCGCTTTCCGCGCGAATGGCTGGAGAATTGGCGCGACGTCGAGGCAGGACTCGAACGGCTGATCCGGCAGTTGCGGGGATCGTAGCCTCGCTCACGAAAACCTCACGGTGAGAGCCGCGCATCAGCGCGGCGTCTCCAACCATGGGCCGCTTGCGTGAGGTATCCGCACCGCCACCCACCAGTGACGCTCCCTTCGAGACGCCGCGCACGCAAGTGTGCGCGGCTCATCAGGGTACGGGTGGACGAGAGATTCCTAATCCAGATCCGCGCCGAGGATGGCCATCTGAAAATTGTACGAGCGGTCGTCGTCCTCGTCGTCGACGAAGATCACCCCGATGAACTCCTCGCCGATATAGACTTCGGCCGAATCTTCCTTTTTCGGCCGCGGCACGACGCGCAGCTTCGCGTTGCCGAACAGGCGGCGCATATAGGCTTCGATCTTCCTGATTTCCTGAACGTCCACGTCAATTCCCCCTGGCGGTCTGGCGATCGCGTGTCGCCCGCATGGCGCACAGCGCCGCTGCGGCCGTCACGATCCCAGCTCGTTTAGCATCTGATCCATGGTGCGCGAAGGCTCGGCGCAGCCCGCCTCGCCGACCACCCGGGCCGGCACGCCCGCGACGGTCGTGTTGTGCGGCACCGGCTTGACCACCACCGAGCCCGCCGCGATGCGGGCGCAGTGGCCGACCTCGATATTGCCGAGGATCTTTGCCCCGGCGCCGATCATGACGCCGTGGCGGATTTTTGGATGGCGGTCGCCGTTCTCGTTGCCCGTGCCGCCCAGCGTCACGTCGTGCAGCATGGAGACGTCGTCCTCGATCACCGCGGTCTCGCCGACCACGAGGCCGGTGGCGTGGTCGAGGAAGATGCCCCGCCCGATGCGCGCCGCCGGATGAATGTCGCACTGAAGGACCGCGGAGGCGCGGCTCTGCAGATAGAAGGCGAAGTCCTTGCGCCCCCGCTCCCACAGCCAGTGCGCCAGCCGCTGGGTCTGGATCGCGTGGAAGCCCTTGAAGTAGAGCACGGGCTCGATGAAACGGTTGGTCGCCGGGTCGCGGTCGTAGGTCGCGACGATATCGGCGCGGAAGGCGTCGCCGATGCCGGGCTGATCCTCCAACGCGTTCCAATAGGCCTGACGGATCAGCTCGCCCGACACGTCCGGATGATCGAGCCGCTCGGCGATGCGGTGGACCACCACCTGCTCCAGCCGATCGTGATGCAGCACCGACGAATAGATGAAGGACGAGAGCTCCGGCTCCTGGCGCACCACCGCCTCGGCCTCGCGCCGGATGCGCGTCCAGACCGGGTCGACCTTGTCGAGCACCCCGACGGATTTGGTCTGCTGCTGGCTCATCATCGCCTCCCGCCCCCGGACGACATCCAGGGCGCGCCGTGGGAACTCAGTCTAGCACAGATAGGGCCCCTGCCTGCCCCCCGCAATTCGCCCATCGGCGAAAGGATCGCCCGGAAGCCATCACAGACTCTTAAGGAATTCGAGGATGGCGGTCGAGAACTGGTCGTTCTTGTCGCCCGCCACCATGTGGCGGGCGCCCGACACGTCGGCAAACCGGGCGTGCGGGACAAGGGCCAGGAATTCCTTGGCGTGCTCCTCCTGCACCAGCTCCGAGGAGCCGCCCCGCACCAGCAGAGCCGGGACGGTGAGCCGCCGCGCCGCCGCGATCAGCCGCGCCTCGCGCTCGCCGCGCTTCGCGCTGTCCGGCTGGCGGCCGTCGAGAAAGCGCGGGTCCCAATGCCATCGCCAGCGCCCGTCGGCATGCAGCCGCAGGTTCTTCTTCAGGCCCTCGTTCGAGCGCGGCCGCGGCCGGTGCGGCAGATAGGCGGCGACCGCCTCGGCCGCCTCCTCGACGCTGGCGAAGCCGTCGCGCGCATGCGCCCGCATGAAGCCCTGCACCTTGGCGACGCCGGACAGGTCCACGCGCGGCGTGATGTCGACCAGCACCACGGCGGCGAAGATCGCCTCGTCGGATTCTCCGGCCGCCAGCAGCGACGCGATACCGCCGAGCGAGGCGCCGATCGCGACCGGCCGCTCCCCGTGGCGCCGCGCGAGCTCGGCCGCGACCGCAGCAGCGTCGGCCGCATAATCGGCGAACGAATAGGCGCCGTCGGCGACCCACTCGGAATCGCCGTGCCCGCGCTGGTCGACCGCATAGGCCATCCAGCCCACGCGCGCGAGCGTGACCGCGGTGCGGCGCCAGGCATGGCGCGTCTGCCCGCCGCCGTGCAGCAGCAGCACCGGCCGGCCGGCGTCGCCGAAGACGTCGGCGGCGAGCCGGTTGCCGCCGGCGCCGCGGAAGGATTCGTGCAGTGAGCTCACGGCTGTTCCTGGACGAAGTCCACCACGCCCGCCTTGAACACCTTGTCGCCGACCGCGAGCATGTGATCGCGCCCCGGAATGTCGAGCGCGCGCGCGTTCGGCATCAGCGCCGCGAGCGCTTGCGCGGAGCCGGCCACGTCGTCCTTGGTGCCGACCGCAATCAGCGTCGGCGCGCCGATCCGCGCGACCTCGTCGCGCGCGAGCGTCTGGCGCGAGCCGCGGATGCAGGCG
>DASTZX010000462.1:0-2234 GCA_035764045.1 Xanthobacteraceae bacterium | reverse complement strand
TGCGACTTGAGGTCGAGAACGAGCGGCACCGCGCGGCCACCGCCGGCGGCGAGCTTGCCGAGCGTGCCGCGCAGATTGTCGGCCCGCGTCGCCGTGATCGCGAGGTCGTAGCCTTCCGCGGCGAGCGCCAGCGCGGTCGCGGCGCCGACCCCATAGGAGGCGCCGGTCACCAGCGCGGTTCGTCTCGGCATTGAATCCCCCTGGGATCGGACGCGGCGTTGGAGCCGTATTCACGTCGCCGCAAACCGATCTAATATCACAGCCGAAAAAAGTCGGGGCCGCGTGGATGCCGCCCCTTGGAGGACATGGATGCTACGGATCGTCTGGCTGTTCGCCGCCCTTGTTCTTTTCGCCACGCCCGCCGCGCAGGCCGAGACCAAGATCCGGGTGGGCCAGCCGCAAGCCGGCACCTTCCAGTTCGTGCCGCTACAGGTCGGCATCGAGGCGGGGCTGTTCAAGAAGCACGGGGTCGAGGTCGAGGTGTCGAGCTTCTCCGGCGGGCCGCGGGTGCAGCAGGCGCTGGCGGCGGAGTCGATCGACATCGGGCTGGGCTCGGGGCCCGAGCTTGCGCTCGCCGCCAAGGGCGCGCCGGAGATCGGCGTCGCCGCCATGGCGGATGCGCCCTATTCGGTGCTGCTTGCGGTCCTCAAGGACAGCCCGATCAAGACCGCCGCCGATCTCAAGGGCAAGACCATCAGCATCTCGAGCAAGGGCTCGCTCACCGACTGGCTGGCGCGCGAGCTCTCGCGGCTGCAGGGCTGGGGCGCCGACGGCTTCAAGACCGCTCCGCTCGGCGCGACCGCGGCGCAGATGGCCGCGCTCAAGACCCATCAGATCGACGGCATGATCGTCGAGGCCAATGCGGGCTACCGGATGGAGGAGGACGGCAGCGGCCGCGTGGTGGTGCAGTTCGGCGATCTCATCAAGACCTTCCACATCTACGTCATCTACGTCCGCAAGGATTTTGCGGCCCAGAACCCGGACGCGGTGCGCGCGTTCCTGGCCGGCTGGTTCGACACCATCGCCTACATGCAGGCGCATCGCACTGAGACGATCGCGATCGTGCAGCGCACCGCGCAGGTCTCGCCGGCGCTCGCCGCGCGCGACTACGACGAGCTCTCCGGCATGTTCAATCGCACCGGCCGGTTCGATCCCAAAGCCCTCGCCGTGCTGTCGCGCTCGTTCGTGGAGATGGGGATGCTGCCGCAGGAGCCCGACATGAAGGGGCTGGTCACGGAAGAGTTTTTGCCCAAGGCGAAATGAATCCCATGCACCAGCGATCGTCATCGTCCGCGAAAGCGGACGATCCAGTACGCTCAGGCGCCCGTTGGACGCGCTTGGGCCACATCAGCGCGCGGTGGTTACTGGATTGCCCGCTTGCGCGGGCAATGACGTGGTTCTGTCTGACTATGGTGACCGTTTCCCCCGCCCTCGCCGACAAGCTCGACGAGGTCACGGCCCGCGGCAAGCTCGTGGTCGGCGTCTCGGAATCCTCCCCGCCGTTCAGCTTCCGCGACGGCGACAAGGGTGTGGTCGGCTACGACGTCGATCTGGCAGCCCAGGTCGCCAGGCGGCTGGGCATCGGGATCGCGACCGTCCCGCTCATCAATGCGGAGCGCATCCCCGCCCTGCGCGACGACCGGGTCGATCTCGTCGCCTCCGGCATGACCCGCTCCGCCGGCCGCGCCCGCGACATCGACTTCAGCGTCGCCACCTTCGTTTCCCCGCACAAGGTGCTGGTGCGGCGCGATAGCGGGCTCACCTCGATCCGGGCGCTCGCCGGCCGCACGCTCGCGCTGGTGCGCTCGGCGAGCGTCGACAAGGATCTTCTCGCTGCTGTGCCGACCCTGAAGATCGTGTTCGTCGACGAGTATCGGGCGGCGTTCACGGCGCTCACCGAGCGCAAGGTCGACAGCTTCCTCGCCGACGCGCTCCTGCTCCTCTCCTTCGCCCAGCGCAGCGGCGCGCCGCAGGATTTTGCGCTGCTGGCGGACTACGACCTGCCCCGCACGGCCGGGTTCGGGCTGCGCAAGAACGAGCCGCGCTTCGCCGAGCGCGTCAATCGCACGCTCCTCGACCTCGAAACCTCGGGCGAGGCGGCAAGAATCTTCGACGCCTGGTTCGCGCCGCTGAAACGGCCTTTCCAGATCAAGCCGGATTAGAAACAACACCCGTCATGCCCGGCCTTGGGCCGGGCATCCACGTCTTGCAGAAAGCGACGCAGAACAGACGTG
>DASTZX010000461.1:0-3482 GCA_035764045.1 Xanthobacteraceae bacterium | reverse complement strand
CCCTCGCCGCGAGTCGTTAGGCAAACATTCATCGTGCGGAATCTCGGCGCCCCTCACCCCAACCCTTTCCCCGCAAGCGCGGGGAGAGGGAGCGCAAGCGCCGTGCGCTACTGCCCCCCGCGCTTGACCTCGACCTCATAGGTCGCGCCCGCGGGGCCCGGTCGGCGCGCCACCACGATGTGGTCCTGCGGGTCGACGCGGCCGATGTCGAGGTCGCGGTCGGGCAGCACGGCCAGCATGCGCGGCCCGATGCGCACGAACACGAAGCGGCCGTCCGCCGCGCCCTCGCGCGCCCATTGCTTGATGCGCGCGTAGTAGGGCTCGCGCGTCCATGCGTTGGGGAAGCTCGGGTCGACCGCGACCTGGATATTGACCCCGTTCTGCTGGATGTAGGTCACGAACTTCGCCTTCTCGGGCTTCCATTCCGGCCCGAAGCTCGCGTCCTGCATCCACAGGCAATAGAACGCGCGGCACGACTCCGGGCGGCCCTCGTAGATGCCGCAGCCTTTGCCGGCGACGGCGTGCTTGCACCACACGCCCGCCGGCTTGTCGAACTCCTGGATGTAGGGGACCTTGCAGCACATCATGCAGGTGCCGCAGGAACGGCCCGGCACGAGCCGGGGCTGCGCAGTCGTGTCGTGTGGGTTGGCGGTGGCCGTCACGGCTCTTGCGCGTCGATCAGGATGAAGGCGATGCGGCAGGGCTCGGTCCCGCGGTTGACCCAGGCGTGGTTCGTCCCCTGCTGGATCAGCACGTCGCCCGCCTTGAAGTGCACCTCGCCCTCGTCGAGCAGCATGTCGATCTCGCCCGACATGACGATCGCATAGTCGATGGTGCGGGTGCGGTGCATCATCGGGTGACGCGGCGGCAGGCCCTTTTTCGGCGCATGGTCGCCGATGATCTTGTGCTGGTAGTCGGGCGGGAGCGCTTCGACCTCCTTCGAGGTCGGCGGGAAATCGACGATGCGGAACACCGAGCCGCCGTTCGGCGGCGCGATCCCGATCTCGCGCGCGGCGCGGTCGGCCGGGCCGCGCATGTCGGCCGGCGTCTCGTCGGCGACCCACAACAGGTGCGAGACGGTGCCATGCGCACGCGCCTTGCGGTGCGGATTGGCGCTGTCGAACAGCACCACGGCCTTGCCGGTGGGATCCACCGTGGTGACGACGCGGCGGACGGTCTGGCTCAGCGGCATGGGGCTCCCCGTTTCGATGCCGCAACCTGCGGCCCAATGCTGATAACCGATCGCCCGGGCGCGCGAAAGGGAGCGCGCCGGCGGACAAACCGGTTTCATCGTGGCGGCATTTCTGCGGCGACCCGGTATCCACATCCGCGGAAATTCCGTTAGGCTGCGCGCGTCCTCTCGCCGGGAGATCATCGTGCGCCTTCGCCTCTCTGTCCTTTGTGTGTGCCTCCTCTGGGTCATGGCCGGTCTCGCCGCGGCGCGCGCCGAGCCCATCACCATCGCCATCGTGCCGAGCGTGCCGGCCGGCTCGACCCTGATCGCGGAGGAGAAGGGCTATTTCCGCGACGCCGGCCTCGACGTGAAGATCCTGAACATCGACTCGATGGGCAAGGCCGTGGCGTTCCTCGCCGCCAACCATGTGCAGGTCGCGCAGGGCGGCATCAATGCCGGCATCTTCAACGCGATGGGGCAGGGGCTCCCCGTGGCGCTCGCGCTCGACGGCGGCTCGACGCCGCTCTATCACCGCATCCTGGTCCGGCGCGAGCTTGGCGACAAGATCAAGAGCGTGGCCGATCTCAAGGGACGCCCCGTCGGCCTGAGCGCGCCCGGCTCGACCTCGATGTACGAGATGGCGATGACGCTTGCGACCGCCGGCCTCACGCTCAAGGACATCGACGTGAAACACCTCGCCTTTTCACAGATGCCGAGCGCGCTCGCCAACGGCGCGGTCGATGCGGCGCTCGCCGTCGCGCCGTTCACCGAGATCGCGCTGCGCCAGAACACCGCCACGGCCTGGATCGATCCCGAGGCCGGCTACATCAAGACGCTGCCGATGACCAGCGTCGCCTATATCGTCAACACCGATTGGGCGGGCCGCAATCCCGAGGCCGCGCGCAAGCTCATGCTCGCGCTCGCGCGCGGCGGCCGCGATTACTGCCAGGCCTATCATCACGGCCCGAACCGCGCCGAGATGCTCGACGTGCTGATGAAGCACCGCATCGCCACCGATCGCGCGCTGCTCGATCGGATGGACTGGCAGGCGCGCAATCCCGACGGCGCCTTCAACATGGCGAGCCTCACCGACATCCAGGATTTCTTCAAGCGCGACGGCATCATCGACAAGACCGCGCCGCCCGACCGCCTGGTCGATCCGCGCTACGCCGCCGCGGCCGCCAAGGAATTCGGGCCGTTCGTGGTGGCAAACAAGGGGAGCAGGCTCGCGGGGTGCAGGTAATCGGTTGTGACCCGTAGGGTGGGCAAAGGCGCGGAACGCGCCGTGCCCACGCGGTGGGCACGCTTCGCTTTGCCCGCCCTACGATCTACGATCCGCCTCCTGCGGCACAAACAGCACATTCCGCGTTTCGATCTCCGTCCCCCAGCTCGTGTTCTTGCCGAGCGCCGCGATCGCCGGCAACGCCGCCACTTTCTCGCCGTGCTGCACGATGAACGCGTCGTAGCCGAAGCTGGCGCAGATCTCGGCGGTGAGCGCACCCGGATCGGTGTGGGTGCCGGACAGGAGCTCGAGCAGGATCGCCGGGCGCTCGCGCGCAATCGTCGCCCGCGCGCCCTCCAGCACCTCGCGCTCGCTGCCTTCCACGTCCGCCTTGATGAAGCGCAGATCGGTCAGGGCAAAGGCATCGAGCGTGCCGATCTCGACCTCGTAGCTCGCCATGGTCTTGAACTGGGTATGCGTGCGCTTGAGGCTGCCGGCGAGGTGCAGCACCATGCCGTCGTCCGCATGCGGCACGTAGAAGGTGCCGCGGCCGGGCGTGTCGGACAGCGCGAGCGTGTGCACCTCGGCCCGCCCGCGCAGCATCCAGCGCGCGAAGCGGGCGTAATCCGGATTGGGCTCGAAGCACACCACCCGGTCGGCGACCCGTGACAGCGCGAATGCGAACACCCCCTGATTGGCGCCGATGTCGACCGCGGTGCCGCCGCGCCGCATGAGCCGATCGAGCACGACAAGCTCGGGCTCGCCCGTGCGCGCCTCCTCGGCGATGCGCCGCCGGTAGAACGACGGCGGCGGCAGCAGCATCGCAAGGCGTTCGCGCCAGGGCAGGGACATGAGGCGTGATCGGGACGAAGCGCCCGCCTTCACGGACGTTGCGGCGGCGACGCTGCTTCGAACCAGGGAGCCCGGAATGGCCTGCCAACCGAAGCTGCGCACAGGTTATTTCCAAACCGGATTTTGGCCGGTCGAGCCTCGTTTGTAAACGCTTGGGCGCGCCCCGTAGGCCGGGCTCTACTCGCGCGCGCTCACCGAGCCGCTGAGATCCCGCGCGCGGGATCGGCGTCTCGG
>DASTZX010000460.1:0-5172 GCA_035764045.1 Xanthobacteraceae bacterium | reverse complement strand
CCGCCGTGCGCGAATACGCGCCGAAGATTCAGGGCGGGCGGCTGTGGGTGCGCGCCAATGCGATCAACAGCGACGACGGCCGCGCCGATCTCGAGGCCGTCGTGGGCGTGCCGGGGCTGTTCGGGGTCGTCGGGTCGAAGGTCGATTCGCGCGATGAGGTGCTGCTGTGGGACCGGCTGATCGGTGAGCTGGAGGAGAAGCGCGGGGTCGCGCCCGGCACGACGAAGTTCGTGGCCTCGATCGAGAGCGCGCGTGGCGTGTGGCTCGCCTACGAGATCGCGACCGCCGCGCAGCGTACCGTCTCGCTCTCCTTCGGCGGCGCGCGCGACGGCGACCTCAACACCGATCTCGGCTGCGCCTGGTCGATCGACGGGCCCGAGATGCTGCATGCCCGCCAGCACACCCTGGTGGCGGCGCGCGCCGCCGGGTTCGACACGCCGCTCGACGGCGTGTTCTCCGATATCCGCGACCCGCAGGGCTTCGAGCGCGACACCGAGCTCTCGCGCCGGCTCGGCTATCGCGGGCGCAAGCTGATCCATCCCTCGCAGATCGAGCCGTGCAACCGGCTCTATCGTCCGACCGCCGCCGAGCTCGACTACTACGCCCGCGTTCTCGAGGGCTTCGACAAGGCGGTCGCGCAGGGCCGCGCCAGCACCACCGTGGACGGCAAGATGATCGACGTCGCGATGGCGCATGCGGCGCGCCGCGTGCTCGACCAGGAGAAGGCCTGGGCGAAGACGGGATAGCTAAGGCACAGCCCCAAGCACCACGTGATGCTCCGCGAAAGCGGAGCATCCAGTATTCCGTTTCGTTGCGGAAAGGCAGTGCCTTCGTTGAGCGGCGGTGATTACTGGATCGCCCGCTTTTTGCCGGCGATGACGAGGGATTTATGACTTAGCTCGTCCCAACGGCGCACCGTCCTCCTGAAACAGCTGCACCACCGCTCCCTCGCGCGCGTCATCCATCAGCCCCACCGTGATCGACGGACCGCCGGTGGTGCGGACATTGGCGATGCGCCGCGGCTGCCAGTCGGCCTGGCCGATCATGTGGCGGATCACGGCGATTTCCCCGACCACGCCTTCATGGACGCGATCCTCGTCGAACTCCGAGCCGTGGCAGTGGGGGCACAGCAGGCGCTGGGGAAACAGCGCGGCCGTGCAGCTCCTGCAGCGCCAGATGCCGATGCCCGCCGTCATGCGCTGCGCTCCAGGATTGCGGCCGCCGCGGTGCCGCCATAGCGATACTTGGTCATGCCATAGCCGGTTGCGACCGCGAGCCGCGCATTGTCGACCTGGCGCTCGCCGGCGCGGTGCTGCAGCTGCAGCACGGCTTCCGCGATGCCGTTGAGCCCGCCCGCGGGCCCGCCCGGTTGGCCGGCGGACAGCATGCCGCCCCAGGTATTGAGCGGAAAGCGCCGCTCGCCGATGTCGCGGCGGCAGAAGCGCGCGAGGTCGTGGCCGGCGACCATGCCGAGGTCGTCGAGCTGGGCCAGCACCATGGTGGGATAATCGTCATAGATGCTGGCGACGTCGATGTCGCCCGGTGCGACCCCGGCCTCGTCCCACAGCGCGGCGGCGAAGGTGGATATGCCGGTCTTGAGCCCGTCGCCCTCCTGGTGGTCGTAGTTGAAGCTCGCGCGGTGCGCTCGCACGCGCACGCCCGGCCGTCCCGCCGGCGCGCGATCGGGATGCGCCACCACGATCGCCTGCGCGCCCGCGACCACCGGCACGCAGTCGTAGCGGGACAGCGGATCCGCGACCATGGGCGCCGCGAGGTACTCCGCCATGGTCAGCGGCGTGCGATAGACCGCGAACGGGTTCTTCGCCGCCCATTCGCGCTGCGCAATCGCGAGTTGGCCGTAGTCCGATTTGTCGAGCCCGTAGGTCTTGATCTGCCGCGACGCGACCAGCGCATAGACCCCGTTCGGTCCGCCATGACCGAGCGGCGCCAGATGATCGCGCGTCGCAATGTTGTAGTTTGCCGCGATCTTCCCGTAGCCCGCGAGCCCGGTGGCGTCGCCGCCCACCACCAGGATCACGTCGGCGGCGCCCGCATCGACGCCGCGCAGCGCGTGACCCAGCATGTTCATCGCCGAGCTGCCGCCATTGGTGTCCTGCAGCAGCCAGCGCAGCGAGAGCCCGAGCTTCCAGGCAAGATCGACCGCGGTGTCGGGCGCGAGCGAGAACGAGGCGACCGCCAGTCCCTGCACGTCACGCGCCGTGATGCCGGCGTCAGCGAGCGCCGCGATCACGGCATCGCGGATGAAGGTATGCGTCGATTGCCCGGGCTGCGGCCGCCGCGTGTAGGCCGACTGTCCGACCCCGATGATGGCGCCTGATCGCACGCTCATTCTCCCGCTCATTCTTCCCTGGGCCATCACCCCTGGCCATATCTGGCCGCAGCAATTAAGACGGACGCTCGCCAAAGGGCCGATCGTCCTTTGAGGCTCGCGGAGCCTGTCATCGGGCCGGCCGAAGGCCGGACCCGTTGGCTCGCACCTCAAGATGACGGTTCCTGCTCGGCATGACTAGGCAGGTTTTGATGATCCGCGCAGCCATTCTCGGGCTCGGCCGCTGGGGCCGCTCCCTTGTCACTTCGGTCCAAGGCAAGAGCCGCGACATCCAGTTCGTGGCCGCGCATACGCCCACCCGCGCGAAGGTCGTGGATTTCTGCCGCGAGAAAGGCCTGGCCTTCGTGGCGGACTACGCGACGATCCTGGCCGACCCGGCGATCGACGCGGTCGTGCTCGCGACACCGCACAGCCGGCACGCCGAGCAGATCCGCCAGGCGGCGGCCGCACGCAAGCACATCTTCGTCGAGAAGCCGATGACGCTCGATCTCGCCAGCGCGCGGGCGGCGGCAAAGGCCGCGCACGACGCCGGCGTTCTGCTCGCGGTCGGGTTCAACCGCCGATTCCATCCGTCGGTCGTGGAAATCCGCAACCGCAAGGCCGCGGGCCGGCTCGGATCGGTGGTCGCCATGGTGGGCCAGCACACCACCAGCACGCAGGCGTTCATCGCGGCCGACAACTGGCGATCCAGTGCCGACGAGGCGCCGGCCGGCGCCATGACCGCGGTCGGCGTGCACCTGCTCGACACCATGATCGAGTTCGGCGGGAAGGTGCGCGACGTGCACTGTGTCACCGGCGTGCACGGCAGCGGGCCGGCCGACGACACCACGACGGTGCTCCTCAATTTCGCGGGCGGCGCGACCGGCACCATCTTCTGCTCGGTCGCAACGGCCACCAATTTCAACCTGGCGGTCTACGGCTCGCAAGGCCTGGCGGAGATCTCGGGTGCGTCGTTGCAGAGCTTCCGCTATGTGCCGGTCTCGACCCAGGCCCCCACCGGGCCGGTCACCGCGCCGCCCTCCGAGCAACGCGATTTCTCCGGCTCCGACACCCTCAATGCGGAGTTGACGGCGTTCGCCCGCTCCATCGTGGAGAAGACCCCCTACCCGGTCCCGCTCGCCGACGTGCTGCACGGAATGGCGGTGTTCGACGCGGTGGTGGAATCGGCGCGCAGCAAAACAATCGTCGCGGTGGCCGAATAGGCGCCGATCCGGCGCAGTCCCGGGTCGCCACGATCCGCGCGCGGCGCCGCTCCGCTACGCCACGCCGTATCGCGTGAACAGGTCGGGCGCGAAGGTCAATCCGAGCCCGGGCCCGGGCGGCACCGTCATCTCGCCGCGCTCAGGCATCGGCGGGTTCTCGAACAGATGCCGCGTCCACGGCATGTATTCGACCACCAGCGCGTTCGGCGCGGCGGCGACAAGATGGACCTGGATTTCCGGCAGCAGATGGCTGACCACCGGCCGGTTGAACGCTTCCGCCATCGCGGCGATCTTCATCCACGGCGTGATGCCGCCGGCGCGCAGCACATCGATCATCACGATGTCGACCGAGTGATGCGCCAGCGACTGGCGGTGCGGCTCGATGCCGTAGAGATATTCGCCGGCGCAGACCGGCATGGTGAGCGCGTCGGCGATCTTGGCCAGGCCCTGGTGGTCGGTCGCGACGGTCGGGTCCTCGAGCCAGGCGAGACCGAGATCCTCGATCCGGCTGGCCACGGCGATCGCCTCGTGCACGCCCCAGCGCTGGTTGATGTCGACCATCAGGGCGATCTCGGGACCGACCGCCTTGCGGATGGCGCGGATGCGCTCGATCTCCTGCGCCCAGGTGAGGCCCTCGACCGCCATCTGGGTCTTGACCTGGCGATAGCCCTTCTCGACCAGCACGCCCGCCGCCCGCTCGACCTTGTCGAGCGGGCTCGTGCGCATCAGCGCGCCGCTTGCATAGGCCGGCACGCGCTCGCGCCGGCCCCCGAGCAGGCGCGCGAGCGGAACATCGAACGCCTTGCCGCGGATGTCCCACAGCGCGATGTCGAATGCGGCGAGCGCCAGGCGAGTGAACCCACCCGGCCCGCAGGCCTCCGCGGCGGCCTCGATCTTTTCCATCACCCGATCGGACCGCAGCGGGTCCTCGCCGATGACCAGCGCGCCGAGATCCTCCACCGCGGCCTTCAGCGCGCGCATGATTCCGCCGCCGAAGCCGGTGAGCCCGATGCCCTCGATGCCGTCGTCGGTGCGCAGGCGCAGCGTGACGAATTCCCGCATCATCCCCGGAAAAGGCGGCGCGCCGGCCAGCGGCTCCTCCAGCGGCAGGCGCACGACATTGACTTCAACCCGTTCGATCTTCATTGCACCCTCACTCGACCTTGAGCTTGTCCAATAGACGCAGATCCGGCTCCACGCCAAGGCCGGGGCCCTGCGGAAGCGCGAGATAACCGCCGACCGGCTCGTACCAGTCGCCGAACGGGCTCTCGGTCAGGTCGCAGTAGAGCCGCTCGATCATGGGCGCGCGCGACAACGCGGCGCTCACATGCGCGGTGGCGACGAGGCCGGGACCGAAATAGGCGGAGTGCGGCACCACCGCGACGCTCGCCTGGTTGGCGAGCACGTAGATGTCGCGCATCACCGAGACGCCGCCGATCTTGGCAACGCTCGGCTGGATGAAATCGACGGCCCGGCTGTCGATCAGCCGTGCAAAATCGGTCGGCGTGCACACGTTCTCGCCGATCGCGACCGGCACGCCGGCGGCGCGCACCGCCGCGGCGGCGGCGAAATCCTCAGGCGGCCAGACCGGCTCCTCGATCCAGCGCAGGCCGAGCTCGC
>DASTZX010000459.1:0-2062 GCA_035764045.1 Xanthobacteraceae bacterium | reverse complement strand
GGCACGCTGCACAAGGTGCAGCAGGCCTGGATCGCCAAGGACGTCCCGCAATGCGGCTACTGCCAGAGCGGCATGATCATGGCCGTCGCGGCGCTGCTCAAGGAGAAGCCCAAGCCGACCGATGCCGACATCGATCAGGCGATCACCAATATCTGCCGTTGCGGCACCTATCAGCAGGTGCGCGAGGGCATCCACGCCGCTGCGGCGAACGCCTGAAGACGCGCGGGAGGACAGCCATGACTTACATGCCAAAGATCGATCGCCGCACGTTCGTGGTCAGCGCCGCCGCCGCCGGCGGCGGGCTCGCGCTCGGCATTCCATTCGGCCCGGCCGATGCGGCCGGCGAGAGCGCTCCGGAGGTCACCGCCTGGGTGCTGGTCAAGCCGGATGACAGCGTGGTGATCCGCATCGCCCGCTCCGAGATGGGCCAGGGCACCCTCACCGGCCTCGCCCAGTTGTTCGCCGAGGAGCTCGGGTGCGACTGGTCGAAGGTCGGCTATGAATTCCCCACGCCGGGGCAGAACGTCGCCCGCAAGCGCGTGTGGGGCGACTTCTTCACCGCGGGCAGCCAGGGCATCCGCTCGTCGAACGAGCTCGTCCGCAAGGCGGGCGCGACGGCGCGCATGATGCTGATCCAGGCTGCCGCCGACGAGTGGAAAGTTCCGCCCGGCGAATGCACCGTATCGAACGGCGTGATCACGCACGCCGCCTCGAACCGCAAGACGAGCTTCGGCAAGGTCGCGGATGCGGCCGGCAAGCTCCAGGCGCCGACCGACGTCAAGCTCAAGGACCCGAAGGACTGGACGGTCATCGGCCAGGGCAAGAAGCGGCTCGACACGCCGATCAAGGTCAACGGCGAGGCGAAGTTCGGCATCGATACGCGCCTCCCCAACATGCTGTACGCCGCCATCAAGGCGTGTCCGGTGAACGGCGGCAAGCTGAAGAGCTACGACGAGGCGAAGATTACCGGCAAGCCGGGCTTCAAGAAGGTGGTCAAGGTCGAGGACAACGCGGTCGCCGTGGTCGCCGACAGCTGGTGGCGCGCCAACACCGCGCTGGAAGCGCTGCCGATCGAATGGGACCTGGGCCAGAACGCCAAGGTCTCGAGCGCCTCGATCGCGGCCTGGCTCAAGGAAGGCCTCGACGTGGACGAAGGGCTGATCGGCAACAAGACCGGCGACGCCAAGGCCGCGCTCGCGAGCGCCGCCAAGAAGTTCGACGCGGTCTACGCCTATCCGTACCAGCACCACGTCACGATGGAGCCGCAGAACGCGACGGCGCGCTACACCGACGACAAGTGCGAGGTGTGGACCTCGACCCAGAACGGCGAGGCCGCGCTGGCGCTCGTCTCCGAGACCAGCGGCCTGCCGATCGCGAAATGCGAGGTCTACAAGACCTTCCTGGGCGGCGGCTTCGGCCGGCGCTCGACGTCGCATGACTACGTGAAGCAGGCCGTGCTCATCGCCAAGCAGATGCCGGGCACGCCGATCAAGCTTCTGTGGTCGCGCGAGGAGGACATGGTGCACGGCTGGTACCATCCCGTCACGCAGGCGAAGCTCACGGCCGGGCTCGACGAGAACAAGAACGTGACGGCCCTGCACATCCGCATCTCGGGCCAGTCGATCCTCGCGACAGTGATGCCGGCGCGCATGCAGGAGGGCCGCGACCCCGCGACCTTCTCGGGCTTCTATCCGGGCGGGACCGAGGCTGCGTTCGGCTACGACATCCCGAATGTCCTGGTCGATCACTCCATGCGCAACCCGCACATCCATCCCGGCTTCTGGCGCGGCGTGAACATCAATCACAACGCCATCTATCTCGAGTCGTTCATGGACGAGCTCGCCAAGGAGACGGGCGCCGATCCGCTCGAGTTCCGGCGCAAGATCATGGCGAAGCATCCCAAGCACCTCGCCGTGCTCAACGCGGTGGCCGAGAAGATCGGCTGGGACAAGCCGGCGGCCCAGGGCGTGCATCGCGGCATCGCCCATTTCATGGGCTTCGGCAGCTATGTGGCGGCCGCCGCCGAGGTCTCGGTCGACGGCAAGAAGGTGAAGATCCACCG
>DASTZX010000458.1:0-6988 GCA_035764045.1 Xanthobacteraceae bacterium | reverse complement strand
GCATGCTGATCGATGCGGCGGTCGACGGGCAGGGGATCGCGCTCGCCCGCACCACGCTGGCCGCCTGGGACCTGATCAACGGCCGCCTGGTGCGCCCGCTCCAGGAGACACTGCGGATTGCCAACAGCTATTGGATCGTCTGTCCGAAGGTGACCGCGATGCTGCCGAAGGTGAAGACTGCGCGCGAGTGGCTGCTCGCCGAGGCGGCCGACGACCTGCGCCGGCTCAAGAAGCTGTTCTCGGCGGCCGGCTGATGCGCTGAAAACATCCGGGGCATCGCTGAGTCCGCGCAAAGCCATTCGATTCGGTGGCGACATAGCGGGGCCATCAGCGGGCCCTGTCAACGCGTCTCGTTCTGTTCTGTAGCAAGTGGCAGCCCCACCCGCGTCGTGACGCGGTTGTACTCTTACGGTCGTCGCGATGCTTCACGGCAACGACAAGGTACTCAGCACGAACGTTGTCACGCACACACTCCCGAGCGTCCAACCGAGGATGATCAACGTCTGGCGTTCATCGAGCATGAATGCTCCTTCATCTTCGGCAACGCGCCAAATCGCTCCGCCGTTCCGGCAGGAACGGCTGAGGACGCCAGTCGTTGCCCCACAGGAGAACGCGCGTGGGGACGGAACACAGGAGAAACCGTATGAAACTTGCAGCCACAGCGGCAGCGCTTGTTATGGCCGCGCTGTTTGGAACGGTGTCGGTCCAGGCCGCCGAATTCGATATCGGTCCTGGTGGCATTCGTGTGGAACCCGGGCATCGGTGGGACCGCTCGTACAACCGAGGTGAGTGTCGAACCATCATCGATCGCCACACGAATGCGCGAGGCGAGGATGTGACCGTGCGTCGTCGGGTTTGTGATTAATTGCCCGCTCGCACCTCGAGCTTGGGCCTCGCGATATTCGCGAGGCCCTTTTGAATCTCCGCGGCGTCGGCAGGCTTCGCGCAGGATAAGACCGCCCGGCCTCCTCTCAGAGCTTCGACCGCAGCCGGTCGGCAACGCGGTGGGCGATTTCTGTTGGCGCCTCATCTGGGATCGGGAACACCGAGCTGACGTTGATCTCGCCAAGCACGTAGCTATCCTTCCCATCGGCGCCGGGCGGACCGAGCATGAAGTCCGCGTCCCAGATCATCGGTAGGTCGCGCGGCGCGATATTCAGCAGCGAGGTCAGCTGCGGCGTCCACTCATCTTCCATCAACCGGCGCAGGCGTTGAAAGCGCGGATCGGCGTTGGAGGTGTAGAGCCGCGGTCCGGCCGCGGCGCGCTCAGCCGGCGTGTCGACCAACGCCTTGACCCTCTGGTAACCGAAGCCGGCGCAGCGATCGCCTGCCATGTAGCAACGAACCACACCTTCACTCAGGCGCGCTTGGAACTGTTGATCGATCACGCAGCCGTCTTCAAAATACTCGACGCACCTCTCGAGAAACTCGTCCAGCGACAGCTCCTCTGACACGTCTTTGGTCGCATCCAGCACGCGCACTATCGGCCGGCTGCGTCGACTGCCCAGCATCTCCACCTTTGAGACGCCCTGGCCGCCGTTGCCGCGATTGCGCTTGATCACGCGCGGACCAGCGGCGAGCCGCGCCGGCAATTCGAGGCGCATCGCCTCGGCCGTTCGATAAAGGGCCGTATCGCAACCCCAGCTCATCGCGCGCGTACGATGAAGCACCTCCTTGGTGCCCATCTTCAGGATCACATCGGGATGAGCGCTCACCCAGACGCCGCGGGCGGCGACCTCGCGCAGCAGCCCGTCGAGATTGGCGCGGTTGCGCCCCTCGTGAATCGGATTGACCCAGACGAGCACGCCATCGAGCGTGGCGAGCTGTGCCCGCACGGCGTCGACGACGTCGTCCTCGTAAACCACCGGTTCCGCATCGACGCCGATGTCGGCGAGCGCCGCGAAGATGGCCTTGAACCGACTGGTCTCTGACGCCGCAGTACGGCGCGCCGGTTCATCGCCCCGCCATAGGATAGCGATGCGGCCGAGGCGAGCTGTGGGTTTGGAAACGGAAAGCGGCTCCGCATTCATTGTCGTGCTCCAAGTCCGCGCCATTGCGCGGCCCGCGAACAGGACTTGGACGGGGATCCGCCTTCGAGACGCCGGGAGCCTGCGTTGCCCCGACGCTCCATACCTAGACTAGCCGCGCCGTGCCATCAAGGCTCAGCCCCGGCCGTCGCCGCTAGGCATGGGGAAGGGGGGCACGGTGCAACGCGCGTCACGAGCGTGTAGCGCAAGATCGGGCCGTCGCGCGGGTCATCCGCTGCGAAGTGGACGACTGCACCGCGGGGAGGCTCAGCCCGGGCGCCGAACTGCTTCGCGGCGCGCGCCTCGACGAGTTGCAATTCGGGATCGCCGCGAAGGAGCTCCAACGCCGCAAGCTCCGCTGTGGTGGCGCCCCCCGAGCGCCACGAGGCCTCCAGAACGCCGGATCGGGCGCGCCCGCGGTCGTCGACGCCCTGCGCGACGTCGTAATTCCGGCGTGTCGCGATGAAGCCCGGATACGCGGCCGTTGCTCCGTCGTACTGCCGTGCCTGCACGGCCGCGAGCCGGATCTCGGACGTGAGCGCGATCCGGTCGAGGACGTCCCAATCTCCGCGCAGGCAAACCAGATCCGACCCGCCGTAGACCGGATGTCCCTCATTGTCGATCGCAACGCGTTGCGTGCCGTAGTAGGTGACATGGGTTCCCGCGATGCTGATCCGACCGATGCTGTACGTGGTGACATCGCGTAGATTTGTCTCCAGCACCAACCCGTAGGTCGTCAATTCGTCCGGAGAAAGCTTCTCCAGGAACGCGTCCACCTCCGCCAGATTGGCCGCCGCCTGCTGGCCGCCGCCGCCGCATGAGACCGATCGCTTCAGTCTGACCGACCCGAGCGCGAGCAAGCGCTCCGCCGCGTGCCGGGCGTCGCCGGCGCGGAACACGGTGTAGCCCGGAAGCGCAACTTCGCCGGCCGCCTTCGCGAAGGCCGTCGACCATCCGGCCGGCCGGTCGGCACAGTCCTCGATCAATTCGTGGCTGATCGCTTTCGTCCCCACGAAAGCGGACGGAACGACGCCGCCGAACAGGTCGCTCTCGCCGCGGATGCCGAGCGGCGCGGCTTCGTCGAGGACCAACGCTTCATCGGGAACGAAGAACAGACCGGCGCAACCGCGATGCCCGTCACCGTGAATGCCGCCATATTCGCACCCACTGAGCCGGGCGATCGTCCGGCCGTTGGTGCAGAGCGTCGCCCGCTCATGCTCGTACATCGGCGGGCTCGAGGGGGAAATGTAAACGACGACGCCGGCGCGGCCCGTCGGGCTGGTATCACCATGGCGAAGGATCGTTCCGTCCATGCGCAACACCTCGATGAGATCGAGCAATGCGCAGAGCTTGGACGGGGAACCGTCTGGAGGGGAGCCTGCATAATCCCCTAAGCTGTCAATGTCGCGCCGGCGCTCTGGTTCCGGGCTGCGCACACCAATCGTGGGTACAGGAACCCGCGGCGCGGGCCAGTGTTTTGCGCGTGGGGTGCATTATCGAATTGATACCGGAGCAAGGCATTGCATTGCGATCATGTCCTGCTGGAGGTCCGTTCGCTCGTCCGCCTCAATGTCAATGTCTCATTCGAGCTGCACCGCGGCGAGTGCATCACGCTCCAAGGCGCCTCGGGCTCCGGCAAGACGTTGATCCTGCGAGCGATCGCTGATCTCGATCCCAGCGACGGCACGGTCACGCTCGACGGCGCCATGCGGGAGAGCATGCCGGCCCCGGTGTGGCGCAGGCAGGTGACCTTCGTCGCCGCGGAGCCAGGTTGGTGGGCCGATACGGTCCGCCAGCATTTCGCGGCGTGGGACGAAGCGTTGCCGCTCGTCAAGGAGCTCGGTCTTCCGTCGTCGTCCGCCGAATGGAATATCCAAAGGCTTTCGACCGGCGAGAGACAGCGCCTCGGGCTCGTCCGCGCGCTGGTGTTGGGTTCGCGCGTCCTGCTTCTGGATGAGCCGACCTCGGGACTCGACGCCGATGCGACCGCGGCTGCCGAGGCGATGATCGCGAAGCGCGTGAAAGCCGGCACGGGCGTTATCTGGGTCACCCACGATGCGGACCAGGCGCGGCGGGTCGCGTCCCGCCGGTTCACCATCAAAAACGGTCGGATGACGGAGGAGCGAACATGACGTACATCCGTCTCGACTACAGCGATCTTCTGCTGCCGGCCCTTCTCGTGGTCATGATCGGCATCTGCTCGATCGCGCTCCAGCTCAGGTTGGAGCGACAACTCGCCATCGCGACGGTCCGCATGGTCGCCCAGCTGGCGCTGGTCGGATACGTGCTCACGTTCTTGTTCGCCGCGGTCTCTCCGCTATGGACGGCGCTGGCGGCGATCCTGATGGTCCTGTTCGCCTCGCAGGAGATCGGGGTGCGCCAGAAGCGGCCGTTGCGCGGCGGTTGGAGCTACGTCTTGGGCGCGGCCTGCACGTTGATGGCGTCGGCCACGGTCACGACTTTTGCCCTGCTGACCCAGCTGCGTCCCGATCCCTGGTACAATCCTCGCTACGCCCTTCCGCTGCTCGGCATGATCCTCGGCAATACCATGACCGGCATCAGCCTTGGCCTGGACGTGCTCACCAATGGCCTGGTTCGGGACCGGGCGGCGGTCGAGGCCCGCCTTGCGCTCGGCGACAGCCGTTATCACGCGCTGCTTCCGGTCACGCGCGACGCGTTGCGCAGCGGGCTCATGCCGACCGTCAATGCGATGGCCGCCATGGGTCTCGTGTCGCTGCCCGGCATGATGACCGGCCAGATCCTCGCCGGAGTCGAGCCCGTCGACGCGGTGAAATATCAGCTGCTCGTGATGTTCCTGATCGCTGGCGGGACCGGTCTCGGCACGCTCGTGGCCGTCGTCGGCGGCACCTACCGTCTCACCGATCGCCGCCATCGGTTGCGGCTGGATCGGCTCGGGCCGGAAACATGATCACGGAATCAAGCCGACCAGACCGCGCATGACCTCTGGAATGGATTTCTTGCGCTCGAACAGCTCGATGATGTCGTCGGCCGGGAGGCGCCCCGTCTCCAGTCGCTCTGCGAAAGCGCGCAGAGGCATGCAATCGAAGCCCCACGGCTCCAGCACCTTCGGCGCCCGCGCCAGGATTTCGTGTGCGCGCGCACGCGCCGTTTCGGCATCGAGGCCGCTCTGGGCGATCTGTCCCATGTCGTAGATGCGCGTCTGTTCGGTGGACCGTCCTTCCAGCTTCTCATCCAGGATCAGCGTCAGCCAGAGCAGGAAGTACGCGTGATAGTCGGAAAGCGATCGGCTCATCTCGAACGGCTTGAATTCAAGCCGCAGATTCTCCTCGGGATGAATCGAGATCGCCGGCGCGATCGTGCTGCGATGATGCGTCCGGACGGATTTCCCGATCCGGCCCCGAATGCGCCAGAGGTCACCGCGATAGAGCGGCGAGGCGAGAGTGAGCGCGGTCAGCGCCGGCGCGTAGTAGTTCACCTTTCCATGCAGCTCATGCAGGTCCAATCGGGTGGCGAGGTCGGACGGCACGGTGACGTTCACGTCGGGCCCGTAGGTGGTCATCGCCTCCATCGCCCATTGCCAATGGTCGTAGCGCTTCTTGTTCTGCGGGCCTTCGAAATGGTCCTGCGTCGGGTGAAAGGACAGCGCCGCCGCCAGATAGCCGCGCAGCTCCAATGCCTGCTGCAGCCTCTCGTGAAGAACTTTGAACGAGGCAAGGCAGTCCTCGATTGAATGGCGCACGGGTGTGCGAATCTCGATGCCCTTCGGCAGGAGGTCGGTCGGCCGCAGCTTCGGATCCGGGACTTGATATCCTTCGACCACGAACGGCATCGGCTTGCGATGCGGCGGCCGGACGTCCAGCCCTTCGTGATCATGGGCGTCGACGTCGATCGATTCGAGCAAGGAATTGAGCGCGTCGAACCGGAGCTGCGGGTGCCAGAGCGGTTGGAAGGAATCCGCTTCGATCAGCAGAAACTCGGTCTCCAGGCCGAAATGGAAACTGGAGGTCGGCGGGGCCATGGGATTGCTCGACTGATCTCGTCAAAGACGAAGGGCACCATCTTTCAGAAAAGAAACGACTCGGACGGCATCGCCGTTCCTCGACTTTCGATCCGGCCGCCGCCCGCAGCCCGTGACGCAGGGGATTGCAGATGCCGCCTCCCTTCAATAGAGTCGCCGTCATTCGGGGAAACGCAGGCTCCCCGTCAGACGCTCGCGTCCAAGCTCTGTGCAACACTCGATTTGTCGAGGAGATTGCGCATGGACGCGACCCCAACCTCCATTCGTCCGCAACAGCTCTATGCGAGGCTCGGCACCGCGCAGGCGCCGATCGTGCTCGATGTGCGGCGGCCCGCCGACTTCGCGGCCGCGGACCGCTGCATCGTGTCTGCAATCCATCGCGCGCCCGAGGAGGTCGCGCGCTGGAAGAGCGAGCTTGCTCCCGGGCGGCCCGTGGTGGTGCATTGCGTGCGCGGGCGGGAGGTGAGCGAGCGGGTGGCCGCCGCGCTTGCCGGTTCGGGCTTCGCGGCTGCCTACCTCGAGGGCGGCATCACGGCGTGGAGCGAGATGGGGCTTCCGACCCGCCGCAAGAGTACTGGCAGCAGCAAGTGGGTGACTCGCGAGCGGCCGAAGATCGACCGCATCGCCTGTCCCTGGCTGATCGCCCGGTTCATCGATCCCGCGGCCCAATTCATCTACGTGCCGGCCGCTGACGTGCTGAGCGTCGCCAGGGAGACCGGCGCGACGCCCTACGACATCGCCGGCGTCGAGTTCACCCACGAGGGCGAGCGCTGCTCGTTCGACACCATCCTGCGCATCTACGACATCCACGATCCGGCCCTCGACCACGTCGCCGCCATCGTGCGCGGCGCCGATACCTCGCGCCACGATCTCACGCCGGAATGCGGCGGCCTGTTCGCGATCTCGCTTGGCCTGTCCGCCAACTTCCCCGACGACCACGAGATGCTGAAGCACGGCATGG
>DASTZX010000457.1:0-8966 GCA_035764045.1 Xanthobacteraceae bacterium | reverse complement strand
CATGGATGCGCGCCCCCAAGCACACGTCGCTGTCGCCTCGGTTGCCAAACCGCCGGTCGAGCGGCTGCTCGGCCTGTCCATGCTGGCGGTGTTCGCCACCACCTTGTGCATGCGCGCGGTGGATCCGGTCGTGCCGCAGATCGCCGAGCATTTCGTTGTCGATCCCCACACCGTGGCGCTGCTCGCGACCGCGTTCTCGCTGCCCTATGCGATCACCCAGCCGGTGCTCGGCGGTCTCGCGGATGCCTTCGGCAAGACCCGCCTGATGACATTGTCGCTCGGTGCGCTGATGCTGTCCGCCGTGCTCGGTGCGGTGGCGCCCGACATGCCGACCCTGTTCGCCTCGCGCGTCGTCTCGGGGATCATGGCCGGCGGCGTGTTTCCGATCGCGGTGGCGATCGCGGCCGATCTGGTCTCGTTCGAGCGCCGCCAGGTCGCGGTCGGCCGGATCCTCAGCGCCGCCATGATCGGCAATGTGCTCGGCTCGCCGCTCGCCGGCATCGCCGCCGACCTGATCGGCTGGCGGGGCGTGTTCGTCGGCATGGGCGCGCTTGCCGGGGCCGCGGTCGTCTCCACCGGCTTCGGATTTCGCGGCCTGCGTACGAGCACGGCCGAGCCGATCGAGATCGCCTCGATGCCCGCCACCTACCGGGCGATCTTTCGCCATCCGCTGGCAAAGATCTGCTTCGGCTCGGTCATGCTGGAGGCGATCTGCCTGCACGGCCTCTTTCCCTACGTGGCGCAGTTGCTCGCGTCGGCCGGGGAGCCGCGCGCCGCCATCGCCGGCCTGGTGATCGCCGGGTTCGGGGTCGGCGGCATCATCTATGTGGCGCTGATCGCGCTGCTCTTGCGCCTGCTGCACGAGCGGGGCGTGATGCTGACCGGCGGCACCCTGATGGGGCTCGGGCTGATGGTGGTCGCGCTGCGCCTGCCCTGGCCCCTGCAGTTCGTCAATTTCGTCGTGCTCGGCGTCGGCTTCTACCTGCTGCACGGCGTGATCCAGATCTATGCGAGCGAGCTCGCGCCGCAGGCGCGCGGCTCGGCCATGGCCATGCATTCGACCTTCTTCTTTTTCGGCAATGCGCTCGGGCCGGTGATCTATGGGCTGGCGCTGTCGACGCTCGGGCTTGCGGCGACCGTCATCCCGTTCGGCGCCATCCTGATCGTGGTGGGGATCGTCTGCGCCCGGACGCTGCGCCGCGACGCCGGGTGAGCGCAGCGGCGCCGGCCGATCTCCTACTTCGTGGCCTTCTGCAGATAGGCGATGAGGTCGGCGCGCGCGGCGGCGTCGGTCAGGCCCGCATAGGGCATGCGGTTGGCGGGCACGCGCTTCTGCGGATCGGCGATGAACTCGTCGAGCGTCTGCGGCGTCCAGGTGATGCCGCTCTTGCGCATCGCCGCCGAGTAGCGGAAGTCGGGCAGCGTGGCGGCCGTGCGGCCGAACAGGCCGGCGAGACTCGGGCCGACATTGTTCACTCCGGCCTGCACCGAATGACAGGCCGCGCATTCGCGGAAGCGCTGCTCGCCGAGCGCCGCATCCTGAGCCTGCGCGGCGGGTGCGGCGATGAATGCAAGCGCGGCCGCCAACGCCGTCATGCCGGCGCCTGCCGCGGGCATCCATGACCAGGAGTACATCGTGCTCATGCTTGCACCAGCGGGCCCGGATTCTTGAGATAGCGGTTCTTGATCGCGTCCGCGGCCCAGTAGGTGAGCGCGCCGACCGGTCCGGTCGGGTTGTAGGAGGAGTTGTGCGGAAAGACGTTGGCGCCGACCGTGAACAGGTTGTGGTAGTCCCAGCTCTGCAGGTACCTGTTGACGGCGCTGTCGCGCGGGTTGGTGCCCATGATCGTGCCGCCGGTGTTGTGCGTGCTCTGATAGGGCACGACCGTCCAGGACGCGCGCACTGTCGCTTCGGTGAGATGGGTCGGGTTCATCGACCGCGCGAGATCGTTGACGATCTTGGCCGCATGGGCCCCGATCTTCTGCTCGTTCTCCTTGTAGTCGAAGGTCATGCGCATCAGCGGCTGGCCGAAGGCGTTGCGATAGGTCGGGTCGAGATCGAGCCAGTTGTAGCGGTTCGCCATCACGCTGCCGCTCGAGCCGATGCCCATCGCGCCCTGGTACCATTTCGCTCGCGCCTTCTTCCATGCCGTGCCCCATTGCGGCGTGCCGCGCGGCAGCGGCCGATACTCGATCGGAGCGCCTGAATTGTGCCCGGCGGAGACGTTGTAGGCGCCGACGAAGCCGTGCGGCCCGCGGTCGAAATCCCAGTTCACGTTGAAATCGTCGATGGTCGTGTTGGTGCCGCCGCCGGCCATGAACGGATTGAACCGACGGTTCTCGAAAAACAGCGTCGCGCCCGCGCCGGTCTGGTAGCAGTAGTTCTTGCCGATGACTCCCGTCTGCGCGACCGGGTCATAGGGCTGGCCGAGCCCCGACAGCAGCATGAGATGCACGTTGTTGAGCGCATAGGCGCACAACAGCACGATGCCGGCCGGCTGCTCGAATTCCTCGCCGTTGAGCACGTTGGTGTAGGTAACGCCAGTCACCCGCCTGCCGTCCGAATCCTTGTTCACTGTCGTGACCCAGGAATGGGTGCGCAGCTCGAAATTCGGATTGCGCATCACCAGCGGGATCACGGCGACATGCGGCGACCCTTTGGCATTCGCCTCGCAACCGTACTTCTGGCAATAGCCGCAATACTGGCAGGCGCCGAAATGGGCGCCGTCCGGATTGGTGTAGGCCTGCGAAGCGTTGGCGGTCGGCCGTGGGAACGGATGATAGCCGGCCTTGCTGGCGGCCTCGGCGAACAGGACGCCCGCGAGGTTCTGGGTCAGTGGCGGCAGCGGATAGTCGCGCTTGCGCGGCGCCTCGAACGGATTGCCGCCGGCCCGGATCTGTCCGCCGAGATTGCCGGCCTTGCCGGACACCGCGGCAGTGTACTCGAAGCGGTCGTAATATGGTTCGAGCTCCGCATAGGTGACGCCCCAGTCCTGGATCGTCATGTCGCCGGGAATGAACTTCTTGCCGTAGCGCTCTTCGTACATGGAGCGGATCCTGAGCTCCATGTCGGTCCATCGCCAGGTGTGGCCGCTCCAGTGCACGGCGGCGCCGCCGACCACCTCGCCGGGCAGGAACGAGCCGAGCCGCCGCATCGGCAGCGCCTCCTGCGAGGGATTGTTGCGCACCGTGAGCGTGTCGCGTGCCACGTCCATCATCAGGTCCTTGTGGACCGCGTAGCGCAGCTCGTCGCGGATGTTCGGCAGCGAGTAGTCGTTTGCCGGCGTGCGCATGGCGCCGCGCTCGAGCGCGACCACCTTGAGCCCAGCCTCCGCCAGCTCCTTCGACAGAATGCCGCCGGTCCAGCCGAGCCCGACCACGACCACATCGACTTCTTTCAGCTTCGTCGCCATGGCGCCCTCCCTCAGCTCAGGTCCGCGATGCCGACCGGATCGGTGGGAAACGGCTTGTCGCGGTACTTCGCGATGTTCTCGCGGTTCACCGCGATCGCGCCCGGGAAGCCGAGCATGCGCCAGCCCGCCTTGTTGCGGTTTCCGCCGTGGATCGGATCCGCGAACATGCCTTGCATCACGGTCTCATAGACGGTTCCCCAGAAGACACGGGACGGCAAACCATTCTCGAAGGTGAGCTTGCCGCTCGAGAGCGCGACCAGCACTGCCTCGCGCTGCGCCTCATCGAGCCGGTCGAAGGTCTTGCCGTACGTGTTGCGGCAGTGGCCGTTGGTCGCCGCGATGCCGGCCCGATAAAGTTCTGCGGGCGTGAGCGGAAGCTGATAGCCCTGGTTGGGAACGCCCCGCTTCCACGGACCCTGCAGATAGAGGCGGTCGCCCTTGCCCCAGGCGCCGGCGAGCGCGCGGTCGATATAGACATTGATGCCGATGTCGGTGCCCTTGGGGCTGAGGTCGTCGGCCGGCACCATGTGGTCGACCAGCGCCTCGACGAAGGCGGCCTCCTCGAGATTGAGAAACTCGTAGCCCTCGACGGCGGGCGCCGCGGGGGCGGCCGCCGGCGCAGGCGGCTGCTGCGCCTGCGCGCTCTGCGGTTGGGCAATGCCGGTGGTTGCGGCGGCGGCGCCGCCGACGACCGCGGTCTTGAGAAAATCGCGGCGGCCGAAAGCCTGATCGCTCATCCTGGTCCTCCCCGTCTCCGGCGTGTTGAAGGGTGCCGGATGACATGCTGCTGGTGGACAGGATGCGCCCGTCGGGAAGAGCCGGCAAGCCGCCTTGTGCGCAAGGCGGCGTCATCCGCGAGCGGTGTCGTTTTCCTCCGAGCCCTCGCGCCACATGGCCATCAGCACCGACATGACGGCCGGCCCGAGGAAAAGGCCGACCAGGCCGAACGTCTCGAGCCCGCCGAAAATGCCGAGCAGGACCCAGAGGAAGGGCAGGCGGGTCGAGCTGCCGATCAGAATCGGCCGGACGAAGTGATCGGCGATGAAGACGACGACCGAACCGAACACGATGATCGCGATCGCGGCGGTGGTCTTGGATTGCGCGATCAGGACCAGGGCGCAGAGCACGAACATCACGGGTGCGCCGAACGGAATGACCGCCAGCACGGCGGTGGCGAGGCCGAGCAAGGCCGCATGCGGCAGGCCGGCGGCGAAATAGGACAGGCCGATGAGCAGTCCTTCGCCGAGCCCGACCAGCACCAGGCCGTTGACGGTGCCGCGCACCGTCATCACGGCGTTCTGGCCGAGATGGCCGGCGGGGGGGCCAAAGACGCGGCCGGCGATGACACGCGATTCCGCGATCAAGCTCGGGCCGTCGCGGTAGAGAAAGAACAGTGCCAGCAGGGTGAATACGAGGGTGATGACGCGGTTCGCCACCTCGATGCCGAGCGTGCGGGTGAAAGCGAAAATCCCGCTCGTCTCGGCGCGGCCGAGCAGGGCGCGGGCGGCCTCGGGGTCGGCGAGGTTGGCGCCCCACCAGTTCGCGACGGAATTGCCGACCAAGGGCAGATGATAGAGCCAGTCGGGCGTGCCGAGCCCGTTCTGCCGGATATCGCGGATGGCGGGCACGATGGCGCCGCCTTCGTGCGCCACCTCGATGCCGATGTAGATGAGCGGCACGACCAGCACGATCGCCAGCACCAGGGTGAGCAGGATCGCGAGCGCGGTGCGGTCCATGCCGCGGCCGGCCAGCGCGGCGCGCAGCGGCCAGGTCGCGATCGCGAGCACGCAGGCCCAGGCGAGTGCGGGCAGGAAGCGCCACAGCATCCACACGGACAGGAAGGCGGTCGCGACGATGAGCGCGGTGCGGGCGATCCGCCGGGAATCCCAGGTTTTGCTCGCCCGATCACCTTGCACCCGATCACCCTCTTCTGCTTCGGGCGCCTTCATCCGCGGCCTCGGTAGCCCGCGACGCCCTGATCGGGCAGCCACACGCCGCGCGGCGGCCGGCCGGATTGCCAGAAGACGTCGATCGGCATGCCGCCGCGAGGATGGAAATAGCCGCCGATGCGAAGGTAGCGGGGCTTGAGCAGGTCGACCAGCCGTCGCCCGATTGCGACCGTGCAGTCCTCGTGGAAGACGCCGTGATTGCGGAAGCTGTTGAGGTAGAGCTTGAGGGATTTCGATTCGACCAGCCAGCGGTTCGGCACGTAATCGATCACCATGATGGCGAAATCGGGCTGGCCGGTCACCGGACAGAGCGCGGTGAACTCGGGAAAGGTGAAACGCGCCGCATAGGGGCTGCCGGGATGCGGGTTGGCGACGCGGTCGAGCACCGCTTCCTCCGGCGAGGCGGGGAGGGGGCTCGGCCGGCCGAGCTGGAGCGCTTTCGGTGATGTCTTGGCCATGGGTCGGAATCCGAGCGCCTTTTAGCGGCTTGTGGGACATGCCGCCATGGTGGGCGGCGGGTACGCGGCTGCGGGTATGCACGGCTGCGCGCGCTCTGGTAGGGTGAGGCGGTGAGGCCCAAGGCGGCCCGATCGGGCAAGTCAACGATGCTCCGGCGCTCCGACGATCATCCGGTCTGGCGCACGCTCGCGGCGGCGCTCGCAGCCTTTGCGGTCGGGGTGCAGCTCCTTCTGTCCGCCCTGCTGATCACCGCTCACGCGGGCGTGCCGGACGACAGCGGGCTCGTCGTCCTCTGCGCGCACGACCAAGGCGCGGCCGATCGGACGGCGCCCGGCCATGCGCCCGCGCCGAAGTCCCACGCGCTCTGTCCGGCCTGCCTGTGCCTGCAATCCGGCAAGCTGGTGCCGCCGCTGCCGGCGGCGCCGATGTTGGCCGTGCTGCCGGCGGGCGGGGAAACCCTTTCACCCTGGCGCAGCGCGCCGCGCGTCACCTATCAGTCCCACACGCCCTACGCCTCGCGCGCTCCCCCGTCCTTCGCTTGATGGTTTTTGCGACCGCCGGCCGGACTGATCCGGCGGCGGATTTCCAATCCATTCAAGTGGAGGCCAACCCGTGTCCAGATCTGCGGCCATATTGCTGCCGCTCGCCGCCGCCTCGGTTTTTGCCGCGAGCGACGCACGCGCGCATTGCTACATCGGCGCGCGCTTCTTCCCCGCCACGCTCGGCATCGACGATCCTTGCGTCGCCGACGAGCTCTCCTTGCCCACGGTGAGCTGGTCGAAGACCGGCGACGATCCGGCTGCGCGCGAGCTCGAGCTCTCGACGGAATATTCCAAGCGCATCACCGAATATTTCGGCGTCTCCGTCGGCTCGACCTGGACGCATCTCAGTCAGCCGGGCATGCCGAGCGCGAGCGGCTTCCAGAACCTGGAGACCACGTTCAAGTATCAGTTCCTCAATGTGCCGGACCGCGAGTTCGTGATGTCGGCGGCGCTCGCGGTCGAGTGGGGCAATACGGGCGCGGCCGGCGTGGGTGCGGAGACGTTCACGACCTACACGCCGACGCTCTTTATGGGCAAAGGTTTCGGCGACCTGCCGGAGACCATGGGCTGGGCGCGGCCGATCGGGCTGACCGCGCAGGTCGGCTACTCGGTCCCGTCGAGCCGCTCGTCGATGAGCATCGATCCGGACAGCGGTGACCTCAGCATCGACCGCCACCCGCAGTTCCTGACCTACGGCTTCTCGCTCCAGTACAGCATGCCCTATCTCAAATCGAGCGTGGTCGACCTCCAGCTTCCGGACTTCTTCAATCACCTGATCCCGATCGTGGAAGGGAGCTTCCAGACGCCGGTCGCCAACAATTTCGGCACCGGCATCGGCACTACGGGCACGATCAATCCGGGCGTGATCTGGGTCGGGGACTATTTCCAGGTCGGGGTCGAGGCGCTGGTGCCGATCAATCGCGCGAGCGGCAGCGGCGTGGGCGTGATGGCACAGCTCCATCTCTATCTCGACGACATCTTTCCGACCACGATCGGGCGGCCGCTGTTCGGCCAGAATGCTCCGGCGCGCCCGGTCTTCGGCAATTGATCAGGGAACTTGACCATGCACGCCTTTCGTCTCGCGACGGCTTTTGCCCTGCTCGCCCTGTCGCCTGCTGACGCGCACGCGCACGCCGTGCTCGATCACGCGAGCCCGTCCGTCGGCAGCACCGTGAGCGCGCCACGCGAGGTACATCTCTATTTCACCCAGGCGCTGGAGCCGAGATTTTCCGCCGCGCAACTGCGCTCGAGCAGCGGCGCGGTGATCGGAACGGGCCACGTCGATCAGGCTGATCCGAAGCAGATCGTCATTCCGGTGCGCGGGCTCGCACCCGGCAGGTACAAGGTCGACTGGAAGGTGCTTTCGGTCGATACCCACCGCACCGAGGGCAATTTTGGCTTCGAGGTGAAGCCGTGACGTGTCGCCGTGGATGAGCTGATCATCGCCTCGCGGGCTGTGCACTTTGCGGCGGTGGCGCTGCTGTTCGGCGCGCCGCTGTTCCGGCTCGCGATGGCGCCGAAGCAGGCGGGCTTTGTGGCCAGTCGAAGCCTGGAGATCGGCGCTGCGATCGCGGCGCTTGTGTCCGGCATCGGCTGGTTCGCCGGGGTTGCCGCCGACATGGCGGGAAGCTGGGCCGATGCGGCCACGCCCGACATCCTGCAGGCAGTCACGTTCGACACCCGCTTCGGCCACCTGTGGATCGCCCGGCTCGTGCTGCTGCTCGCGCTGATCGCGGTTCAAGCGCTTGGCCACCCGTCGCGTGCGCGCGATGCCCTGCTGGCCGTCCTCGCGGCCGCATTCGCCGCAAGCCTCGTCGGCGTCGGTCACGGCATGACGGGCGCCGGCCACGGCGCCGGGATCTCGCGCCTCCACATGCTGGCCGACATGGTGCACCTGCTGTGCGCGGCCGGGTGGATCGGCGGACTGGTCTGTCTCGGCCTGCTGCTCCATCGCGCCATCGGCGGGCGGGTAACGCCGGATGTGGCTCGCGCGGCCGTCCGGCGGTTCTCGGTGATGGGCTACTGGGCGGTCGCCCTGCTGCTCATATCCGGCTGCATCAATGCCGTCGTCCTGGTGCCGAGCCCGGCGAGCCTGATCGAGTCCGACTACGGCCGCGCGCTGCTGATCAAGCTCACCCTCGTGGCGGTCATGGTGGCGGTCGCGCTGCGCAACCGCCTGGTGCTGACCCCGCAGATCATGGGCGCGGCGCCGGGTGGCGGGCTGAAAAGTCTCTGGCGCAGCGTCGCGGCGGAGCAGGGGATCGGGCTCATGGTGCTCGCAGCGGCGGCCTGGCTCGGCACCATTCACCCGGGTCCGTAAACCTCGAGGAGACGGCTTGTCGCGCCGGCGCATGATCCTGTATGAGCGCGGGCGAAAGCCCCCATTCCGCCGGTGCATCCATGACCGCCATTGTTGACATCATCGGCCGCGAGATTCTCGACAGCCGCGGCAACCCCACCGTCGAAGTCGACGTCGTCCTGGAGGATGGCACGCTCGGCCGCGCGGCGGTGCCCTCGGGCGCCTCCACCGGCGCCCACGAGGCAGTCGAGCTGCGCGACGGCGACAAGGCGCGTTATGCCGGCAAGGGCGTGCAGAAGGCGGT
>DASTZX010000456.1:0-9058 GCA_035764045.1 Xanthobacteraceae bacterium | reverse complement strand
GCCGATGAGGGGTGTGGCCGCGAGTCGTTGTCGCGGCCCACAACCCTTCGCTCCGACCCTCTCTCCCGCGAGCGCGGGACGGAATGTCTATGATAACTTATATTATCGAGGTGTCAATAACTTTTATTATCGGAGCTCGCGTCGCCGCCGGCCAGGCCGCCCCTTCGGGCCTGCTGCTATCGTCGCGAATACTTGCCGATCACCCGGTGCGCCCACTGCCACTCCTTGCGCGACAGGGCAAAATCGTTGTCCTGCCCGGCCGGCGGGTTCCATTGCGACACCAGCCACTTCTCCGTCGTCGAACGGCGCAGGTGCTTGATGGTGGCGCGCGCCTCGCCGGCCCTCTCGGCATAGAAGACGTAGACCTCGCCGCCGACCACCGGGAGGTTGGGGTTGATCAGCGCGGTGTCGCCCGGCCGGTATTCCGGCTCCATGGAGGTGCCGGTGATGAGGAGTCCGTACGCGTGGCGCACATGCGCCAGCGGGACGGGACGAGCCTCGAAGTCCACCGCGTCGCTCGAGACGATGATCTGCCCCGCGCCCCCCTCCGCCGAGGCATGGATGGGAAAATCGCGCCCATTGCGCCCAAACCGGGACGGCGTTTCGGCAAAGATCGTGGTCGGCTCGGCCGGCGCACGCTCCGTCGGGGCCAAGCCCTCGATGAGTTCGGCGATGTCGAGGGCAAGCTCCTGGGCGATTTGCGGCAGGAACTTCGAGTTGCGGGTATCGCCGTCCTCGATTTTCTTGATCGCAGGCTGGCTGATGCCCACCCGCTTGCCGAGATCGGCCTGCGACCAGCCGCGCGCCTCGCGCGCCGAACGGATTTTTTCACCGGGCTCCATGGGTTGCACCATAACCCAGGTTATAACCGCTGTCCATAATTTTTGTTGTTGATTTATCGATAACTTACGTTATCATTCGGTTATGAACCTCTCCGCCGCGCTGAAGAGAGCCGTCGCCATCGCGGGCTCCGAATCGAAGCTGTCGCGCGTCACCGGCTACTCGCAGCCGGCGATCAACAAGGCGCGGCGCCGCGGCCGCGTGAGCGCCGAGATGGCCATCGCGATCGAACGCGCGCTCAAGGGCGCCGTGTCCCGCCAGGAGCTGCGGCCCGACCTGTTCGGGGCGCAGCATGATTGAAGGCAATGGCCCGCACGTGCCCGCGCGGCGGCCGGGAGTGGAGGGCACGCCGGTACGCCCCGTCGCCACCGATGCGGCGTGGATCGGGCAGTTCGCCGATCGCTGCACTCCAGCGGAGCCTGCGCCATCGGGGCGAGGCTGGCGGCGCGAGCTCGTCGAATTCAACGAGGAGCTGCGATCGCGTTTCGCGCTATCGCCGGGGGAGGGTCGGATCTACGGTGCGCAGGTCCGGCAGCTCGTGGCCGCGCATTTCGGCCTCACCCGGGCGGAGATCGCCGGCGGCAGCCGGGACGCGCGCTACTCAGGACCGCGGCAGATCGCGATGTACATCTGCATGCGCTTCGCCGGTTTGTCACAAGTCCAGACTGGCGTGCTGTTCGGCCGTGATCGCACCACCGTGGCGCACGCCGTCGATCGCATCGCATCCCGCATCGCAGCTGATCCGGCATTCGCCAAGGATATCGACGCGCTGGTCGCGGCTTGCCGCAGATCTTCGTACCGACATCCCACCGCAGCACGCGAGAGGTCGCCATGAGCTTGTCCAGCCCAGCCCCATCCCGCTCAGGCCGTCGCGGGCGGCCGCGCAAATCACGCCGCAAGCGCGATACAAACGGACGCAGCCGCGGCGAGTCGCCCGCGGAGATTGTCGCAGTCGCCTGTGCCCAGCGCATTCGGCGCGGAGCCCCGGCGCACGATGCCCTCAACGCACTCTACGGCTCGGCGCTCGGCATCCTGCATCGCCGCTGGCAGGTCTGCGAGAGCGATCGCAAAGGCCTTACGGTCGATCAGTACAATGCTGCGCAGGTCTATATCGCGACAGTGATCCGCTACTGCGAGCTCATGGGAATCCCGCTGCCGCGCCCGGCCGGTCCTGAGGACGGGGCGACCCGTCCCGATCCCGACGAGGAGACCGTCTTGCGTGTACGCCGGCGCTTTGCCGATTTTCGCCGCGCGCTCCTCGACTGCGGCGCTGCACTGGGCCTCGGAAGCCGCGTCAACGCCGCGGTCTATCGCATCTGCATCGAGGATCCGCCGCTCGAAACGGTGCGCCCGAGCGAGGTCGAAGCGCTGCGCTACGGGTTGAATGCGATTGCCCGTGTGGCGAGGTGAGCCGCGGCAGTCGTGTCGGTGGTCACCTTCGCCGACGCTGCAAGGCGTTTAGCCTTGTATAGCGCAGGGATGCCCCCGGTCTTTGCTGCAGGCACCCGTGAAATGGCTCACACCTCCTCGGCGATGCGAGGACCTATGCTGCACGACATTGCGCGCTAGCGCGGCCCGATGCGTCGGGAATTGATCTACGTCATGGCCTGACGAGGCCCGTCCATGCACGGAGGTCCTCTCAGCCCGATCCGGAGGACGTGACATGAGGTTGGTGGCGCAGTACGTCGAGCAGGCGAAGCTGTTCGAATTTCTCGCGGCGTCTGAAACGGATCCGAAGAGCAAGGAGCAGTTCGAGGAACAGGCGAAGACGTATTATGGGTTCGCCAACGAACGAGCTCAGCTGGCTGGCGTGGCGCTGCCCACCGCCGTAAGTGCCGGCGGCGAGACTCGGGCGCGCTCAGCTTCGGAAGCCGCGTCAACAACGCGCTCGAGACGGTGCGCCCGAGCGAGGTCACGGCACTGCGCTACGGGTTGAAGGCGATTGCCCGTGTGACGAGATGAGGACTGTGGGGCCGCTGGAGCAGGCTGCCGGGTATGCGATCTATCCTGCCCGCCTGACGTGCTGCCGAATTTGCCGCCGCGACGTCCAAATTTCGCCAAGGAGCTTGTGTGCTTATCGCGGTCGTGTTGCGTACATGAGGGCGGCGTACCATGCCCGGAGCAGAATACTACCGGAAGCAAGCTCAGCTTTGCGCCCAGCTTGCTCTCATCAGCAGCGGACACCTGGTCATTTCGCGCTACAACACGCTTGCGCTTGAGCATCTCGCCAAGGCGGCCGAGCTTGACGCGAGCACCGAGGTGACGACGCCTGCGATGTGCCGCCCCGGCGACGAGCGTCGCGACATGGATGGCGACTGAGGCTGCCGCCGTTGGCGGCTTCACTTCGCGGCAACCGTAGCCCGGACATCACTCTGCTCAATGGCGGGCGACTGCCTGCTCTTTTTTCGCGTGTGGCTTCCGTGGAATCGCGCCTCCGGAACCGGCTTGTCACGATGCATCCCGGCGTGTGAGTATCGAGTTCTGGGTCGGTTCGGGGGGATGCGACTCATGAAGCCAGTCCGCACTTGGACGTACCGCATCTGGCAGAGGGTCACGGTTGCGCGCGTGACTGCGGCGGGAATTGTTTTCACGGCGGCGAGCTTCGCCACCGGCTCCTGGCAAATCTGGCATCAGTGGCAGGAAGAGCGCCTCCAACGGGCGTTGGTGCTCATCGAAAAGTCGAGTGCCGAGCCGCAGCTGCCGCGCTATCGCGAACTCGCCAAGACCGACGCCGAGGAGACGGCGGCCAAATGGAGGGACATCGACACGCGCAGGGCCCTGTTCGTTTATTTCCCCGATCGTTTCGAAGGCGCGCCCACTCCCGACAGAGTTCTGAGCCGGAGCGATGCGGAGAAGCTCCGCGACATCGCCCTCAAGAGGGATTTCACCGCAGAGGACTACCGTACGTACGAGAAATGGGACGTCGCCCGGCGGCATCTGAATGGGCTCGAGCTGTTCGCGTTCTCCTACGTCTATAATTTTTCTGATCGGACGTTGCTGGCCGCGTCCGGGTGCGGGGCATTGATGCGAAGCAACGCCTATTTCAAGGAGTTGATCGATGCGTTCAGGGAAAAGTACGGAAGTGCCCAATCGTGGCAGATCATCCCGAAGGCCGTCACCCTGATGGAGCGCGACTTTGGAAAAGGCTGCGCGACGCTTTACGCCGCGGCCGGGCAGTGAACAGGCGCAGGAACCGCCGGCTTACCACGCGGGTGCCAGCTTCGCATTGGAACGGCCGCCGGAATTGCTGCCGCTCGGGAGTGATCAGGTCCAGCGAGAAACGGACCGCCTTCTGTGACCCTTTTTTGTCCGCTCACCCGTGCTCGAGCCTCCGGATCACCGTCTGTCGGGCGGTGCCACAAGTGCCGCGGGGTCATGTCCGCGCGTGGAGGGGCCAAACGCCGGCAAGCCGGCGATGATCGGCGGCGGACCAGATTACGGTAACATGGCGTAACTTCGTTACAGCTCCAGCAAGGGTGAGCGTGGCCAAATTGCCCCGTCGCCATGTGCGTCGGCATGTGCGTCGGCATGGGCCGCGCTCGCTGCTTGGTGGGAGGGATGATGCAGGATGACGAGCCATTGATGAACGCGTTCTCGGAGGTTTTCGCGCACTGCGAGGCGCGCGGCATGAAGCAGCCGCTCATCATTTGCATCGTCAGCCCGAACGGCAGCGTGATCGCCCTGCGCTGTGTGTCAGGGAGCGCTCCGGAGGTGCTGGCCGAGCATAACGAGGGGGATCGCTTCGCGGCTCCGCTGGCCATCCTCGTCATGGACCAGACCGGGAAGGCACTCAAATTCGGGGTCGATCGGCGGGGCCGACCGCACCCCGAACCCGCTAGCCGCGCACCGGCACCCGCCGGGCGGCGACCCCGGAGGGGCCGTCAAAAATAGCCACGCCGAACCTTCCAATGATCGCCGACTCGCACGCGCCATGGCCAGCCCAATCGGCCGGTGGCGCGCCTTTTGCTCGCAAACACCGCCATAGGCCCAGGAGAAACCATGACCTCGTTTCATGTCCGCCACACCAACCCGATCCCGCGCGGGGCGAGCTTGCGCTGCGTGTGATGACGGCACTGCTGATGGCGAGCGCCGCGGCCCTGGTCCTGATTGGTGCCGAGGCCTGGTGCGGAGCGTTGGTCGAGCCGAGCCTCATTCAGCTCATCCCCTGAGCGGACTGGCTGCCGGCCCGTATGGGGTTCGCCATTGATGACCACGTATTAACGTCGCGGACAGCGGCCGTTCAGGTTAGAGCCGCTAAAAGGGATGGTGACGGCGGTGCGTGTCGGCGATGGAGTGCGAGTTCCATGGGCCAAGTGGCGATTTGCCGGGCCAGAGGCAACTTTTGGCGGCGGGCGCGCGCGATCGTGCAGAGGCTGATCATGGCCGTCAGCGATCGCTACCGGCCCGAGCGGCACTACATGCGCGGACCAGGGCCGAAATCTCACGCTCAGCGCGGCTCACGCATGGATAATGCTGATTGAGGGAACCGAGTCGCCATTGGAACAGACGCGTGTTCCAGGTCCTGATATCGTCATTTTATGCTCCAGAAGCTGGCAGAGCACATTTCGGCTTGCTTGGAACGCGCTGCCCTTGCCGAGCGCCGCGCGGCTGACTCGGCGGTCCCCAGCGACAAACGGGAGTTCGAGGAGATTGCCCAGACTTGGCGCAATATCGCCGCCAGCTATGCCTTCTCCGAGCGCCTCGAGCAATCCATGCTCGAGACCGAGGCGGCTCGCAAGCGGCCGCCCGCAGCTTGACGAGTCCCGCAGCCTGAAGAGTCGCAAGGCGAGCCGACACGCGTCTCGTTTTCACGGAGGATAGCGCGATGCGGGCAGCATCTTCCCGCATGTCGACTCCTTGCGTACGGCACCTCGTGCATTCCCCGGCAGCTCCTCCAGGCTGCCGGGGCTTTTTCATTGCAGCATGCGGTGCTCGCCTCGGCCGCCCTGAGGCGGGCTGGTCATTGATCATTATCGGCCGTCAGTGCGTCATTTGACATTGACGGCCCGCCAGCCCTCAGAGCGATATGTCGGCTTGGGGGGAGCCGCGATGACCAACGACGACGAAGTGCAATATACGAAGAATGCCAACGAATGCCGGGAACTCGCCCGAAACATGCCGCGCGCGGAGGACAAGGCCAGGCTCGAGCAGATGGCCCAGGCCTGGGAGCAGCTCGCGGCGGAACAGCGATTCAAGCCCAAGCACAGCCAAAAAGCAGATTGACTGACGCCGCTCGAGGCCACGCCGCGATGACGCCCAAGGGACGAGGGCCGGGCGGTTTTGCGAATGCAGGGCCGGCCCTCTGAGGGGATCGGGGCGCGCCCGGCCCCGTTTTGATCGCGACCGGCCAGGCTCTCCGGTTCCACAGGGGTTCGGTGCACATAACCCGGGTTGGCGCTGGAACCTGATGGGGTTCCGAGCATTAAAGCGCTGAACGGAGTCGCGCTATGGCGAGCGCTGAATACTACCGCAAGCAAGCCCAGCTTTTCGCCCAGCTGGCACGCGTCAGCCACGACGCGGCTGTGATCGGGCGTTACAGCGGGCTGGCGCTGGATTACCTTGCCAAGGCCGACGAACTGGAACCGCTCTCGTTGCGGATTCGCCCGTCCGTCTTCGGCGACGGCGGGAGCGACATGGATCGCGACTAAGCCCCACCATGCCGGGGGATCGTAACCCTCTCGATTTGACCGCGGCTCACCAGCAGGTGAACGCCGACAGAGCCTATCTGCAAGGCGTGTGGCTGCGCTTGGCCAAAACGACGCTGATCATCGAGGGAGCGCGGCTCGCGTTCAGCGATTCACTCCAAATGCTGAATCGAGATGGGCAGGCCAAGCCGTTCGCGAGAGTCCATGGCGGAAGCTGGATGCCGGGCTCCGGCGTGTCGCCCGAGGGAAACAACGTGGGTTCAAGTGGTGAGACGTAGCCCCCATTGAGCCTTCCGGGTCTCGCCTTCGTGAGCCGCAGGACAGGCTCCGCGGAATGCGGGGGGAGGGCGATCCCGGATTTGGCGGTGCCCAATCTGGGCTACGGCCCGTCGATATGTCTTGATTACGGACAGCTTCACTCGGCCTTGATGTTGGCGGCGCGGATCACCTTGGCCCACTTGGCGGTCTCGTCCGCGATGAGCTTGGCGAATTCGGCCGGCGTTCCCGGCATCGGCATGCCGCCCTCCTGGGCCAGCCGGGCCACGATCTTGGGATCGGCGAGACCCGCATTGACCTCGCGGTTGAGCTTGTCGACGACCTCAGCCGGCGTGTTGCGCGGCACGCCGATGCCGTACCACGAGCTCACATCATAGCCGGGGACGAACTCGGCGACCGCGGGAAGATCCGGCGCCGCTTCCGCACGGGTCGCGGTGGTCACCGCGAGTCCCCGCACCTTGCCGGCTTGGACATGCCCGATCGCCGACGGGAGGGACGCAAACAGGAGCTGCACCTGGCCGCCGAGCAGATCGGTCAGCGCCGGCCCGTTGCCGCGATAGGGCACGTGCACCAGCTCGATTCCGGTCATTATCTTGAACAGCTCGCCGGCGAGATGCCCGGTCGAGCCGTTGCCGGCGGAGGCCATACTGACCTTGCCGGGATTGGCCTTGGCATAGGCAATGAATTCGGGGATCGTCTTCGCCGGCACAGACGGGCTGACGAGAACAAGATTGGGCACGCGCACGATGCCGGCGACCGGAACGATGTCGCGCAGGAAATCGAAGCGCAGATTCTTATAGAGCGACGTATTGGCGGCGTTGGCGAAATTCGCGAGCAGGAGGGTGTACCCGTCGGCGGGCACATTGACGACCACGTCGGTGGCGATGTTGCTGCCCGCTCCCGGCCGGTTCTCGATCACGAACGGCTGGCCGAGCCGGTCCTGCAGCCATTGTCCCATCAGGCGGGCAATGATGTCGTTGCCGCCGCCCGGCGTGTAGCCGACGATCCAGCGCACCGGCCGTGACGGATAGGCTTGCGCCAGCGCGAAGCGCGGCGTGGCCGAGAGGGCGAGCGTGGCGGTGAGACGCAGGACTGCGCGGCGATCGAATGTCATGGGCACCATCTTCGCAAGCGAGAGGAAGCTGTCGAGGGCTGCGGCTCGCTCGCACTCTGCAGCCGGATTGGCCGCAATGGATGTGCGAGCTCGGGTCGGCACATCAGTTATTCGTCACGCCGGCAGTCTTCGCGACCTCCGACCAACGGGAGATCTCGCTTGCGAGATAGCGCGCGAACCCGTCGGGACTTCCGCCCACGGGATCGAAGCCCTGCTTCTTGAGCGTCTCGACCGCTTCCGGGGCCCGCATCACCGCGCCGGCGACGGGGGCGATCCTGTCGATCACGGGCCGCGGCGTCCCGGCCGGTGCGAGCAGGCCGAACCACAGGCTGGTGTCGAAGTCGGCGATTCCGGCTTCGGCCATCGACGGCACGTCGGGGAGCGCGCTCGCGCGCTGCTCCGCGGCGGTCGCAAGCGCGCGCAGCGTACCGGCCGCGATCTGCCCGATCACGGTCGAGGCCGGAGAGAACAGCATGGTGACGCGTCCGGCCATGAGATCCTGCGCCGCCTGCGGGCTTCCCGGGTAGGGCACATGCACGAGCTTGATCCCGGCGCGGCGTGCAAAGTATTCCGCCGCGAAGTGCGGCAGGCTGCCGACACCGACATTGGCGCACAGCACCTCGCCGGGCTTCGCCTTTGCGAGCGCAATCAGCTCAGCGACGCTCTTGATGCCCGATTGCGGATGGACCACCAGAACGACGGCCTGGCTGGCGAGCAGTGACACCGGCGCGAAGCTTTTCGCCAGGTCGAAATTCGGATCGGGCTTCATCGCCTGCGTGGTCACGATCGACAGCGTGGCGACGAACAGCGTGTAGCCGTCATTGGGGGACCGGGCGACATATTCTGCGGCGAGCGCCGAGCCCGCGCCCGGCTTGTTCTCGACGACGAGCTGTTGGTTCAGCATCGCGGCCGCGCCGGTCGCGAACGTGCGTGCCGTGATGTCGGTCGCCGTGCCCGGCGTGAATCCGACGATGAGGTGGATCGGACGCGACGGATAGGCATCCTGCGCAATTGCGGAGCGCGCGAGCGACGACAGTGGAATGGCGGCGGCGCTTGCGCTCAGGAATTCACGACGGCTCCATCGCATTGTCGTTCCCCGCGGTGGCGATAAGCGTCTTTGGCGGGGACCAGTCTATTCGCCCGGGGCGGGGCATCAAGCTGGGTTTCCGGGTCGCTTTGGGAT
>DASTZX010000455.1:0-2895 GCA_035764045.1 Xanthobacteraceae bacterium | reverse complement strand
GTCGGCCTGTTGCTGTTGTCGCCGCACTATCCTTGGTATTTTCTCATCATCACGCCGTTCGTCGCACTGTCCGGCAGTGCGCCGGTCGCTGCACCCGCCTGGGCGGCCTCGATCGGCGCGCTTCTGCTGACCGACGAGGTGGGCGGGGACTTTCAGATTCCCACGATGGTCGTCAAATCCATCCTGTTCGGCGCCGTCCTGCTGGCTGCCCTGTGGTCGATGCGCGCGAGGCTCTCGCCTGCGCCGCGCCGCGAAGGAGCCACATGAGCGCTTCATCCGACGCGCGCACCGTGGATCCGCGCCGCTATCACGAGGCGGTGCCCGGCGCGCGCAGTGCAGACGCGAAGCAGCCGCCGGTCTGCCTCTACCTGGAGGTGACCAACCGCTGCAACCTGCTGTGCACCACCTGTCCGCGCACCTACGAGGAGCTCGAGCCGCCGGCCGACATGAGCTTCGCCTTGTTCACGTCGATCGTCGATCAGCTGCCACGGCTGGCACGCGCCGTGCTGCACGGCGTCGGCGAGCCGATGCTGGTGGCGGACCTGCCGCGCATGGTGGGCTATCTCAAGGAGCGCGGCGTCTATGTCCTGTTCAATACCAACGGCACGGTGCTCAATGAGCGCAACGGCCGCGCCTTGATCGCGGCCGGGCTCGACGAGCTGCGCGTCTCGCTCGATGCATCCAACCGCGACAGCTTCAGACAAGTCCGCGGCAAGGATTACTTCGGGCGCATCATCCGCAACGTGAGCGCCTTTCGCGCCCTGCAAGAACGCGAAGGTCACGCCAAGCCGCAAGTTTCCGCCTGGATCACCGGCTTGAAGGAGACGATCCGGGAGCTGCCGGAATTCGTCCGGCTCGCCGCCCGCATGGGCGTCAAGGAGGTCTATCTCCAGCGGCTCGTCTACTTCGAGCAATCCGCGATCGGGATGGCGCGGCCGGACCAGGCCTTGTTCGAGCGCATGAGCCGCGAGGACGCGATCGTGCTGAAGGAAGCCGAAGACGTCGCGCGCGCGCTTGGGCTCGCGTTCAGCGCCTCGGGCGCCGCCTCGGAGCCGGGTCTCAGCCTGACCAAGGAGGACAGCGGCGAGTCGCCCTGGTCGCTGTGCCGGCGGCCCTGGACACTGATGTATTTCACCGCCAACGGCCGCGCCCTGCCCTGCTGCATCGCGCCGTTCTCGCAGCACGGCTACGCGAACTACACCCTCGGCGACGCAACCCAGCAGACCTTACGCGAGATCTGGACCGGGCCAGCCTATCGCGCCTTTCGTGCCGCGCTCCTGTCGGACAAGCCGCCGGGGAGCTGCGCGAATTGCGGGCTGCGTTGGAGCCTGTGACGGAACGCCCGCAAGCTGCCGAAGCGATGAAGCCGGCCGGCGGCACGGCGCCGATCGTGTCCGCGGTCATTCCGTGTCTCGACGAGGAGGCTGCGATCGCGGCGGTCGTCAAGGCGGTTCTCGCGCAGGGCATCGCCGAGGTGGTCGTCGTCGACGGTGGCTCGCGCGATCGGACGGCGAGCCGTGCGGCGCAAGCCGGCGCCCGCGTCATCGTCGAGCCGCGGCCCGGCTATGGGCGGGCGATCCAGGCCGGCATCACCGCAGTGCGCCCGGACGCGGAGATCATCCTGTTTCTCGACGGGGACGGCAGCGATCCGGCCGAGCTCGCGCCGGCATTGGTCGCCCCGATCGCCGCCGGAGAGGCCGTCTTCGTCGCCGGTTCGCGCGTGCGCGGCGCACGCGAGCCCGGAAGCCTGTCGCTGGCGCAGCTTGCCGCCGCGCGGATCGGAAGCCTGCTGCTGCGCCTCGTCTACGGGGCGCGCTTCAGCGACCTGTCGCCCTTTCGCGCGATCCGGCGTGATGCGCTGGCGCGACTCGGCATGCGCGATCTCAGCTACGGCTGGAACCTGGAGATGCTCATGCGGGTCGCAGCCGCCAAGCTGCCGGCGCGCGAAATCCCCGTCGGGCAGCGCCGGCGCGCCGGCGGCCAATCGAAGGTCTCGGGACATCCTGCCGCCGCCATCACGGCGGCCTGGGTGCTCGCGACCACGTTCCTGCGGCTTGCCGTGCGGCTGCGGCGTGAGTGAACGTCATTCCGGGGCGCGCGCGGAGCGCGCGAGCCCGAAACCGACAAGCACTGCCCTGGAATATGGATTCCGGGCCCGCCCCTTACGGGACGTCCCGGAATGACGAACCACCCCCCACGCTATCCCAGGATCCGCAACAGCCCGCCAAGGAACGTCTTTCCCTCGCGCACTCCTTCGATATGACGACGCAGCCAGGCGTCGAGCCCGAGGCAGCGGCCGGCGGCCTCGAGCGCGAACACGAACATGAGCATGGCCAGGAACATGTAGGACCACGGCCATTCCGCCGGATCGCCCGGCCGATAGATGCCGAGCCAGAGCTGCAGCACGAAAGCGATGGCGAGCACGCTGACGACGCGCACCGCAAAACCGAGAATCATCGAGGTGGCGAAGGTGAGCTCGGCGAGAAAGACGAACGGGCCGAACCACGCGAGGTTCGGCAACACGACGTCCTTCATGAATTCGCGATGGAAGTCGAACGCCGCGCGGGTCGTCTCCTGCTCGGTCCAATAGCGCAAGCCGTCCGAGGCGGGCAGCGGCAGCTTCCACAACATGCCTTGAAACCACATGCAGCCGATCAGCACCCGCACGATGGCGATGCCGATGGCGTGCGGCGTGCGTTGCGCGGGGTCTTCGCGCAAATTCTGCACGGCGATGACGAGGCTTGCAGCAATGAGGATCCAGAACAGCGCGACGATGGGATAACGCCAATTCCCGAGATTGAGGTAGTCCTCGGTCGTCGCGGTGAGAAATTGCCAGATATCGTTGAAGAGAGGGCTCTCTGCCATGGGCGCGCTCCGCGGGACCGGTCTCTCGGC
>DASTZX010000454.1:0-14956 GCA_035764045.1 Xanthobacteraceae bacterium | reverse complement strand
CTGCGCTCGGACTTCCAGGAAACGTCGGAAGCGCTGTTCTTAACCCAACGCTATCTCTACGATACGATGGAGGAGGCGGAGGCGCGCTTCAAAGGCGACGATCCCGGCTTCATCTATTCGCGCTACTCCAACCCGACGGTGGCGATGTTCGAAAAGCGCATGGCGCTGCTCGAAGGCGCCGAGGCGGCGCGCGCCACCGCGAGCGGGATGGCGGCCGTCACAGCGTCGCTGGTCGGACTGGTCCGCGCGGGCGACCATGTCGTTGCCGCAAAGGCCCTGTTTGGCGGCTGCCGCTGGATCATCGAAGATTTTCTGCCCCGCTTCGGGGTTGCCTCGACCCTGGTCGACGGGCTTGATCTCGATCAGTGGAAGAAAGCCGCGCGGCCGAACACGAAGGTGTTCTTCCTCGAAAGCCCGACCAATCCCACCCTCGACGTGCTCGACATCGCGGAGATCGCGAACATCGCGCATGCGGCCGGCGCCAGGCTCCTGGTCGACAACGTGTTCGCGACCCCGATCTGGCAGAGCCCGCTCGCGCTCGGCGCCGATTGCGTGGTCTATTCGGCCACCAAGCACATCGACGGGCAGGGTCGCTGTCTCGGCGGCATCATTCTCGGGTCGGAGAAGTTCATCCAGGACAACATCCACATGCTGCTGCGGCAGACCGGGCCGTCGATGTCGCCGTTCAATGCCTGGGTGCTGCTCAAGGGGCTGGAGACGCTGCATCTGCGGGTGCGCCGCCAGACCGAGACCGCCGGCGTCGTCGCCGACACGCTGGCGCGCCATCGCAAGATCAAGCGGGTGATCTATCCGGGACGTTCCGACCATCCGCAGGCCGCCACGGTGAAGAAGCAGATGCGCGGCGGCTCGACGCTGGTCGCCTTCGAGGTCGCGGGCGACAAGCAGGCGACGTTCCGTTTCCTCGATGCGCTCAGGCTGGTGCGCATCACCAACAATCTCGGCGACGCCAAGAGCCTCGTCACCCATCCGGCCACCACGACCCATCAGCGCCTCACCCCCGAGGCGCGCGCCGAGCTTGGCATCACCGACGGCATGGTGCGCTTCTCGGCCGGGCTCGAGCATCCGGACGACGTGGTGACGGATCTGACGGACGCGTTGGAGAAGGTGTGAGAGGCGGCGGTTACGCCACCTCGATTACTTGGCGACTAATTTAGTGCGTCATCGCCGCATGGCCGAGATACCCGGCCTGCGCTGCGGCCACGTTGCGCAACGCCGCTTCGCTGATCGACGCGGTGATCAGCTTGGCGAGGCAGGCGTAGCTCCAGTCGTTCATGTGCAGCAGATCCGGCGACGCGAATTCGCTGAAGTCCATGTGCTCGTCGTCGTGCCAGTAACGCATGACGGCGAAGCGCTGGATCAGGTCGACGTTGGCCGCTTTCGCGGTGGTCGAGATCAGCTGGACCATGGCTTGGGCATCGACTTTGGCGATGACTTGCGGCGTGAACTGCGGATCGATCATGACGACATCGGCGCCGATCTCGCGCAGCTGCCGCACGCCGTCGATGATCGACGGGTTCATCTGCCCGAGCGGATGGTCGCGCAGCACCGAATTGGTCCCGACCTGCCACAGAACCAGATCGGGCTTCTCCTTGAGAACGCCGTCGGCGAAGCGCGCCAGCATGTCGCTTATCTCCTCGCCGTTGACGCCGCGGTTGATCACCTTGAACGTCTCGCGGGGGAAGCGCGCCTTGAGCTCGATCGCGAGCCGGCTCGGATAGGAGGCGGCGGGCGAGCTTGCGCCTGCGCCCGCGGTGGATGACGAGCCGATCGCCACGATGGTGACCGGCTCGTGGCGGGCAAGGCGCTGCGCCATGCGCGGAAGCGGCTGGCCCAGCCGCAGCAGCGCGGTCGGCGCGCTGCAGGCATGCGTCGTCGGCTCCGCCCAGGCGAGCGCGGGCACGATCAGGCCGGCGGCCAGCCCGGCGAGCAGCCTCGACAGTGCCGGCCCGTGCATCAGTGGATATCCTTGGCGGGAAGGTCTGGGCTCGCCGCACCCGTATTCGCACCCCTGGCGAGATCGGCGCCGTTGACGATGAGCCGCACGAGCAGGCGGCTGATGCAGTCATGCACGGCCTCGGCGACGTCGATCGTCCGGGTGTCGGCGTGCAAGTTGAAGATCCCCAATTCGTTCCAGTTCTTCATCAACGCGAGACGGTCGAAAAGCGGCACCTCATGTTGCAACGCGCCATGCCGCATCACATCGAGATACGCGCCCAGCGCGATCATGGAATCCGTGCGCGGGCTGTACTGCATGTTCATCAGGACCGCATCGGCCTTGCCGGCGTGCAATGCCTCAATGCCTGCGTCGAGCGCAGACTGAAACGCGTCCGGATCGACGCCCATCATGGCGTCGACGGTACCAGTCTGCCATACCACCAGGTCAGGTTTGTCGTCCACCAGCACCTGGGGCAGGCTTTTGGCCATCTCGGCGGCACTCTCGCGCGCCTGCGTGTGGACAGAGACCTTCACGTCGACTCCGGGAAGCCGGTGCTTGAGCCAATCGCCGAGCCGCGCCGGATAGGCCTTGGCGGCGCCGTTCGGGCCGGGCAGCGACGAGGACGCCGATCCGACCACCGCCACCGTGAGGTGCTTGTTGTCGATTGCCGCGGCGACATGCCGCAGCGGCGCGTCGGTCTGCACCGCATCGCCCGCGGCCACGCAGGCGCTCTCTTCCGCCGAAACCGGCACGGCGAGCAACGCCGCGAGCAGCCCTGCGATCACCACCCTCATGCCTCGCCTCCCGCCAGATCCGCGTTTGGGGGAGTGGGACGCGGTCCGTGTTTTCTGCCTTCGACGTCTTTATACCATCTGATCAGCCTGGCCGTCGCCACCATGGCGGCAATTCCCAGCAGACTGATCAGAACCTGCATTCCAATCCCGTCGGAGATTTCGACCATCGCGAAATGCCCCGCAAAGGATAGGAATACCCCCAAACAAAAAATTTCCAATGAATGTTGTCCGCACAAAATGGCGGGGCGCGTCAACGGGGACGAAAGCCCGATCCAGTCCCGGGGCACATAACGGACCGTTAAGGCTGCCAGCGCGAGGAAGTGCGCGAACCGCAGGACGTCGAGATTGGTCTTGTCGATCGGATACATCCATTCCGAGAACCAGCGCGGGATATACGACGCCGCGTGTGGGATGTACCAGGTGAGCGCGATCGCGAAGGCGAAGGCGAGATAGGCCGCCGCGAGCCCGAGCACGAGGCGCGAGCGGGCGAAGGCCGCGATCCGCTGCGCGCCGCCGAGCGCGCACCAGGCGCCGAACACGAACAGGAGTTGCCATGCGAGCGGATTGAACACCCACGTGCCGTTCGGGTAGGCGGGAAAATTCCAGTCGAACCGCCAGGCGAGCGCATAGAGGCCGACCGACGCGACCAGCGCCAGGGTGGGGCGCCGCAACAATAGCCACAGCATCGGTGGGAAACCCGCGAGCAGCACGATGTACAGCGGCAGCACGTCCATGTTGGCGGGCTTGAACTTCAGCAGCATCGCCTGGATCATCGTGACGTCGGGCTGCTTGAGGAAATTGAAGATCCCCATTTCCTCGCTGTAGAGCGGATTGTCGAAAGTCGCCGCCACATAGGCGATCTCGGCCATGTAGACGACGAACAGGAAGATGTGTGCGACGTAGATCTGCCACGCGCGTTTGAGGATGCGCGCGCTCGCCACCACGACCCCGCGATCGTTCATTTCCCGGCCATAGACGAAGGCGGCCGTGTAGCCGGAGATGAAGACGAAGATTTCCGTTGCGTCGCTGAAGCCGTAGTTCCGGATGGTGAGCCAGCTCACCACGTTCGACGGAATATGGTCGAGAAAGATCAGCCACAGCGCGATGCCGCGGAACAGATCGAGGCGCAGGTCGCGTCCGGCAGGCATGACGGGCGGCATTCTAGCTCATTCCTTGGGCGGCGACGCCGCGCGCCCCGGATTCCGGGCGCCGCCGCGATCACTATAGCGTTTTGGCGCGGCGGGGAATCGGCTTTGCGGCGGAGCCCACATCTGCCGAAATAAGCAAAGCACCTCAGCAGCTTGCAATGCGCCGCGGCGATCCGGCAGGGCCGCACTCGCGGCCAAAAAGAGGCAGCCGCGTGCGGCCGTTGCGCACCGCCGCGAGAGGGGATTCAATAGGCCCAAGCGAAAGAGAGTCGCGGGCCCACGCCGCGAAGGACGTCATGTACCACACCGTTACGCACAACATCGAAGTCACGGTGACGCCGCGCTTCCTGCCCGAGCGCTCGTCCCAGGAGAAGAGCTACTTTTTCTGGGCCTACACGATCGAGATCAACAATCGGAGCGAGGAGACGGTCCAGCTCAAGACCCGTCATTGGCGCATCACCGACGCTTTCGGCCGGGTCCAGGAGGTGCGCGGCGCCGGTGTGGTCGGTGAGGAGCCGGTGCTGGAGCCCGGCGCGTCCTACGAATACACCAGCGGCGTGCCGTTGCCCACGCCGTCTGGCTTCATGGTCGGCAGCTACGGCATGGTCTCATCGCGCGGCGAGCGCTTCGACATCGAGATCCCGGCCTTCTCGCTCGACAGCCCGGAAGCCAAGCGCACGATCAATTGACGTCGTGCGCATAACCCGGCGGTGCGCATAACCAAGCGGGGTGTCATGCCCCGCGCAAGCGCCGCGCAAGCGGGGCATCCAGGACTCCGTTGCGGTGCACTGAAACGCAGAGCCCATTGAGCGGGCCGTGAGGACTGGATCGCCCGCTTTTCGCGGGCGATGACAAAACGGAGATTGCGGCTATTCCGCCACGTCTTTCGGCTCGAACACGTAGGTCGAGCTGCAGAACTCGCACGTCACCGAGATCACGCCGTTCTCGACCATGTGGTCGCGATCGTCCTGAGAGAAGCTGCGCAGCATGTTCTCGACGCTCTGGCGCGAGCACGAGCACTTGGCTTCGATGTCGGTCGCCCGGAACACGCGCACCCCGTGCTCGTGAAAGAGCCGGTAGAGCAGCCGCTCGCTGGAGAGCTCGGGGTCGATCAGCTCGATGTCCTCCACGGTCTCGATCAGGGCGCGGCCCGCGACCCAGGCGTCGTCCTCCGCGACCACGTGCGGCGCCGTGCCCTCCGGAGCATCGCCTGGATCGAGATCCGGCCCGCGCATGCGCTCGGCGCGCTTCGGCAGGAATTGCAGCAGCATGCCGCCGGCGCGCCAGCGATGTCGCGGTCCCGCGCCCGGTGCATTGAGCTCCTCGGCGACCGCGAGCCGCACCCGGGTCGGGATCTGCTCGGAGCGGAGGAAATACTCGTGCGCCGCGTCTTCGAGGTCGCCGCCGGTGAGGGCGACCAGGCCCTGGTAGCGGCTCATGTCGGCGCCCTGATCGATCGTCATCGCGAGATGACCCTCGCCGAGCAGCTCTCCGGCCGATGCCTTGTTGGCCGTGATTGCGTCCTCGACGCGCGCACGGTCGAACCGGGCGCAGGCCCGCACCCGTCCGGGGCTGACGAAATCGACGACCAGCATGCGCACCGGCCCGTCGGTCTGCGTCTGCAGGATGAAGCGTCCCTCGAACTTGAGCGAGGAGCCGAGCAGCACCGTGAGCACGATCGCTTCGCCGAGCAGCTTCGCGACCGGAAGCGGATAATCGTGGCTGCCGAGAATCTGATCGAGCGCCGGGCCGAGCCGCACCACACGGCCGCGCAGGTCGAGGCTCGCCACCTCGAATGGCAGGATGGCGTCCTCGGCCGGGGTCTGGGCCGGCTCCCTGGATGGGATCGCGCGTTCGGTCATTGGGCTTTCAAAAACGTTCCGGACGCGCCGCCGCACCTCGCGGGGGCGCGTCCTCTACGCCACCTAGATAGTCACGATCCGCCGCTGTGGAAGCACCAGGCCAGGATGGCCTTTTGGGCATGCAGGCGGTTCTCGGCCTCGTCGAACACCACCGATTGCGCGCCGTCGATCACCTCGTCAGTGACCTCCTCGCCGCGGTGAGCCGGCAGGCAGTGCATGAACAGCGCATCCGGCTGCGCCCGCGCCATCAGGCGAGAATTGACCTGATAGGGCTTGAGCAGGTTGTGACGGCGCGTTCCGTCGCGGTCGCCCATCGACACCCACGTGTCGGTGACGACGCAATCGGCGCCTTTGACCGCCTCGTCCGGATCGTGCCCGATGCGGATGTCGGCGTTCGAAGATTTGACCCAGTCGGTGAGCCACTTCTTCGGCGCGAGCTCGTGCGGCGTCGCGACCCGCAGCATGAATTCGAACTGCTGCGCGGCGTGCATCCATGAGGCGAGCACGTTGTTGGCGTCGCCCGTCCATGCCACGGTCCTGCCCTTGATCGCACCGCGATGTTCCTCGAACGTCATCACGTCGGCCATGACCTGGCACGGATGCGAGCGCCGGGTGAGCCCGTTGATCACCGGCACGGTGGCATGGCGAGCGAGCTCGAGCAGCGTCTCATGCTCGAGAGTGCGGATCATGATGGCGTCGACATAACGTGACAGCACCTTCGCGGTGTCGGCGATCGTCTCGCCGCGGCCGAGCTGCATCTCCTGGCCGGTCAGCAGGATGACGTCGCCGCCGAGCTGCCGCATCGCGACATCGAACGAGACGCGGGTGCGGGTCGAGGGCTTGTCGAAGATCATCGCCAGCATGCAGCCGGCGAGCGGCTTGGCGCCGCGCGCGTCGCGGCCCCGCTTCTTCATGGCGCGCCCAGCCTCGATGATCCCGCGCAGCGTGCCCGCCGGGATGTCGGTCAGATCGAGGAAGTGGCGGATCTCTGCACCGCTCACCCGGCCGCCTCCTGTGTGGCGCGATCGCGCGCGGCGGCGCGCTCGACCGCCGTGGCGGCGCGGTCGAGGCGGCTGATCGCTTCGGCGATCTCGGCCTCGTCGACGATCAGCGGCGGCAGCAGCCGCACGACGTTGTCGCCGGCCGCGACCGCGAGCAGCTTCTCGGCCCGCAACGCATCGACCAGCTTGCTGTTCGGCACCACGGTGCGAAGCCCGATCAGCAGGCCTTCGCCGCGCAGCTCGGCGATGACGCCGGGGTGCCGATCCTTGATCTCGGCCAGCCGCTGCTTGAACAGGAGCGCGATCCTGCGCATCCGCTCGAAGAAGCCCGGCGCCAGCATCACATCGAGCACCGCGTTTCCGGCCGCCATGGCCAACGGGTTGCCGCCGAAGGTCGAGCCGTGCGTCCCGGCGCTCATCCCCTTGCCGGCCGCTGCCGTCGTGAGGAAAGCGCCCATCGGGAAGCCGCCGCCGAGCGCCTTGGCGAGCGCCATGATGTCCGGCGTGACGCCGGTGTGCTGGAACGCAAAGAGGTCGCCGGTGCGGCCCATTCCGGTCTGCACCTCGTCGAAGACGAGGAGCAGGCCGTTGGCGTCGGCGAGCTCGCGCAGCGCGCGCAGGAACTGGTTCGAGGCGGCGCGCACGCCGCCCTCTCCCTGGATCGGCTCGATCAGGATTGCGGCGGTCGACGGCCCGATCGCACGCTTCACCGCGTCGAGATCGCCGAATGGCACCTGATCGAAACCCTCGACCACGGGCCCGAAACCCTCGAGGTATTTCCGCTGTCCGCCGGCCGCCAGCGTCGCCAGCGTGCGGCCGTGGAAAGCGCCCTCGAACGTGACGATGCGCACCCGCTCGGGCGCGCCGTTGACAGCCTGATACTTGCGCGCCGCCTTGATGGCGCCCTCCATCGCCTCGGCGCCGGAATTGCAGAAGAAGGCATATTCCGCGAACCCGGAGGCGGCGCACAGCCGCTCCGCCAGCCGCTCGCCTTCCGGAATGCGGAAAAGGTTGGAGACGTGGATCACCTTCGCGGCCTGTTCGGCGACCGCTGCGACCACGCGGGGATGAGCGTGTCCCAACGCGTTCACCGCCACGCCCGAGGTGAAATCGAGATAGCGCTCGCCGTCGGTCGCGATCAGCCACGCCCCTTCGCCCCGCTCGAAGGCGAGGTCGACCCGCGCAAAGGTCGGGAGCAGATGCGACGTCACGGTGCGGCCCGTTGATGATGGCGAAAATGAAATGTGCCGCCTTTCCGAGGCGGCACCTCTCTATATTCTATTGCGCCGCCCCAGGGTGTCAACACGGCGATTTTGATCGAAACCATGATCGGTACCGATCATACCGCGGCCTTTTAACCTTTGTGGCGAGATGTTTTTTTGCCCTCGCGCGACCGCGCAGACGCGAGCCTGTTGCACACGAGTCACGCGGCACAAAAACCACAGCCGGAACATGTGGACGCGAGCGGTAGCGACTCTTGCGCCGGAGTCACGCGAATTGTACGTATGGAACCGGAAGACGCGATATCTCGTGCGGCGGACGGTCTTCTCCTGAGTTTTCTCTAGTTCTTGCGTACCCGACGGCAACACCACGTGGCCGGAGGTGAGGGAGGGATTCTGCCGGGTATCCGCGCCCGGCATCGCGGGGACAGGGGACAAGAGCGATGTGGACCGATGAGCGGGTTGAGCTTCTGAAGAAGCTATGGAGCGAGGGATTGTCCGCCAGCCAGATCGCGGCGGAGCTCGGGGGCATCACGCGCAACGCGGTGATCGGCAAGGTCCACCGGCTCGGTCTCTCGGGCCGCGCCAAGAGTCCGTCCTCCAGTGCGCCGCGGCCGCGCAAGCCGCGCGCATCCGGCCACATGATGCGGCTCTCGCGGCCGTCGATGCGTGGCAACACGGCGCTTGCGCCGATGTACGAGCCCGACCTCGATCCCGAGCCGGAGCTGATCGAGAACATCATTCCGATCGGCCAGCGCTGCTCGCTTCTCGAGCTCAACGACAGCAAATGCCGCTGGCCGATCGGCGATCCGGGCACGCCCGAGTTCTTCTTCTGCGGCGGGACACCTGTTGAGGGGCTGCCCTACTGCAATTACCATTCGCGCGTCGCCTACCAGCCGGCGGCGGATCGTCGCCGCGATCGCCGCGTTGCCCGCGACTAGTGGCGCGAACCCGACGTTCGCGTCCAGGCGACGCTCGCGCGCGGCGCTTTGCAAAGAAAGAATGTACCATGCGTAATGCCGTGACGTGCGCCGCAGTTGCCGCTGCTTTGTCCTGCCTCGCAGTGCCCGCTCGGGCGGCCGATCCGGCCGGCAAGTGGCTGACCAAGGAAGGCAATGCCACGGTCACGATCGCGCGCTGCAGCGACGCGCTGTGCGGCACCATCGTGGCGCTGAAGCAGCCGAACGATCCGGCGACCGGCAGGCCGAAAACCGACAGCAACAATCCCGATGCCGCAAAGCGGGTCCGGCCGCTGATCGGAGTGCAGATCGTCTTCGCCATGAGGCCGAGCGGAACCCCCGACAAGTGGGACGGCCAGGTCTACAATGCCGAGGACGGCAAGACCTATACGGGATCGATCACGCTCACCGGTGCGAACACGCTCGATCTCAAGGGCTGCGCGCTGGGCGGGCTGATCTGCAAGACGCAGACCTGGACGCGCACGAAGTAGCGCGTCGCCTCTCGAGGCAGGCCACCGTCATCGCCCGCGAAAGCGGGCGATCGAGTACGCCGCAGCGCACCGGATGACGCACGGTCCAAGTCTCGTTCACGACTTGTGATGAGTTGATTGCCCGCTTGCGCGGGCAATCACATCGTGAGCTTGCGCGGGCTTCAGGCGATCTTGCCGAACCGATCGTCGAGCGCATAGCCCGAGCCGCGAACGGTGCGGATAGGATCCGCCATGCGTCCGCGGTTGAGCGCCTTGCGCAGGCGGCCCACATGGACGTCCACGGTGCGCTCGTCGATATAGACGTCGCGGCCCCATACCTGGTCGAGCAGCTGCTCGCGGGAAAAGACCCGGCCGGGATTCTCCAGCAGGAACTCGAGCAGCCGGAATTCGGTCGGGCCGAGCGGCACGTCGCGGCCGGAGCGCAGGACGCGCTTGGTGTCGCGGTCGAGCTCGATATCGCCGGCCGAAAGCAGCGTCGCAACCCGCTCCGGCCTGGCGCGGCGCAGCAGCGCGCGGATGCGGGCAAGCAGCTCGGGAATGGAGAACGGCTTGACGATGTAGTCGTCGGCCCCGGTGGCGAGCCCGCGGACGCGCTCGCCTTCCTCGCCCCGGGCCGTCAGCATGATGATCGGCAGCCGGCGCGTTTCCGGCCTGGCGCGCAGCCGGCGAACGAGCTCGATCCCGGAGAGACCCGGCAGCATCCAGTCGATGACCGCGAGATCGGGCGGGGTCTCCTTCAGCCGCAGCTCGGCCTCGTCGCCGCGCGGCGAGGCGTCGACCGTATAACCTTCCGCCTCGAGATTGTAGCGCAGGAGCAGCGTCAGAGGCTCCTCGTCCTCGACGATGAGAATGCGCGCCGTCATCGCAATGCCCTCAATTGCGGAACGGGACTTTGGTGCTGGCGGTATTGTCGCCCTTGGGGCGCTCTTCCGCGAGCGTGCGCCCCTCCGCGATGAAATAGACGGTCTCGGCGATATTGGTGGCGTGGTCGCCCATGCGCTCGATGTTCTTGGCGCAGAACAGCAGATGGATGCAGTAGCTGATGTTGCGCGGGTCCTCCATCATGTAGGTCAGGAGCTCGCGAAACAGCGAGTTGTTGACCGCATCGATCTCCTCGTCGTTGCGCCAGACCGCCAGCGCCTTGGCCGAATCCCGGTTCGCGAAGCTGTCGAGCACGTCCTTGACCTGGGCGAGCACGAGGTCGGCCATGTGCTCGACGCCGCGCATGACCTGCTGAGACCCGAAATCTTCCTCGAGCGCGCCGACCCGTTTGGCGATGTTCTTGGCGAGATCGCCGATCCGCTCGAGGTCGTTCGAGACGCGCAGTGCGCCCACGATCTCGCGCAGGTCGACCGCCATCGGCTGGCGCCGCGCGATGGTGAGAACCGCTTTCTCCTCGATCTCGCGCTGGAGCGCGTCGATTTTCGCGTCCTCCGCGATCACCTTGTCGGCGAGCGCCGGGTCGCGCCTGTCGAGCGCCTCGATGGCCTTGGCGATCTGGCGCTCCGCCAGCCCGCCCATCTCCGCAACCACACGCGTGAGATCCTGCAGATCGGCGTCGAAAGCCTTGATCGTGTGTTCCGACATGGTCATGTCACCGTCCTCGCATCGCTTCCGGCTCAGCCGAAGCGCCCCGTGATGTAGTCCTGCGTGCGGCGGTCCGTGGGGGTGGTGAACATCTTGCTGGTCGTTCCGAATTCCACCAGCTCGCCGAGATACATGAAAACGGTGTAGTCGGACACGCGCGCGGCCTGCTGCATGTTGTGGGTGACGATCGCGATCGTATAGTCGTGCTTGAGCTCGTCGATCAGCTCCTCGACCTTGGCGGTGGAGATCGGGTCGAGCGCCGAGCACGGCTCGTCGAGCAGGATGACCTCGGGCTTGACCGCCACGGTGCGTGCGATGCACAGGCGCTGCTGCTGGCCGCCCGAGAGGCTCAAGCCGTTCGCGGCCAGCTTGTCCTTGACCTCGTCCCACAGCGCCGCGCGGCGCAGCGCCTGCTCGACCCGACCGTCGAGCTCCTGCCGGCCCAGGCGCTCGTAGAGCCGCACGCCGAAGGCGATGTTCTCGTAGATCGACATCGGGAACGGCGTCGGCTTCTGGAACACCATGCCGATCCGGGCGCGCAGCAGGTTCACGTCCTGAGTGGGCGAGAGGATGTTTTCGCCATCGAGCAGCACCTCGCCCTCGGCACGCTGGTTCGGATAGAGATCGTAAACGCGGTTGAGCACGCGGAGCAGCGTCGATTTTCCGCAGCCCGACGGGCCGACGAAGGCGGTCACCTGCTTGGCGTAGAGCGGAGTGTTGACGTCCTTGAGCGCCCGGTTGGCGCCATAGAAGAAGTTCAGCTGTCGCGTGGCGATCTTCTCGACCAGCGCGCCGGGCGGGGCGGATGCCCCCTGGATCGGCGGAACCGGGATTGCGTAGCGGTCCACTGCGAGACTCACGATGTTTTCCTCGACGATGCCAGCGTGCGGGCCACGATGCTCAAGCCCAGCACTGCCATCGTGATGATCAGCGCGCCCGTCCAGGCGAGCTTCTGCCAGTCGTGGTAGGGGCTGAGCGCAAACTGGAAGATGACCGCCGGCAGGCTCGCCAAGGGCGCGTTGAGGTTGGCGCTGAAGAACTGGTTGTTCAGCGCGGTGAAGAGGAGGGGCGCGGTCTCGCCGCTGATGCGCGCGACGGCGAGCAGGACGCCGGTGATGATCCCGGCGCGCGCGGCCCGGTACGCGATCTTTCCGATCACATAGGCGGGCGGCATGCCGAGCGCGGCGGCGGCCTCGCGCAGCTCCCTCGGCACGAGCAACAGCATGTCTTCGGTCGTGCGCACCACCACCGGAATGACGAGGACAGCCAATGCCACCGCCCCCGCAAGCCCGGAGAAGTGGCCCATCGGGGCGACCATGACCTCGTAGATGAAGAGGCCGACCACGATCGACGGCGCGCTCAGGAGGATGTCGTTGATGAAGCGCACCACGTGAGTGATGCGCGAGAAGCGGCCGTACTCCGCCATGTAGGTGCCGGCGAGAATCCCGATCGGGGTGCCGAGCGCAACCGCGACGGCCGTCATCATCAGGCTGCCGACGATCGGGTTGAGCAGCCCGCCGTCCGACCCGGGGGGCGGCGTCGTCTCGGTGAACACTGCGAGCGAGAGGCCGCTCGCCCCTTCGAACACCAGCGTCCCCAGGATGATTGCGAGCCAGCCGAGCCCGAGACCGGTCGCCCCGAAGGCAAGCACCATCACGATCCGGTTGCGCAGCCGGCGGCGCTGGTAGAGCTCCATCATCGGCTCACCCGATCCGCCGCTCGATCCGCAACAGCAGATAGCGTGCCGCCGCCAGAACGATGAACGTGATCACGAACAGGATGAGGCCGAGCGCGATCAGTGAAGAGGTATAGAGGTCGCCCACCGCCTCGGTGAACTCGTTGGCGATCGTCGCCGAGATGGTCGTGCCCGGGGCGAGCAGCGACGCCGAGATGCGGTGCGCGTTGCCGATCACGAATGTCACGGCCATCGTTTCGCCGAGCGCGCGGCCGAGCCCGAGCATGACGCCGCCGATCACTCCCACCCGGGCATAGGGCAGCACGACGTAGCGCACCACCTCCCAGGTGGTGCAGCCGAGCCCGTAGGCCGCCTCCTTGAGCACCGAGGGTACGGCCTCGAAGACGTCGCGCGATACCGAGGTGATGAACGGCAGGACCATGATCGCGAGGATCAGGCCGGCGGTCAGCATGCCGATGCCGTAGGGCGGGCCCGCGAACAGGTCGGACAGAAGCGGGATCGGCCCCAAGGCGTCGATCAGCGCCGGCTGGAGCGTTCGCTGCAGGAACGGGGCGAGCACGAACAGCCCCCAGATGCCGTAGATGATGCTCGGGATGCCGGCGAGCAGCTCGATCGCGATGCCGATCGGGCGACGCAACCACATCGGACAGAGCTCGGTGAGGAACAGCGTGATGAGAAGTCCGACCGGAATCGCGATCAGCATGGCGATGAACGAGGTCACGACCGTGCCGTAGATCGCGGCGAGCGCGCCGAACTTCTCGGTGACCGGATTCCAGCGCTGCTCGATCAGGAATGAAAACCCGAAAGTCTTGAGCGCCGGCCATGCGCCGATCGAGAGCGAGAGGATCACGCCTCCCAGGATGAGCAGCACGGCGAAGGCCGCCAGGCGCGTGATCTGGTGGAAGGCGGTGTCGGTAAGCCGCAGTTTGCGCAACGTCGGGGCGCGCGAACGCGCGACCGGCTGGGCGACCGCCGCGCCTCGCCATGTGGCGTCAACCACGGGGCGTCTCCTGGCGGGCAGTTCCATGCGGGTCCCCGTCGCGAGGCCGATCGGTCCAGCGAGGCATTGGAACGGGCTTCGGATCGCAGAACAAGGATGTTTCCTACCCGATCAGAAATGCCAGTTGCGGCGCAAAGGAGGGGCGCCTCACGGCGCCTCGCCGGGGGCCGCTCAGGCTCAATTCGAGGCGGCGAAAATCGGCTTGCCGCTCGAATCCTTGATGTCGCTCGCCCACACCTTCTTGATCGCACCGACGACCTTGGTGGGCATCGGAATGTAGTCGAGGTCTGACGCCATCTTGCCGCCGTTGGCATACGCCCACTCGAAGAACTTGAGGGCTTCATGCACGGAGGCTGCGTCCTGCACCTGCTTGTGGACCAGGATGAATGTCGCGCCGGCGATCGGCCACGACGTTGCTCCGGGCTGGTCGGTCAACAGCACATAGAACCCCGGCGTGCCGACCCAATCCGCATTGGCGGCCGCGGCCTGGATGGCATCCGGCGTCGGCGCGACGGTCTTACCCTCCTTGTTGACCATCTTCATGGTGGTCAGATTGTTCTGTTTCGCATAGGCGGTCTCGACGTAGCCGATCGAGCCTCGCGTCTGGCTCACATTGTTCGCGACGCCTTCGTTGCCCTTGGCGCCCAGGCCGACCGGCCACTCGACCGAGGTGTTGTTGCCGACTTTCGATTTCCACTCCGGGCTCACCTTCATGAGATAGTTGGTGAAGATGAAGGTCGTGCCGGAGCCGTCCGAGCGGTGGACTGCCGCGATCGCTTGCGAGGGCAGCTTGGCATTGGGATTGAGCTTCTTGAGCGCCGGATCGTCCCATTTGGTGATCTCGCCGAGATAGATCTTGGCGAGCGTCGGTCCGTCGATGACGAGGTCGCCCGACTTGACGCCCGGAATGTTCACGACCGGCACCACGCCGCCCATGACGGTCGGAAACTGGATGAGGCCTTTCTTGTTGAGATCGTCCGCCGTGAGCGGCATGTCGGAGGCGCCGAACGTGACCGTCTTGGCTTCGATCTGCTTGATCCCGCCGCCCGAGCCGATCGACTGATAGTTCAGGCCGATCCCGGTCTGCTTCTTATAGGCGTCGGCCCACTTGGCGTAGATCGGATACGGGAAGGTCGCGCCGGCGCCCGTGATGTCGGCTGCCGTGGCCGTCACTGTCGAGATCGCGGCGAGCGCTCCCAGCGCTGCGAGGATCTTCAACGGCTTCATCAGGTCTCTCCTCT
>DASTZX010000453.1:0-79815 GCA_035764045.1 Xanthobacteraceae bacterium | reverse complement strand
ATTTGATCAGCTTAGGCGCAATCGACGTCGGGCGGGTGCGCAAATTTCGCGCGATGGCCGCGCAAATCCCGGGCAGAGGGCGGTGGCCACAACCAACCAGCAGACGAGATGGGCCGGCGGAGCGGCCGCACTAGCCGCATGCAGCGCAAGGCTCGCCCTGCGACCGCGCTCGCAAGATGCGACATTGATGACCCACCCTCGTCCTTCCGCCTTCGCCCTTCCGCCTTCGCCCTTCGGGCTACGGCGGACCAGTCGAGACGCCGCGCCGAAGCCTTGGCGAAGGCGGGTTCTCAGGATCAGGGTGGGTCGAATGCGCGAGCGACCCGCGCCGGCTACTGCGGCACGAGGCCGTCGCGGCCGACATTGAGGCGGGGCGCCTCGATCGATCCGTCCGGCTTCTTCACCGCGTTGAGCGCGGTGACGTGGACACCCGGCTTGAGATCGCCCCGGTGGCCGACCTCGTAGCGCACGATCGGCACATTCGGCGGCACCACGATCTTCTTCTCGCCGCCGTTGTACTTGACGGTCAGCGTCCCGCCGTCCGTCGCCGTCACCATGTCGCCGACCGTGCCGTTGGTCATGGTGCTGTTGGGGACGGTGTAGGGCCGATGGCCTTCGCCGGTGCCGCGTTGGGATTCAGCGAAGATGTGCACCTCGAGCGCCTTCTGGCTGCCGTCGGGCTGAGGCATCGCGGCGCTGCCGACGAAGGAGCCCGGCTTGATGTCGGCGAGGCTCGCTTTCACGACGCCCACGATCCGGGCATCGGGAGTGAGCGTCAGCGTGACGTCGCTGCCCTCGGCGGGCTTCACCACCACGCTGTTGCCGTCGACCTTCGCGATGGTGCCGCGAATGCGCACGGTCTGCGGCTGTTGCGCATAGGCGCAGGAGAGGCCGGCGGCCGCCAAAAGGCCGGCGGCGCCCGCCACGAGGCGCAGGTTCAGAGACCTCATGTCATTCCTCGACTTTCGGGTTTGCTCGCTCACATCGGCGGGCGCGCGCCGTCACGGCCGATATTGATGGCGGGCGCGGTGTACGACCCATCGTCCTGCTTGGTCGCCGCGACGATGAAGAACTGCGCGCCCGGCTTGAGATCGTCCTTGTTGCCCGGATTGAAGCGGACGACCGGCGTGTTGGGCGGCACGATCACTTTCTTCTCGCCGTCCTTGTACTTGACCGTCAGGGTCTGGCCATCGACGCTCTCGACCTTGGTCGCGACGTCGGCATTGGTCATGGTGCTGCCCGGCTCGCGATCCCAGGGGGTGAAATTCGCCGGCACGACGCCGCGCTGGGCATCCATGAAGATATGAAGACCCATGGCCTTCTGGCTGCCGTCCGGCTGCGGCATCGCGGTGACGCCGATGAACGAGCCATCCTTGATGTCGGAGAGCTGAGCCTTGGTCATCGCCGTGATGCGCGGGTTGTCGGCGAGCTTGACGGTGCTGGCGCTGCCATCGCGCAGCTTCACGCTCAGCGTATTGCCGTCGACCTTCTCGATCGTGCCGCGCAGGTGCACGGGCTTCGCCTGTTGCGCGCGCGCGGCGGGCAATGCGACCGCAATCGCGAGTGCGGCGGCAATTGCCGCGAATCCTGTCATTCTCATCGTCTTCCTCCGTTTTGCGCCGACGACTTGGTGCGCCGGCTGCTCTTTCCGTCTTGCTTCACATCGCCGGCGTGAGGCCGCGCCCCACATAGAGGGTCTTCGCCACCACCGAACCGTCCGGCTGCTTGTCGGACGCCATGATGATGATCTGCGCTCCCGGCTTGAGCTCGTCCTTGTTGCCGGGCGCGACCGCGGCGATCGCGGTATCGGGTCCGACGACCACCTTCTTCTCCCCGTCCTTGTACTTGACGGTCAGCGTCTCGCCGTCCTTCGCGGTGACCTTCTGGCCGACGACGGCATTGGTCATCGTGCTGCCGGGCTTCGCATCCCAGGGACCGTGCCGCTCGGCGACGACGCCGCGCTGCGCGGGAAGGAAGATGTGGATCGAGAAAGCCTTGATGCTGCCGTCCGGCTCGGGCATGCCGGCGATGCCGATGAAGGTATCCTGCTTGATGTCCGCGAGGGAGGCCTTGACCAGTGCGGACACCCGCGCGTCGTCGGCGAGCTTCACGCCGAGGGTGCCGCCGTCGCGTGTCTTGAGCGTCAGCATCGGCCCGTCGGCCTTTTCGATCTGACCTCGGATGCGGCCAGGCTGCTGAGCCCAAGCCGTGGCCGCGAACCCCGTGGCGATGAAGCCCAAAACGGCGGCCGCGGCGGCCACCCGTCCGAACTGATGCATGACAACCTCCCGAGAGCGCGGATTCGACCGCAGCATTGGCACCGACCCCGAAGACCAACCCCGGCCCGGGACGGCTATTCCGGGCGTTCTGCGCACCCCGGATAATCCCATTTCTTAGCAGTTTGACGGCCAATCCGCGACACGATTGCGTGTGGTCGATGGCCCGACCGCGGGGCCGACTGGACGAACCGGCGCCGCGTGCCCACATGACGTTCCTGTCACAAACCGAGGCGACCGCCATGTCCATCCGGCCCGTCAAACGGATCATCGAATCTCAGCCCGCGATCGAGGGGGCCGGGGTGCGGCTGCGCCGCGCGTTCGGCTTCGGCGAGACCGAGGAATTCGATCCCTTCCTGCTGCTCGACGACTTCCGCAATGATCGGCCGGACGATTACCGCGCCGGCTTTCCGTGGCATCCGCACCGCGGGATCGAGACCATCACCTACGTGCTGGCCGGGACCGTGGAGCACGGCGACAGCCTGGGCAACAAGGGCGCGCTCGGCGCCGGGGACGTGCAATGGATGACCGCCGGTAGCGGCATCCTGCATCAGGAAATGCCGCAGGGCGATACACGAGGCCGCATGCATGGATTCCAGCTGTGGGCCAACCTGCCGTCACGGCTGAAGATGACCGCGCCGCGCTACCAGGACATCAAGGCGGCGGACATCCCGGAGATCGTCGACGACGACGGCACGCGCGCGCGGGTGATCTGCGGCGAGTTCTGGGGCAAGCGTGGGCCGGTCGAAGGGGTGGCGGCGGACCCGCGCTATCTCGACATCTGGGTCCCGCCAGGGAAGCGCAAGACGTTGGCGGTGGAGACCGATCGCCACGCGTTCGCCTATGTGTTCGACGGCTCCGGCACGTTTGCGGCCGCGTCAGCGCCGTTCGGCGTGCTGACCGAGAAGGAGACGCCGGCCGGCGAGACTCTGGTGCGTGAGCGGACCGGCAACCGCTCGCTCGTGGTGTTCGACCGCGGCGACGAGGTCACCGTCCAGGCGGGCGACGAGGGCATCCGCTTCCTCCTGGTCTCCGGCAAGCCGATCGAGGAGCCGGTCGCCTGGTACGGGCCGATCGTGATGAACACCAAGACCGAGCTGCAACAGGCCGTCACCGAGCTGCGCAACGGCACCTTCATCAAGCACGGGTGAGTGTCTCACGCGCGCTTCGTAGGGTGGGCGAAGGCGGCCGAGACATCGGCGGATTTGCACGGTCGGCATCCCGCCGTGCCCACGCGAGTCTGCGCCAGGACGGGTGGGCACGGCGGAGCCACGTGGTGCATCAAGACCGACGGCACGGGCCGCCTTTGCCCACCCTACGATCGCTGCCGAGCGACACGACGTGGATGCCCGCGACAAGCGCGTGCATGGACGGGCTGAATTTCACTCGATCCGCGCGCCCGAGCGTTTCACCACGTCCGCCCATTTGGCCGAATCGGCCGCGATCACCTTGGCAAAATCCTCCGGCGTTCCGCCGGCGGGCTCGTCGCCGATCTTGGAGAAACGCTCCGTGAAGGTCGGCGAGAGGATGGCGCGATTGATCGCCGCGTTGAGCTTGTCGGTGACCGGCCGCGGCACGCCGGCAGGCGCGATCACCCCGGTCCAGGTGCCGGCCTCGTAGCCCGGCACGCCGGCTTCGGCGATGGTCGGCAGCTCGGGAAAGGCCGCAGAGCGGTGATCGCTGCCGACGGCGAGCGCATGCACGGTGCCGGCATGGGCGAACGGCGCAATCGAGTTGAGGCTTTCGAACATCAGCTGCACGCGTCCCGCGATCAGGTCGTTGATCGCGGGGGCGCCGCCCTTGTACGGCACGTGCACGATGTCGGTGCCGGTCATGTACTTGAACAGCTCGCCGCCCACATGGCCGGGCGAGCCGTTGCTCGATGAGGCATTCGAAAGCTTGCCCGGATTGGCTTTCGCGTAGGCGATAAGCTCGGCGACCGAGTGGACCGGCAGCGAGGGCGTCACCGCGAGCAGCAGGTGGCCGCGCACGACGAGCGCGATCGGCTGGAAATCGCGCTCGATGTCATAGGGGAGCCGGCCGACCATGTGGCGCGTGATGGCAAGCGCGCCGATCGGCCCCATGCCGATCGTGTAGCCGTCGGGCGGGGATTTGGCGACCAGGTCGAGACCGAGCGTCAGGGCGGCGCCGGGGCGGTCGTCGACCAGGATCTGCGCGCCGCCCAGCTCGCGCGTGAGCTCCGCCGCGAGGATGCGCGCGACCGTATCGGTCGCGCTGCCCGCCGCCTGGGGCACGATGAACCGGATCGGCCGGTCCGGATACTCCGCGCGCGCCGCGGCCGGCGCCATGACGGCCAACAGCAACAGGATCAGTCGAACACCACGCATCACACTCCTCCCGGGCTTTGCGCGGATGGTAGAGCATTCGGGCGCCGGGAGCCTAGGGCATGGACGCATAAATCGGATGCCGACCGAAGCGCTGCCGCCCCAGAACGGCAGCGTGGGTCTTGCCGTCGAAATCGACAAGCCGGTATGACGAAGGCGCTGTCGTCCTGGGGAGGTCTCTTGCTCGGAATCCTTTACGCTGCTCTCGGCGCGTTCACCTTTTCGCTCAACAACGTGATGATGCGCCGCGGGGTGGTGACGGGCAGCGTGCTGCAAGGCATGGCCCTGACTGTGCCAATAGGCGCGTTGTCCTTCCTGGTGATGACCGCCGCGTTCGGCGCCCTGGACCAGGTCGCGGCTTTCCCGAGGGCGGCGGCCGTCTGGCTCGCAGGCCAGGGCATCGTGCATTTCGTCATGGGCCGTTACTGCAATTACAAATCCAACCAGCTCATGGGCGTGAACCTCGCCGCCCCGGTGGTCCAGTTGCAGGTGCCGTTCGCCATGTTGCTGGCGGTCGTGGCGCTGCACGAGACGTTCACCGTCCTACAGGCGATCGGTTCGGCCATGATGTTGGGTGGCTCCTTCATTACACAGAGCAAGGCCGGCGAGGCTCGGAAGACGTTCGCCTCACCGCCACCGAAAGAGATCGCGGCGCCGGCCCCGAAGCCGACCTTCCAGCCGCGCGTGCTCTCCGGTTACGCCTTCGGCGCGGCCGCGGCGATGTGTTACGGCACCTCGCCTCTGATGGCTCGCCAAGCCTTCCTTCACGCGCCTGTCGCCAGTGCGGTGGCCGGGGGTTGCATCGCCTATGGGGCTGCGACGCTGGTGTTCGTGCTGGTGGTGCTCAAGCCCGGCTCGTGGCGCGACATCAAGGGGATGAAGCCGGAAAACGCGCCCTGGTTCCTGGGGGCCGCCGTGCTGGTCGCCATATCACAGGCCTTCGTCTACGCCTCGCTGGCGGTCGCCCCCTTGATCGTGGTGACGCCGATCTTGCAGTTGTCGCTGGTCTTCCGGCTCTTCCTCTCGCAGTGGATCAATCGCGACCACGAGGTCATGAACACGGCCGTGCTCGTCGGCGCGGGCGCAGCGGTCCTGGGCTCGATCCTGGTCGCGCTGCCGACCGACGACCTGTCGAGCGCGATGGCCTTGCCGCCGCTTCTGGCGGACGTCCTGCGCTACCGCCTCGCCGGACATTAGCGTTCGCGAAGGACGGTCGGGTCCCTACTTCCGGTACTCCGTTTTCAGTGTGTGCAAGGCGCTGGCATAGTTGAAGGCGGCGAGCTGGCACTCGGCGACGGACTGCTGCTTCACGACAGGCTGTTCCTCATACTTCGCGCACTCGTTCACCAGCCGCTGGATCGTCTTGTCGTGCTCGTATGCGGCGGCGCAGTGGCCGATCACCTCATTCTTCTCGGCGAGGCGCTCCTCGCCCTCGGCTTGCGATGCATCGAGCTTCTGGATTCGGGTTTCGCAATCCTCGCGCGTGGAATTTCGTGACGAAGCGGCACTGGGCGAAACGCGCTTGTCGTGGCCGCGCTGTTCGCCATGGGCGGCCGGGGCCGCCGCAATGAGAGCGAGAGCCGAGACGCAACACAGAATGGACCTGGTCATCGTTGGCTCCTCCCGTTGAGGGGAATTTCCGGCCGCCGCGACGTGGCTTCGACGGCCAAACCCTCATTTCCGATCAGATTATCTCTGCCGCCGGTCCTGCCATCTGCCAAGCCCCTTCGGGTCACGTCCGCACATTCGTTCGGGACCTGGGGCCCGCAGCATCTCGCGCCTTGCGCCGCCAGGCTCTCCATGTCGAACGTCTCGGGCCGGCGATGGCCGGCCCGAGACCGCCACTTACTTCTTCATCGTGTCCTTGGACTGCTTGGACATGTTGTCTTTCGTCATCGAATCCTTCGACATCGAATCCTTCGACATCGAACCCTTCGACATCGAACCCTTCGACATGGAGTCCTTGTTCATCCCGTCCTTGGCCATGCCGCTTTTCGGCATGCCGTCCTTTGACATGCTGTCGTTGGACATGGCGTCGGTCTTGGTCTGCGCGAGCGCGGGCGCGCCGAACGCGAGGCCGGCGGCGACGGCGACGGCGGACAGGGCAGAGAGAACGAGCTTCATGACCATGGTTCGAATCCTTTGCTGCTGAGTTTTGTCGACATGCGACGGGCGAATCCCGCCGCGCACGTCCTTACGGTCGAGCCTTGCCGTCGGTTACGGCCGCGCGCGTGGCAGGCATCACGTTCACCGGAACGTGATCGGAAGCGAAAATCGAGTCCGGCGGCGACCAGGCGGCCAGCTCACGTTTTCGTGTTGCCGGTTGTCCCTGTAACTTTGCGCCGCTCTCGGCCGTAACAGGCGCGACGGCACACACCCGTGCCCAAACAGGAGGCAGAGCATGGCGCCGGGCGCAAGACCGATCCATCCCCTAGTGGTGCGGATCACCCACTGGATCAACGCGTTTGCGATCGCCTGCATGATCCTGAGCGGCTGGCGCATCTTCGACGCCTCACCGCTATTCGATTTCGAAATTCCGCATTGGGCCACGCTCGGCGGCTGGCTCGGCGGCGCGCTCGCCTGGCACTTTGCGGCGATGTGGCTGCTCGTCGGCAACGGTATCGTCTATCTGGCCTACGGATTCGTGTCTGGCCATTTCGGCCGCCATTTCCGACCGCTCGATCTTAAGGAAGTGCGGCGCGATCTTGCGGCGGCGTTGCGATTGCGGCTTGCGCACACTCCGGGCGCCTACAACGCGGTGCAGCGGCTCGCCTACGTGACGGTGCTCGCGCTCATCTGCGCCGCGGTTCTGTCCGGCCTCGCTGTCTGGAAGCCTGTGCAATTCCACGCGCTCGCCGCGCTGATGGGCGACTACGAGGGTGCGCGCCGGGTGCACTTCGCCGCCATGTGCGGCATCGTCGGCTTCATCGTCGTGCATCTCGCACTGGTCGCGCTCGTACCGAAAACGCTTCTTCCCATGATCTTCGAGCGTGCGGCCGGCCCGGCCCGCGCCGTGGAGGTGCTGCGATGAACCTCAAATCGCACAAGCGAAACCTCGAGCCGGAATTGCGCTCGCTCGAACGCCGATCCTTTCTGCGTAAGGGCCTCTCGCTCGGCGCACTGGTCCTGCTCGGCGGCTGCGATCTCACCGACGACGACGCCACCGACCGGCTGCTCGGACGCATGTCGCGCTGGAACGACAAGGTGCAGGCGGCGCTGTTCGATCCGGCGCGGCTCGCGCCGACGTTTCCGGAAAGCGCGATCACGCAGCCGTTTCCCTTCAACGCGTTTTATCCGGAATCGCGCGCCCCGAGAATCGACACGGCGAGCTGGCGGCTCGAGCTCTCAGGCCGCATCGCCGACAAGCGGCCGTGGTCGCTCGCCGAGCTGCGCATGCTGCCGCACGCGAGCCAGGTCACGCGCCACATCTGCGTCGAAGGCTGGAGCGCGATCGGCAAATGGGCGGGCGTTCCGTTCCGCACCTTCCTGGAACGGGTGGGCGCCGATCTGCGCGCGCCCTACGTCGGCTTCCGCTGCGCCGACGACTATTATTCGAGTATCGACATGGCCACGGCGCTGCATCCGCAAACCCTGCTGGCGCTTGACTGGCGCGAGGAGGCGCTGCCGCCCAAGTACGGCAGCCCACTCAAGCTGCGCGCGCCGACCAAGCTCGGATTCAAGAACCCGAAGCACATCACGGCCATCTTCGTGACCAATGATTACCCAGGCGGCTACTGGGAGGACCAGGGCTACAACTGGTTCAGCGGTTCGTGATCGTCCGCTATGGACCGCGATGACGGCTCTCGACATAGTGATGCTCGCGCCATCCGCCACATGGTATGGACCGGCTCCCGATGCTGGGCGCAAGGAGAGCCGCCGCATGGGAGCTGCCGAGACGGTGACGAACGCGGGCGATCGCCGCCGCGGCGCCCTGATGGCGGCCGCCCAGGCGGGCGACGCCACCGCCTATCGCACCCTGCTACGCGAATGCGTCGGCCTCGTGCAGGCACTCGCGTGCAAGAGGGGCGTCTCGCCCGGCCGCGTCGACGACGTGGTGCAGGAAACGTTGCTCAGTGTTCATCGCGCGATGCAGACCTACGACCCGCAGCGCTCCTTCACGGCCTGGCTCAACGCCATCGCGCAGCGCCGCGCAATCGACGTGCTGCGCAGCGACAGCCGGCGCTGGGGGCGCGAGCTCAATCTGCCGCTCGCCTATGAGAGCTTTCCCGATGCAGCGCGCAGCGACGGCGTGCTCGAAGACACGCAGTTGGGCGCCAGCCTGCGGCTCGCGATCGGGCGGCTGCCGGAGGCGCAGCGCCAAGCGGTCGAGCGGCTGGTGATCGAGGAGAAGAGCCTCGCCGAAGCCGCCGCCGTGACCGGCCGCCGCGAGGGTGCGCTCAAGGTCAATCTGCATCGCGCGCTCAAGACCCTGCGCGCCATGCTGCGGGGAGAGTGATGATGTCCGCCGCGCCGAATGACGAGCTGATCGAGAGCCTGGCGGCCGGCTTGCGGCCGGTGCGGCGGCTCGCTTCGCCCGCCGTGCGGGCGCTGATTTGGCTCGGCCTGGTGGGCGTCGTGGCGGCCGCGCTCGCGACCGTCGCCGATCTTCCGGCACTCGCGCGCCGCCTCGCCGCGGCGCCCGACATGTGGCTCGCGGTCGTGGGCTCCACGCTCACCGCGGCGTGCGCCGCGTTCGCGGCGTTCGAGCTCAGCGTGCCGGATCGCAGGCCGGCCTGGGCGCTGTTGGCGGTGCCGCCGCTGCTCTTGTGGATCGGCGCGAGCGGTCTCGGGTGCCTGCGCGGCTGGATCGTGCCCGGCACCCACCTCGCGCCGATGAGCGAGGCGAGGGACTGCCTGATCTCCATCATCGGCCTGTCCGTCCCGCTGAGCGCCGTGTTGTTTCTGCTGCTGCGCCGCGCCTTCCCGCTGCGGCCGGGCCTGACCGCCGCGCTCGGCGGGCTCGCGGTCGCGGCCGCGGCCGCGACGCTGCTCAACTTCTTCCATCCGTTCGATGCCGCCGCAACCGACCTCACGGTGCACGCCGTCGCGGTTGGCCTCGTCGTCAGCGTGAGCCGGCTCGCCGGGCGCCGGATCTTTCCGAGTTGACGAGCGCATCGCGCCTTCGCCGGGCGGCCGACGGCGAGCGCGCCCCGATCTGTGCATCCACGCCGGTCGCGCTTATCTCAACCCAGTCATGGTCAGATCGAGCGAAACATTCCGGCTTGGCCCCAAGCGCCTGCATCCGCGGATTAATGACTGTACGGCCTAGCCGCGGGCGAGGTCCGCCTCGACCAGCGCGCGCAGCTCGGGCGTCACCTTGGGCGTCACGCCGAACCAGAGCGCAAAGCCGCGCACCGCCTGGTGGAGCAGCATGCCGAGCCCGTCGGCGACCGCCAGTCCGCGCGCGCGCGCCGCCGCGAGCAGCGGCGTGACCAGCGGCGCATAGACGAGGTCGGCGACTACGGCGCGCGCCGGCAGACCGCCGACATCGATCGCGAGCGGCGGTTGTCCGCCCATGCCCAGCGAGGTGGAATTGACCAGAAGCCCGGCGGTGCGGAGGAGGCCGCCCGCCTCCTCCCAGCGTGCCGGGACGATCGCGGCGCCGAACCGCTCGCGCAGGGCCTGCGCTCGGTCGAGGCTGCGGTTCACCACATGGATGCGGGAGACGCCCCGCTCGATCAGCCCGAACAGAACCGCGCGGGCAGAGCCTCCGGCGCCGAGCACGAGCGCCGTCTCGAGGCCGCGATCCCAGCCGGGCGCGGCCGCGTCGAGATTGTGCAGGAAGCCCTCGACATCGGTGTTGGTCGATCGAAGCCCGTCCGCCGCCCGCCAGATCGTATTGGCGGCCCCGACGGCACTCGCCCGCGCGTCAGGCGCGGTCAGCGCGAGCGCCGCCTCCTTGTGCGGAATGGTGACGTTCGCGCCGACATAGCCGCGCTCGGCCAGCCCTTTCAGGAAGCCAGCGAATTCCTGCGGCGGCACCGCCTCCTTGCGGTATTCGCCCGCAATGCCGTGCTGCCTGATCCAGTAATTGTGGATCAGCGGCGAGCGCGAATGGCCGGCCGGCCAGCCGATGATGCACGCCGCGCGGAAATCCCGGGCCACGTCCTCTCCTTGCGCCTCGTCCACCAGCGGATCGCGCAGCGTGCCGACCGCGGGGACGCGTCAATCGACATCGCGGGCGGAACTGGTAAAATCCGCGCTCGCGCGGGTCAATATCCCGATCCCCGTCCCGGATTGCGTCCGAAGTCCCCCCGAAAGGCCCTCCATGCCGCATGTCATCTGCGAATATTCCGCCAATCTCGACGCGAAGATCCGGATCGATGCGCTGCTTGCGACCCTGCACGACGCGATGATGCGCACGGGCGCGACCGAACTGGCCGGGCTGCGCACCCGTGCGGAGCGCCGCGACCACTACCGCATCGCCGACAACGATCCCGCCAACGGCTTCGTCAACGTCACGATCCGGGTCGCCAAAGGCCGGACGGCGGAGACCCGCAAGCTCATCGCCCAGACCCTGTTCGCAGCCGCCTCCGGTGAGCTCAAGGAGGTCTTCGCCACCACCCCGTTCGTGCTCTCGGTCGAGGTGCAGGAGATCGATCCCGAATTCCGCATCCACGACAACAACATCAGAGATCGGATGAAAGCGCGCGAGCCGGCCGCATGAAAACCGGCCTTTCCGGCTCGCAAACCGGATGAAGACGACCTTCATCGACTGCAACGAGCAGCTCGCGCCGGTGTGGCAGCGCGTCATCCAGCCGGACGATCCGCCGATTACGGTCAATACCACGCCCTTCCGGCCCGCCGACCTGCCGCGCGTGCTGGCCGGCCAGACGGTCTGCATCGACGACCACTCCTACATGCCGACGGATCTGGTGGCGCAGTGCCCCACCCTCGAGCATATCGTGTTTCTCGGCACCGGCGCGGCGAGCTACATGAACGTGGACGAGCTCGCGCGGCTCGGCGTGACGGTGCACACGATCAAGGGCTATGGCGACACGGCGGTCGCCGAGCACACGATCGCGCTGATGATGGCCTGCGCGCGCGACGTGGCGCGCATGGATCGCGGCGTGCGCGCAGGGAGTTGGACGCCGCGCGAAGGCGTGCAGCTCCAGGGCAAGACCTTGGGGCTCATCGGGCTCGGCGGCATCGGCCTCGAGGTCGCCCGCATCGCCTGCGGCATCGGCATGGAGGTCGTCGCCTGGAACCGCACGCCGCGGCCGCAGGCCGGCGTCACCGCGGCCGATCTCGATACGCTGCTCGCGACCTCCGACGTGATCTCGCTGCATCTCGCGCTCAATGACGGGACGCGCGGCCTGCTCGACGCCGCACGCATCGCCCGCATCAAGCCGGGCGCGATCCTGGTCAACACGGCGCGCGGCGCGCTGGTCGACGAAGAGGCGCTGATCGCGGCGCTCGCGAGCGGCCGGATCCGCCATGCGGGCCTCGACGTGTTTCATTCCGAGCCGCTCAAGCCGGATCACCCGCTCGCCGCGATGGACAACGTGACAATCACGGCGCATGCGGCGTTCCGCACGCTCGAAGCCTCGATGACGCTGCTGCGGCGCGCGATCGACATCGTGCGCCGGATCGCCGGCGATCCTCAGTAGAGGCCGGGCGTCCCGCCGCCGTCGACCGCGGTGGCGGTGCCCTGGATGTGGCGGGCGCGCTCGGAGCAGAGAAACAGTGCGAGCGCCGCGATGTCCTCGGGCTCGGCCATGCGACGCACCCCGCTCTTGGCGATCGTCTCGGCGCGCAGCTCCTCGATGCTGCGGCCGGACGCTTCCGCGCGCAGGCGCAGCAGCGTCTCGGTCCGCTCGGTCGCGGTCGCGCCGGGATGGATGGCGTTGACGTTGACGCCGTCGCGCATGCCACGCCGGGAAAGACCCTTGGAGAAATTCGCCAGCGCCGAATTGACCGAGCCGCCGACCAGGAATTCGGGCTCGATCGTGCGGGCGGCGCCGCCGATGATGTTGACGACGTGACCGTGCGCCGCCACGAGCAGCGGCCAGAACAGCCGCGACAGCCGCACGGCGCCGAAGAATTTCAGGGCGAAGCCGTCGAGCCAGGCATCGTCCGGGATGTTCAGGAAGTCCCCGGCGCGGGTCGCGCCCGCGCAGTTGATGAGCACGTCGCAGCGCTTGAAGCGCTCGTTCACCGCGGAAAACACCTGCTCGCAGCCGGCGAGCGTGCGCAGATCGGCGGCGACCGTCATCGGCTCGGGCCCGGCTGCCGCGACCGCCTTTGCGGCCTGCGCCAGGTTGGCGGCCGACGAGGAGGCGAGCACGCACCGGGCGCCCTCGCGCGCGAAATCGATGGCGATCGCCCGGCCGATGCCACGGCTGCCGCCGGTGACGACCACGATCTTGTCGTGAAATTCTCCCGCCATGTGCTCGATCCCCGTGCGCTTGGGCCGCGATCCCGCGCCATTGACGCCTCGCGGTTCTCGGCGACAATAGACGCCAACAACATCATGGGGGAAGCGCCTTTGAAGCCGGCGCCATTCGGTTTTGCCAAGGCACAATCGCTCGAGCACGCGATCGCGCTCTTATCGCAGTACGCCGATTCCCGGCTTCTGGCGGGCGGTCAGAGCCTGATCGCGACGCTCAACATGCGGCTGTCCGCGCCAAAACTTCTGATCGACATCAACGCCCTCGACGACCTCAAGCGGATCGCGCGCGCGGGCGACACGCTGACCATCGGCGCGCTCGTCCGCCATGCCGAGGCGGAGCGCTCGGACATCATCGCGCGCGATGCGCCGCTCATCGCGCGGGCGCTGCCGCATATCGCCCATCCGGCGATCCGCAATCGCGGCACGATCGGCGGCTCGATCGCCTATGCGGATCCGGCCGCCGAGCTGCCGGCCTGCCTGCTCGCGCTCGGCGGCGAGGTCGAGGTCGCGGGCGCGGGCGGGCGCCGGCGGATCAAGGCGGACGACTTCTTCAAGGGCCTGTTCGAAACCGCGCTCGGCCCGGGCGACGTGCTCACGGCGATCCATGTGCCGGCAGCGCGCGCAGAGAACCGCACCGGATTCGCCGAGCTGGCGCGCCGACATGGCGACTATGCGCTCGTCGGACTGGCGGCGGCCGCACGCGCCGAAGGCGCCGCGCTCAAGGATGTGCGCCTTGCCTTCTTCGGCGTGGGCGCGACGGCGGTGCGGGCGCGCGCCGCGGAAGCCGCCATGGAGCGCGGCGAGGACGCGGTGGCGGCGCTGGCGCAGGACCTCGATCCGCCCGACGACGTGCAGGCGTCGGCGGCGGCGCGACGACATCTCGCCGGCGTGCTGCTGCGCCGGGCCGCGCTGCAGCTTCAGGGAGGGCGAGCGTGACGGAGCGCTTTTGCGATCTCGCGCTCACGGTCAACGGCGAGGCGGTGCGCGAGCGGGTCGACGCGCGCAAGACGCTGGTCGATTTCCTGCGCGAGGATCTCGGTCTGACCGGCAGCCATGTCGGGTGCGAGCACGGCGTGTGCGGCGCCTGCACGGTGCGTCTCGACGGCGCGATCGTGCGCGGCTGCCTCACCCTCGCGGTGCAGTGCGACGGCGCATCGGTCGAGACGATCGAGGGCGTGGCGGATTCGGGCGCGATCGCCGATCTGCAGCAGGCGTTCCAGGCGCGCAACGCCTTGCAGTGCGGGTTCTGCACGCCCGGCATGCTGCTGACCGCGCAGGCGCTGCTCGCTCGCGGCGGCGTGCCGAGCCGCGAACAGATCCGCGAGCATCTCTCGGGCAACTACTGCCGCTGCACCGGATATCACGCCATCGTCGATGCGGTCGAAGCCGTAGCGCAGGCGCGGGCGGGGAGCAACAAGACGAAGGCCGCGACATGAAGATCGCCGACGACGTTCCCTCGGCGCTAAGCGCGCTCGACCGGCCGAACTCCTATATCGGACGCTCGGTGCCGCGGCCGAACCTCGCCCGGCTCACCCAGGGGCGCGGCCAGTATGTCAGCGACGTCACGCTGCCGCGCATGGCGCATGTGGCATTCGTGCGCAGCCCCTACGCGCATGCGCGCATCCGGGCGATCGATCGCGCTACGGCCAGGCAGGCGCCGGGCGTCATCGCGGTGGTGACCGGGGCGGAGCTGGCGCAGGTCATGACGCCCTGGGTCGGCGTGCTCACCCATCTCAAGGGCATCAAGTCGGCACCGCAGCACGCGATCGCGGTGGAGCGCGCCTGCTGGCAGGGCGAGGCGGTCTGCGCAGTGGTGGCACGGTCCCGCGCCGAAGCCGAGGATGCCTGCGAGCTGGTGACCGTCGACTATGAGGAGCTCACCGCCGTCACGGATCCCGAGACCGCGCTCGATCCCATGACTCCGGTGATCCATGCGTCGCTCGGCGACAATCTCACCTTCGAGCGCAAGCACGAGGCGGGGGAGGTCGACACGGCGTTTGCGACGGCGGACGAGGTCGTCGAGGCGACGTTCCGCTTCGGCCGCCACACCGGGGTCACCAACGAGCCGCGCGCGACCGTCGCCGACTGGAACGCGGGCGATCAGCGCCTGACCGTGTACCAGGGCACCCAGGCGCCACACATGATGCAGAACCTGTTCGCCAAGCATCTCGGCCTCGCCGAGCACCAGGTGCGGGTGCTGACCAAGGACGTGGGCGGCTCGTTCGGCATCAAGGTGCACACCTATGCGGACGAGATGGCGACCGTCGCGCTCTCGAAGCTGCTCAAGCGGCCGGTGAAGTTCGTGGCCGACCGGATCGAGAGCTTCGTCACCGATATTCACGCGCGCGATCACCGGATTCACGCCAAGATCGGCGTCAAGCGCGACGGCACGATCACGGCGTTCGAGATCGACGACCTCACCGGCATCGGGCCCTATTCGGTCTATCCGCGCACTTCGGGGATCGAAGCGAACCAGGTCGTCAACCTGGTGGGCGGGCCGTACACCTGCCCGAACTACCGGGCCCGAGCGCGCGTGGTGTTTCAGAACAAGAACGTGATGTGCCAATACCGCGCCGTCGGCCATCCGATCGCGACCTCGGTGACCGAGAACCTGGTCGAGATGGCGGCGGCGCGCATCGGCATGGACCCGGTCGAATTCCGCCGGCGCAATCTCGTCCCCGACGATGCCTATCCGTGCGGATCGGCCGCCGGGCTCAAGTTCGAGAAGCTGTCGCATCATGCCGCCCTCGCCAAGATCGTGGCGATGATGGACTACCAGGGCCTGCGCGCCGAGCAGGCGCGGCTGCGCGAGCAGGGCATCCATCGCGGGATCGGGTTCGCGAGCTTCATCGAGGTGACGAACCCCTCGGCCGCCTTCTACGGCGTCGGCGGCGCACGCATCTCCTCCCAGGACGGCGCGACGGTGCGGCTCGACGCGACCGGCGCGATCTTCTGCCATGCCGGGATCACCGAGCAGGGCCAGGGGGCGGAGGCGGCGGTCGCGCAATGCGTCGCGACGGCCTTCGGGGTGCCGCTCGACAAGGTGCGCGTGATCACCGGCGACACCGACAACGTTCCCTATGGGGGCGGCACCTGGGCGTCGCGCGCGGCCGGCATCGGCGGCGAGGCCGCCTGGCAGGCCGGCAAGGCCCTGCGGGCGAACGTGCTTGCGGTCGCGGGCTCGATCCTGCAGGCCGCGCCCGAGGCCCTCGACATCCGCAACGGCGCGGTGGTCGACGCCGACACCGGCCGTGAGCGGCTAGGTCTCGACGAGGTGGCGCGGATCGCCTATTTCCGCCCCGACACGCTGCCGCCGGGCTTCCAGGCCGAGCTGATGGCGACGCGGCACTATGTCCCGCGCGGCTGGCCCTTCGCCTTCACCAACGGCATCCAGGCGAGCTGGCTCGAGGTCGATGCCGACACCGGCTTCGTCCGGCTGCTCAAGCACTGGTGCGTGGAGGACTGCGGCACGGTGATCAACCCGCAGCTCGTCGACGAGCAGGTGCGGGGCGGCGTGGTGCAGGGCATCGGGGCAGCGCTGCTCGAGCACTGCGTCTACGATGCGCGCGGCCAGCTCCTCAATGGCAACATGGCGGATTATCTGGTGCCCATGGCGGGCGAAATGCCGGACATCGAGGTCGGCCATGTGGTGTCGCCGACCGCCGATTCCGAGCTCGGCGCCAAGGGTGCGGGCGAGGCCGGCACGGCCGGCGCGCCGGGCTGCGTGGTCAATGCCGTCAACGACGCCTTGCGTCCCCTCGGCGCAAAAGTAATCACCGAGATACCCCTCACGCCCGACCGCATTCTCGCCGCGCTGGACAAGATCTGACCGCATAGCTGCGGCGCTTGGCAGCCCCGCGTCCCGGCGGTAGACGGGTAACCGCGGCGGCGGCAATATCGCGGCCACGACCTAAAAGCGACAGGGATGACGGAGGACAGCGTCCGATGAATATCAAAGTCGGAAAGGCCGCAATCGAGGAGGCGTCCAAGAAGCTCTCGAATTGGGGCCGCTGGGGCAAGGATGACCAGATCGGCACCCTCAACCACGTCACGCCGGAAGACATCGTCAACGCCGCGACGCTCATCCGCACCGGAAAGGTGTTTGCGCTCGGCATCCCGCTCGACCGCAATGGCCCGCAGACCGGACTGTTCGGCGGCCGCTTCAATCCGATCCACCAGATGCTGGCGACCGGCACCGACGCCATCGCGGGGCAGCAGGACTGGAACAAGATCCGTTACGCCGACGACACGCTCAATCTCTGCGTCCAAGGGGCGACCCACTGGGACGCGCTCGGGCACGTGTTCTACGAGGACAAGGCCTACAACGGCCACGATGCCAAGCTGATCGACTCGCGCGGGCTGAGCGTGCTCGGCATCGAGCACTCCCGGAACAAGATGGTCGGCCGCGGCGTGCTGCTCGACATCGCGCGCTTCCGCGGCGTGCCCTGGCTCAAGGACGGCGAGAGCATCTCCAACGAGGAGCTCGACAAATGCGCGCGGGCGCAGAACGTTGAAATCCGGCGCGCCGACTTCGTCATCATCCGCACCGGCCAGATGGAACGTTGCCTTTCGGAGGGAACGTGGGGCGGCTACGCGGGCGGCGATGCGCCGGGGGTCAAGTTCGAGAACTGCTACTGGTGCCAGGACAAGCAGGTCGCGGCGATCTGCTCCGATACCTGGGGTGTCGAGGTGCGGCCGAACGAGACCACCGAGGCGAACCAGCCTTGGCACTGGGTGGTGATCCCGGCCATGGGCCTGTGCATGGGCGAGATCTTCTACCTCAAGGAGCTTGCCGACGACTGCGAGGAGGACGGCATCTACGAGTTCTTCTTCTGCGGCCCGCCGCTCATCATCACAGGCGGCACCGGCTCGCCGATCAACCCGCAGGCGATTAAATGACCGCGTAGCGGTCATCCCGGACGGCGCGAAGCGCCGATCCGGGATCTCGTGCCACGCATCCGGACGTCACCCCCGGGCTTGTCCCGGGGGTCCACGTCTCTAGACTTCGCGAGATAAGGCGTGGATGGCCGGGACAAGCCCGGCCATGACGAAGAAAAAGAACGAAGGAGATTTCCATGGCCCGCCATCTCAAGCGTGGAATGGATGCAAGCGCGGTCAAGGCGGCCGACGCAAAGGTGCGCGAGACGGTCGAGCAGATCCTGGCCGACGTCGAGGCGCGCGGCGACACTGCGGTCCGCGAGCTGTCGAAGAAGTTCGACAACTGGGAGCCGAAGAGTTTTCGGCTGACCGATCAGGAGATCGACAAGGCGATCGCCCAGGTGGGCAAGCGCGACCTCGAGGACATCAAGTTCGCGCAGAGCCAGGTGCGCCATTTCGCCCAGAAGCAGAAGGAGACCCTGCGCGACCTCGAGGTCGAGACGCTGCCGGGCGTCATCCTCGGCCACCGGCACATCCCGGTGGCGAGCATCGGCTGCTACGTCCCGGGCGGCCGCTATCCCATGGTCGCCTCCGCGCACATGTCGATCGTCACCGCCAAGGTCGCCGGCGTGAAGCGCATCATCGCCTCCGCGCCCCCGTTCCGCGGCGGCCCCCATCCGGCGATCGTCGCGGCGATGCATTTCGGCGGCGCCGACGAGATCTTCGTGCTCGGCGGCGTGCAGGCGGTCGCCGCCATGGCGCTCGGCACCGAAACGATCCCGGGCGTCGACATGATCGTCGGCCCGGGCAACGCCTATGTGGCCGAAGCCAAGCGCCAGCTGTTCGGCCGCGTCGGCATCGATCTGCTCGCCGGCCCGACCGAGACGCTGATCATCGCGGATGACAGCGTGGATGCCGAGATCTGCGCGACCGACCTGCTCGGCCAGGCCGAGCACGGGCCGACCTCGCCGGCGGTGCTGATCACCAATTCGGAGAAGCTGGCACGCGCCACCATGGCGGAGGTCGAGCGGCTCTTGTCGATCCTGCCGACCGCCGACGCCGCCCGGAAGGCGTGGGAGGACTTCGGCGAGGTGATCGTGTGCGACAGCGAGGACGAGATGGTCAGGGAGGCCGACCGCATCGCCTCCGAGCACGTCCAGGTGATGACCCGCGACCCGGATTATTTCCTCGACAACATGGTCAATTACGGCTCGCTGTTCCTCGGACCGCGCACCAACGTGGCCTTCGGGGACAAGGTGATCGGCACCAACCACACCCTGCCGACCAAGAAGGCGGCGCGCTACACCGGCGGCCTGTGGGTGGGGAAATTCCTCAAGACTTGCACGTTCCAGAAGGTGCTGACCGACGAGGCGAGCGCGATGGTCGGCGAGTACTGTTCGCGACTGTGCGTTCTCGAGGGCTTCCTCGGGCACGCCGAGCAGGCCAATGTGCGGGTGCGCCGCTATGGCCGGCGCAATGTCGGCTACGCCCAGGCGGCGGAGTAGTTGTGTCATTTCAACCTATCACCGTCACCCTGAGGCGCTCCGCCGCGTAGCGGCGGAGCCTCGAAGGGCGACGGCCGGGGCATTGGCCGATCATCCTTCGAGGCTCGCTTCGCTCGCAGCTCAGGATGACGGGAATAGCAAAGAAACGATTTTGACCATCGAGCTCACCAAAACCCCCTCCTTCCGCCTCGACGGCCGGCGCGCGCTCGTCACCGGCGGGGGGCGCGGCATCGGATTGGCGGCTGCCTCGGCGCTGGCGGCGATGGGCGCGCATGTGACGCTTTGCGCGCGTACCGAAGCCGAGATCGATGCAGCGGCCGCGGCGATCCGCGCGCGCGGCGAGAAGGCTGACGCGCTCAGGCTCGACGTCACCGACCTCGCGGCGTTACGTGCGGCGATCGCCGCCGCCGAGCCGTTTCATATCCTGGTCAACAATGCAGGCATGAACCGTCCCGCTTTCCTCCCCGACGTCACGGTCGAGGACTTCGACGCGATCTTCTCCCTCAACGTGCGGGCGGCGTTCTTCGCCGCCCAGGCGGTGGCGCTGCGGCTGATCGAAGCCAAGCAGCCGGGCTCGATCATCAACGTCTCGTCGCAGATGGGACATGTGGGGGCGGCGCGGCGCACCGTCTACTGCGCGACCAAGCACGCAATGGAAGGATTCACCAAGGCGATGGCGGTCGAGCTTGCCCCGCACAACATCCGGGTCAACAGCATCGGCCCGACCTTTCTCGAGACGCCGATGACCCGCCCGTTCTTCGCCAACAAGGCGTTCCGCGACGAGGTCCTTTCCAAGATCAAGCTCGGCCGGCTCGGCCAGCTCGAGGACCTCACCGGCGCCATCGTGTTCCTCGCCTCCGATGCCTCGTCCCTGATGACGGGATCGGCGCTGGTGCTCGACGGCGGCTGGACCGCGGAGTAAGGCCCGGTGGACGCACAGGCCCATCCGATACCGGCGACGCTCAGCCACGCGGAGACCCGGCTCGTCATCTGGGGCATGCTGCTCCCGGTCTTCATGGCCTCGCTCGACCAGACTATCCTGGCGAGCGCGCTGCCGACCATCGGCCGCGACCTCGGCGACGTGCACAGCCTGCCATGGCTGGTCACCGCCTACCTGATCGCCTCGACGGCGGCCACCCCACTGTACGGCAAGGTCAGCGACATCTACGGCCGCCGGCTGACGGTTCTGATCGCGCTGTCCGCCTACATGCTCGGCTCGATCGTCTGCCTGGCGGCGCCCAACATGCTGGTGCTGATCTGCGGGCGCATCCTGCACGGGCTCGGCGGCGGCGGCATGGCGTCGATGGGGATGGTCGTCCTGGGCGACCTCACGGCGCCGAAGGATCGCGGGCGGTACTACGCCTATTTCTCCGCCACCTACACGACCGCGGGCGCCTGCGGGCCGGCGCTCGGCGGCTTCATCGCCCAGCACCTGCACTGGAAGATGATCTTCGCGCTCAACATGGCGATGGGCGTCGTGGCGCTGGCGCTCACCTTCACGCTGCTGCGGCGCCTGCCGCGGAACGAGCGCTATCATCGGCTCGACGTGCTGGGGGCGGTGCTGATCATGGCGGCGAGCATCTCGTTCATGCTCGCGCTCAACCTCGGCGGCGTACGCTATGGCTGGACCTCTCCGCCGATTCTCACCCTGGCCACTCTCGCTATCGCGGTCGGCACCGGCTTCGTGGTGCGCCTGCTCACCGCACCCGAGCCGCTGATCCCGCTCTCGATCCTGCGCGACCCGGTGGCGCGTTGCGCCTTCATGATGAACAGCTTCGGCTGGGGCTCGATCGTCGGCCTCAACATCTTCCTGCCCATGTACCTGCAGAGCGTGATCGGCCTGTCGCCGACCAGTGCGGGTCTGAGCCTGATGGTGCTGATGGTCACGGTGAACTCGTCGGCCGGCGTGTCCGGCCAGTTCTATGGCCGGATGACGCGCTACAAGACCATTCCACTGGTCGGCATCGTGCTCGCGATCGCATCGATCACGACGCTCGCGGTCCTGGCGGACCGCCTCACGCCGCTCACCTTCGAGATCCTGCTGGCGCTGATCGGGATCGGCTTCGGCCCGATTCCTCCGCTCGCCTCGATCACCCTGCAGAACACGGTTGCGACCCACCAGTTCGGGACCGCGGTCGGCACGATGAATTTCGCCCGCTCGCTCTACAGCACGATCCTGATCGCGATCTTCGGCGCGATCGTGCTCGGCGACGTGCCCGCAGGCGCGGCCTCCGCGGCGCTGACCGCCGAAGCGGCGGAGGGCTTCCGCCACGTGTTCTATGCCGCCGCCGCCAGCCTCGGGGTCGTGCTGGTGGGGCTGGTCTTCCTGGAAGAGAAGCCGCTGCGGACCCAGTTCCCGGGCAGCCAGACCTGAGGGTAGAGGATGTTCCGACCCTGCGGAGTCGGAACATCCTTCCAGAGTCATTAATTGTCGCATGTCCTGATCGGCGAACCGGCGGCCACCCCGGATCAAGTCCGGGGCAGGCTTTCGCCGGGACATGCGCTAAGGAATTCGGTCAATTTTTCCTTACATTCTCCCGACACAAATTTAGCCGTTGTTCATAGGGGGCCGGTATTCTGCGGGCTCTGCGGCGTTCCGGCGAGATGGGGCATGAGCTACGTCAACCGCAAGCATCGACGGGTGGAGCTGGACTACATGGCGCGGATCATCGGCTTCGCCGGGGATCCGATCTGCGACTGCGCGCTGATGGATGTCTCGGATGCCGGCGCGCGGCTCGCGGTGCTGGCCGTGGATATGGTGCCGGACGAATTCGTGCTGCGGATGTCCGCCACGAGCAACGTGATCCGGCAATGCAAGGTGGTCTGGCGCAAGGACGACGAAATCGGCATTACCTACCTCAAGCCAGGCGATGTCCAGAAGCTCGCCAAGGCGGCGCGCCGGGCGAAGCTTTTGGCGAACCCTTGCCCCTAACCTGGCGGCCGAGAATCCCGGGCCATCCAGCGTCGATCAGGCCGGCTTGACCGGGTAGACCGGCTTCTCGCCCGAGAGCACGCGCGCAACGTCTCTCGCGCATTTGGACTGCAGCTCCTCGAGCGCCTCCACCGAGTAGAATCCCGTGTGCGGGGTGAGGATGACGTTGTCGCGGCCCTTGAGCGGAGAGTCCTGGGCGAGCGGCTCGGTCGTCACGACATCGAGCGCCGCGCCGCCGACCTGGCCGGCATCGAGCGCCGCAACCAGCGCAGCCTCGTCGATCAGCGGACCCCGCGCGGTGTTCACGAGGAGCGCGCCCTTCTTCATCTTGGCGAAGGCCTGCGCGTTGAGCAGTCCGCGCGTCGCCGGCAACAGCGGCGCGTGAATCGAGACGTAATCCGAGGTCGCGAGCAAGTCGTCGAAGCTCAATCCTTCGACCCCGGCGGCAGCCAGCACCTCGCGCGAAACGTACGGATCGTGAGTGACGACCCGCAGCCCGAACGCCTTTGCCTTGGGGGCGAGCGCGCGCGGAATGTTGCCGAAACCCACCAGCCCGAGGGTGCGGCCGGCCAGCCGCCGGATCGGCACCACCGCCGGCATCTCCCAGCGCCCGGCCTGCACCAGCCGATCGGAAAACGGGATCTTGCGCGCGAGCGCGAGCAGGAGCGCCATGGCGTGATCGGAAACCTCGTGCATGCAATAATCCGGCACGTAGGTCACCGTGATGCCGCACTCGGTCGCGACCGGGATGTCGATATTGTCGACGCCCAGACCGAAGCGGCCGATCACCTTGCAGCGCTTGAGCTGGCGCAGCAGATCGCCGGAGAGCTTGGCATAGGTGACGAGCACGCCGTCGGCCTCGCGCGCCACCGCAAGGATGTCGTCGGGAGAGCTGCTCTTCGCCATGCGCATCTCGGGATCGATGCGCTTGAGCGCGGCCATCGCCGGATCGAGCGAGGGGAAGACGCTGTCTGTCACCGCGATCAGAGGCCGGGCCATGATGTCGCTCCTTTCGCGGGACCGCACGCGCAGAGCGCGGCCGCCGCAGGACCCCGTGGGGAAAATGTAGCAAGTTTGCGCAATCGTGCGCCAGCAACGCGCGTGCATCCGCTCAAGCGGGAAGCACCTCCGGATTGACGCAATTGGGCGGCTTCGTGCCGTCGAGCAGCGCGAGAATGTTGTCGACGACGATGTTGGCCATCTTCTCGCGTACACCGATGACGGCGCTGCCGAGGTGCGGCGTGAGGGCGACGTTCGGCATCTTGAGCAGCGCCTGCGGCACCTTGGGCTCGTGCTCGAACACGTCCAGGCCGGCCCCCGCGATGGCGCCCTTCTGGAGCGCCTTGACCAGGGCCTTCTCGTCGACGATCGGCCCACGCGCGGTGTTGATCAGGAACGCAGTCGGCTTCATCAGCGACAGCTCGCGCGCGCCGATCTGGTGATGCGTCTCCGGCGTGTGCGGCGAATGGATCGAGACGAAATCGGACTCGGCGAGGAGCTGGTCGAGCGGCATGTATTCGAGATGGAATTCGCGCTCGAGCGTCTCCGGCTTGCGCTTCGGCGTCCAGTAGAGGATGCGCATCCCGAAGCCGTGCGCGCGACGCGCGACCGCGGTGCCGATCCGCCCTCCCCCGCCGACCAGGCCGATGGTCTTGCCGTAGACTCCCGGCCCCATGAGATGACTCGACTGCGCGCCCGGGAACTTGCTCCGGCGGACGAGGCGATCGCCCTCGACCAAGCGGCGCGAGACCATCAGCATCAGACCGAAATTGATGTCGGCGGTCGCCTCGGCGACGATCGGCGGCACCACCGTGACCGGGATGCGGCGCGCGGTCGCGGCCGCGACGTCGATATTGTCGGGCGTGATCGACATCGAGGCGATCGCGCGCAGCTTCGGATTGGCGGCGATGACGGCGCGATCGACCACATCGTGCAGCAGCGAGAACAGCAGATCGTGCTTGCGGACCGCGGCGATCAGCGCCTTCTTGGGCATCACGCGGATCGACACCGGATTGAGCTCGACGTCGGCGACGGCGCGCAGGCGCGCGAGCGCGCTCTCGGCGACGGGCTGGGTGACGAAGATGCGGGGGCGCATCACCGCATCCACCGCACGACGCCCGCGACCCCGTCGACCGCGACCTGCGAGCCATCCGGAATGCGCTGCGTGGCGTCGAGCACGCCGAGCACCATGGGAATGCCGCGCTCGCGCGCGAGCGAGGCGAGGTGGGAGGTCGATCCGCCGAGCTCGGCGACGACGCCGGCGACGCGCGGCAGCACGTGGCTCAGGGCCGGTCCCGCCACCTTGGTGACGAGCACGTCGCCCGGCGCGACGCGGGAGAGCTCGCATTCGCAGTTGACCACCACGGCGCGGCCCGAGCCCCAGCCGATCCCGGCCGGATGGCCATTGAGGCCCGGATGCTGCAGCCAGATCCGGTCGGGAACGACGATCGGCTCGAGATGCAGCGGGCGGGCCTGCAGGAGCTTGAATCCCGCGTCGTCGAGCGCCCACTCGATCTCGACCTCCGTGCCGAGGACATCTTCCGCCTTGCGCAGCAGGCGCCCGAGCGCCACCGCCTGACCGGCATCGAGGCAGGGCTTGCTGACGAGGTCTTTCGGCACCGCGCGCGGCACCGCGCCGTCGCCGTGCCCGCAGGTCTCGCGGTGATCCTTGCGGCCCGGCTCGTTCTTGCGCAGGAAGCCCTGGCGCGACAGCGTGATGCGGTCGGGCACGACCTCGCCCTGCGCGATCGCCGAGCCAAGCCCCCAGGTGGCGCTCAAGAGCATCTGCCCCTCCGCGGTCGCGCTCAATCCGCCGCCCGAGGCGTGGGCATCGACGAGCGGCTGGATGAGCACCGCCATGGCGGTGTCTGAGGGGGAGAGATCGTGATTCTCCATGTAGCGGCGGGCGTGCGAGGTCCACAGCGCGGCCCAGCAGGCGCGCACCGCGATGAGAAACGCGGTCTCATCGGCGATGCCGAGAAAGCTCTCGAACTGTCCGGCGAAATTCGCGCCCTCGCGGTCCTCGATCAGCGCCGAGGAACGCACCGCCGACGGCATGCCGCTCGTGGCGCGCTGCGCCTGCCAGGCCGCCATCAGGGGTTCGAGGACCACGGGCGCGATCGGCTGCTCGTAGAGGCCGAGCCTGATCTCGACCGACAGACGGTTGCGCTCGGCGGGGTCGGCCGCGCCGAAGCGCGTGACCAGGTCCTGCAATCCGAGCGCGGCGATCTGCGCCCGATAGGCGTCGGCCGAGAGGCAGAAGCCGCCCGGGGTCGGCAGTCCGGCGCGGCCGAGCGCCGCGAGGTTGGCCGCCTTGGGGCCGACCCGATCGGCGTCGGCGGCGGCCGCGCTGCTCAAGGGAATGACGTGCTGCTGCGCTTCGCTCATGCCCGCGGACTCGGCGCCTCCCCCCTGCGGCTGCTGCCGGCGAGTGGTCGCCGGCGACTGACCTGCACCCTCCCGTCCCGGAGCCGCCTCGCCGAGCGAGGCGGGCGCAGGGTTGGGACGCAAGCCTTACTTCACGTGATCGCCATAGCCCGGAAGCGGATCGACGACGGTGATCTGCTTCACCGGGAAGTTCGACACGATCTCGATGTCGTTCTTCTTGACGATCAGCATCTCCTCGATCCGCACGCCGTAATGGAAGCGCTTGCCGTGCTGGGTCTCGAGCGCGAAGGTCATGCCCTCCTGGATCTCGATCGGATGATCGAGCGACCAGATGCGCGAGATCACCGGCGGGTCATATTGCGCCAGTCCGAGGCCGTGCCCCCACAGATTGGCGGCGGCCTGATCCTCGTCCTCGTAACCCCAGGTCTCCATGGCGGACGGCCACTTCATCGCGATGTCGCGCGTCGTGGCGCCGACCCGCACGGCCCCGATCGAGTCGTAGAGCCACTTGAGCGCGGTCGAATAGGTGTCCTTCTGTTCCTGGGTGGGCTCCTTGCCGACGCAATAGGTGCGGTAATAGCAGGATTTGTAGCCGTTCCAGGTGAGCGCGGCCAAATCCATGAACACGATGTCGCCGGGCTGGATAATGCGGTCGGAGAAGTTACGCCAGTTCGGCCAGGTGTTCGGCCCCGACGACACGATGACGTCCTCGACGTCCTCCATTCCGGGAATCGAATAGAGATATTTCATCAGATGCGCCGTCACCTGGTTCTCGGTGATGCCGGGGCGCAGGAACTTCATGCATTCCCAGTGCGTCGCGTCGCCGATCGCGCCGACGATGCGGAAGCACTCCTGCTCGTCCTCGCTCTTGACGGCGCGCGCCTCCATCATCGGGGTCATGCCGTCGACCCACTCGATGTTGTTCTCGCGGAAGATGTTGATCATGTTGATGTCGATGAAGTCGACGCCGAGCTTCTGCCCGGCGACGCCGTTGTCGCGCATCGCCTGCTGCACGGCGCGGGTGAACTTCGTCACCTGCTGGGTCGAGGCCGGGCCCGCCGCACCTTTGATCCAGGCGAAGGAGTGACGCACGTTCTCCTTGGGGATCCACGGCGAATGCCGCTCGATCTGGAAGCCGATGTCGCCCTGCTCGAACAGGATCGGACGCCCGTCGCCGCACAGCATGGCGTAGCGCAGGCCGGGCTTGAGCCTGTTCCAGCCCGGGGTCAGCGTGCCGGTGATGTAGCGGACGTTCTCGTCGTACATGCACAGCATGGCGCCGAGGCCGTGCTTCTTCATCATCGCGCGCGCACGCTCGATGCGATACTCGCGCATGCGATGCCAGTCGACGCGCTGCTGCCAATCGAGACCGGTGAGGCCGAAATTCGCCGTTCCCATCCTCTTCCTCCTTATGCCCGCTCCCCCGGGGCGCGGCGGATTGTCATTTAAAAACAAGAATAGCCGGGTTGGCCGCTCCGACCGAATTAATATATTCTGGCTCGGGGCATAAGGATTTCTAATGACCGGGATTGCGCTGCGGCAGGTCCGGGCCGTCATTGCGGTCTGTGAGGAAGGCTCGTTCACCCGGGCGGCGGAGCGGGAGAACGCGACCCAGTCGGGCATCTCCCAGCATGTCGCCGCGGTGGAGCGCGCCCTGAAGATCAGGCTGTTCGAGCGCACCAGCACCGGGGTGGTGCCGACCCCGGCGGGCCTGCGCTACTACCGGCGCTGCGTGGAGGCCGTCGGCATGCTCGACACCGCCGGCGAGGAAGCGCGCGCGCTGGCGAGCTTCGTGACCGGCGACCTGCGCATCGGGCTGATGCCGACCTTCACGCGCGCCGTGCTCGGGCCGACGCTCGACGACTTCCTCGCCCGCCATCCCGACGTCCGGCTGCACATCGTCGAGGGCTACAGCCGCCTGCTCACCGACATGGTGCTCGCCGACGAGCTCGATTTCGCGGTGGTCCCGGCCTTCGAGGGCCGCATCGGGCTCAAATCGCGCCTGCTGGTGCGCGATCGCGAGGTGCTGCTGTCAGGCCCGCGCCGCGGCCTCGTTCCGCTCGCGCCGGTGCGGCTCGCCGACTGCCGGCCGTTCAAGGTGATCGTTCCGGGCCCCGGAAACGTGCGGCGGCGCAATCTCGAGACCTACTTCCAGACCCATGGGGTCGAGGTCGACGCCATGCTGGAGATGGATGCCATGATCGGCACGCTCGAGTTCGTGGCGCGGTCCGACTGGGTGACGGTGCTGCCGAGCCTGATCTCGGTCAACGACATCGCGAGCGGCGAGATCATCGTCAATCCGTTGGCCGATCCGCCCATGCATGCCGAGTTCGTGCTGATCCAGCCGGCACGCCGGACGCTGAGCGCGCAGGCGCGGCTCTTCCTCGAGCGGTTCGAAGCAGAGGTGGCGCACATCCACGCGGCGATTGCGGCGGCGACCCGCCGGGACGGCGGCCGGCGGGTGGCCACAGCGGCGGTGTAACCGCATCGCCGGCCCTTTGCATCCCAAGTTCACGCCTCGGCGCATCGGCCTGCCGCCGAACACGTTTCCGGTACGCCGGCCCGGGCTCATTGATTGGCGCATGTCCTTGTCGGCGAAACGGCGGCCACCCCGGATCAAGTCCGGGGCAGGCTTTCGCCGGGACATGCGCTAGACCTCCTGCCAGGCGCCGTCCGCGTCGACCGAGCGGAAGACCGCGTCGAGCGCCGAGGCGGTCTGCAGGATTCCGGCGGGGTCGATGGCGAACGGGCGGCGCGCCAGGGCGGCCTCCGCGAAGGACTCCAGGTTCTCGCCCAAATGATTGGCGGGCGGAAAATCCCGCGTTTCCGGCTGGCCGCCGGCGCGGCAGATCACCAGCCGCGTCTCGCTGACGCTCTCCGCCCAGGCGTTTTCGCCATAGAGGGCGAGACGCCAGACGAACGGTGTCTTCAGCGTGGTCGCGAGAGTACCGGTCGCACCGTTCTCGAACTCGACCAGCGCCGCCGTGGTATCGCCGGTCGCGAGCTTGAGCGCCCGGGTCTTCGACAGCGCACTGACGCGGCGCATCGGCCCGATGAGGTGGCGGAAGCAATCGATGACGTGAATGCCCATCCCGGTCATGCCGCCGGCGCGGCTCTCCTCGGGCGCCGCGCGCCAGCCTTCAGGCGGCGTCGCCGCCAGCCAGTCGTGGCTGTAGTTGCCCTCCGCGTGCATGATCGTCCCGAACGCGCCGCTCGCGACTTCGGCATGCAGCGCCTTCATGGACGGCATCAGGCGGAAGTGATGCCCGACGGCGATCGTCACGCCGGCGCGCGCGCAGGCGTCGAGCATGGCCGCGGCATCCGCCTTGGCGAGCGCGAACGGCTTCTCGCAGTAGACATGCTTGCCGGCGGCGGCCGCGGCCTCGACCTGCGCGCGGTGGCGCGTGTGCGGGGTCGCCAGCACCACGGCCTCGATGCTGCGGTCGGCCAGCACCTCGTCGAGCGAGGTCCCGATCGCGAACCCCTTCTGGCTCGCGAACTCGCGCGCAAGCTCCGGCTCGAGAGTCACCCCGCGCGTGAACCGGATGACCCGCGAGCCTTCGGCCGACTGGACGAGCCGCTTGCCCCACCAGCCCAGACCGATGATTGCCGCATTGAGCATGGGCCAGGACGCGCCCTCACATGGTGGCCGGCGCGCCGGGCTGCTTGAGCGGATGGGCGCGCGCGAAGGCATCGATCTTCTGGCAGGCTTCCGCGATGCGGGCGAAATTCGGGAACGGCGCGGTGTCGACATTGAAGAATTTCGCGCCCGCCGCCTGGCTCGCGAGGCAGATGTCGGCGAGCGTCACCTGGTCGCCATGGCAGAAGCGGCCGGTCTCTTTGGCGCCGAGGTGAGCTTCGAGAGCGGTGAGCGCACGGGTGTGCCAGTGACGGCACCAGGCCATGCGCGCCGGCTCGTCGAGCGCGAGCTCGTGCTCGAGGTATTCGCGCACGCGCGGCACGATCAACGGGTGGGAATCGCAGGCCACGATCTGCGCGAGCCCGCGCACCCGCGCCCGCCCGCGCGCATCCTTCGGCAGCAGCGGCGGATTGGGATGCGTCTCATCGAGGTATTCGATGATCGCGAGGGATTCGAACATCGCCGGGCCCTCCCCGTCGACGAGCGCCGGGATCGCCATCATGGGATTGACGGCGCGGAAGGCGTCGGCGCGCTGCTCTCCCTTCATGAGGTTGACCTCGACGACCTCGTCCGGGACGATGCCCTTGAGATTGAGCGCGATGCGCACCCGATAGGTCGCAAGCGAGCGCCAGAAAGAAAAGATCTTCATCGCATGGTCCTCCCGTTACAGGCACCGCGCAGCGTTCATGCGCTGTAGCGCCGCGTCATTTTTTCGCGCCGCCCGGGTCGGCCTTGAGCCCTGCCGCCTCGATGCCGGCGATCGCGCAGACCTCGTCCTTGTCGGAGGTGTCGCCCGAGATGCCGACCGCGCCGATCACGTTGCCGGCGGCGTCGCGGACGAGCACGCCGCCCGGATTGGTGACGATGCGCCCGCCGCTCGCGGCCGCCAGCATGGTGAAGAACTGCGGCGTCTGCGCCGCACGCTCGAACAGGGTGCGCGAGCCGAGCCCCAAGCCGAGCGCGCCCCACGCCTTGCCGAACGCGATGTCGAACCGCAGGATGCCGGACGTGTCCTCGCGCTTGAACGCGACCAGATGCCCGCCCGAATCGAGCACGGCGACCGACAAGGGCGCACATTGCGTGTCACGGCCCTTTTTGAGGGCGGCATCGACGATGATTGAAGCCTGGGCGAGCGTCACGGACATGGGATCTCCTCGAAAGAACTCATAACAAGTCGGGCGAATGGCGATGGTCAACGGGGCTTCCGGCCCGACCAGTAGACCGAGACCGACGAGACCTCGGCGGCGGCGAGCCCGCTGCCGGCGGCCTCTTCGTAACAGGCGAGCGAGCGTTCGACGAGCGGCAATTCGAGGCCCTGCGCGCGTCCTTCCGCGAGCATGGCGCGCAGATCCTTCGCGCCGCTCGCGACGTCGAAGGTGACCGGGCCGGTGTCGGCCCCTTTGAGCTGCTTGGCGACGGTCGCGCCGCGCACCTTCAACACGTTGGGGCCGCCCGATGTGTCGGACAGGAGATCCATCACGCGGTCCGGATCGAGGCCGAGCGGCCGGCTCAAGGCGAGCGCCTCGCCGAGCGCCTGCCAGTAGATCATCAGCGGCATGTTGATGGTGAACTTCATGATCTCGCCGGCGCCGACCGGCCCGCAATGCTCCAGCCGGCGGCAGAGCTGATCGAGGATCGGCTTGGCGCGCGCGGCGTCCGCCGGCTCGGCGCCCATGAGGCCGATCAGCTTGCCTTGGCGTGCCGGACCGGTCGAACCGCCGACCGGGCATTCGACGAACGCGGCGCCCTTCGCGCGCACCTTCTCGGCGAGCGCGACCTCGACCCCGGGGCGCACCGTGCTCATCTCGATCACGAGCTTGCCCTTGAGGTCGCCGGCGAGCACCCCGTTCGCGCCGCCATAGACCTCATCGATCGCGGCGGCATCGGTGAGGCAGGTGATCACGGTCTCGACCGCGCTCGCGAGCGCGGCGGGGCTCGCGGCGAGCTTGGCGCCGCCATCGACCAGCGACCTGGCCTTGGCGGCCGAGCGATTCCACACCGTGACCTGATGGCCGACCTCGATCAGCCGCGCCGCCATCGCGGCGCCCATCCGGCCGAGGCCGGCTACTCCGATCTGCATGGGTTCTCCGTCTCCTTGCTCGCACCGGCCGTTCCGGGCGACCAACTCTTCGGGCACGATAGGCGAAAACCAGGAGGGAGAGAAAGCCACCTTGCGCGGCCCACGATCTCCTGTGCTAGTAGCATCGCCGATCTCGAACGGCCGGCGGAATAGAGGGCGGGGACATGGCGGGACGCAAGAAGGGCACGGTCGGCGTGATCGGCCTCGGCATCATGGGCGGGGCATTCGCGCGCAACCTCGCCGCCGCGGGGTGGCGCGTCCATGGCTACGACGTCGATGCCAAGCGCAACCGCTCGCTCGCCAAAGCCGGCGTCGAGATCGCGCCCGACATCGCGACGCTCGCAAGCCGCGCGCCGACCATCATCACGAGCCTGCCGAGCCCGAAGGCGCTCGACAGCGTCGTCGGCGAGATCGTGCGCGCGAAGGTCGCCCCTCGCGTGGTGGTCGAGGCCAGCACCTTCACGCTCGATGACAAGGTGCGCGCCGAGCGCGCGCTCAAGAAGGCCGGGCATATCCCGCTCGACTGTCCGGTCAGCGGAACGGGCGCGCAAGCGGCGGTCAAGGACATCGTGATCTACGCCAGCGGCGATAGCCGCTCGATCGCGCGGCTCAAGCCGATGTTTCTCGGCTTCTCCCGCGGGGTGCACGATCTCGGCGCCTTCGGCAACGGCAGCAAGATGAAGTACGTCGCCAACCTCCTGGTCGCGATCCACAACGTGGCGAGCGCCGAGGCGATGGTGCTCGGCATGAAGGCCGGGCTCGATCCCCAGCAGATCTTCAATCTCGTGAAGATCGGCGCCGGCAACTCGCGGGTGTTCGAGCTGCGCGCCCCGATGATGGTGAAGAACGACTACGACGACGCGACGATGAAGATCAAAGTCTGGCAGAAGGACATGGACGTGATCGGCGACTACGCGCGCACGCTCGGCGTCCCGACCCCGACCTTCTCGGCGACCGTCCCGGTGTACGAGAAGGCGATCTCCGCCGGACACGCCATGCACGACACCGCCGCGGTCTGCGCCGTGCTCGAGAAGACCGCGCGCGTGCGGCGCGGGCCGCCGCGGCGCAAGGCGCGCTGAGACGGATCGTCGCGGCTCAAATGTCGGCCGGAGAGTTGCGCATGGAATCGACCGCCAAAGCGACGCATCAGCCGCGCACGGAAGTGCGCGACGGCATGCGGATCGATTGGGACGTCGAGATCGAAATGGACGATGGGCTGGTGCTCAAGGCGGATGTGTTCCGGCCGGTGCGCGAGGGCCGCTACCCGGTGATCCTGAGCTACGGTCCCTACGCCAAGGGGCTCGCGTTCCAGGAGGGGTACCCGAGCGCGTGGCAGCGCATGGCGGACAAGCACCCGGACGTGACGGCGGGATCGAGCAACCTCTATCAGAACTGGGAGGTGGTGGATCCGGAGAAATGGGTCCCGCACGACTATGCGTGCGTGCGCGTCGATTCACGCGGCTGCGGATGCTCGCCGGGCGTGATCGACCACTTCTCTCCGCGCGAGACCAAGGATTTCTACGACTGCATCGAATGGGCGGGAACGCAGCCCTGGTCCAGCGGCAAGGTCGGGCTCAACGGCATCTCGTACTACGGCATCAACCAGTGGCATGTCGCCTCGCTGCAGCCGCCGCACCTCGCCGCGATCTGCATCTGGGAAGGCGCGGCCGACTGGTACCGCGACATGACCCATCACGGCGGAATCCTCTCCACCTTCTGGGCCAACTGGTACGACATGCAGGTCAAGACGGTGCAGTATGGCGCGGGCGAGCGCGGCAGGCGCAGCCCGGTGCACGGCGAGCTGGTGTGCGGGCCGCAGACCCTCGGGGAAGCGGAGCTCGCGAAGAACCGCGCCGATTTCGGCAACGAGATCCGCAATCACCCGCTCGACGACGACTATCACCGGGCGCGCTCGCCGGTGTGGTCGAAGGTCACGGTGCCGCTGTTCTCCGCCGCCAACTGGGGCGGCCAGGGCCTGCATCCGCGCGGCAATTTCGAGGGCTTCGCGCGCGCGGCGTCGCAGCAGAAGTGGCTCGAGGCGCACGGCATCGAGCACTGGACCCATTTCTATACCGACTATGGCCGGGAGCAGCAGCTCGCGTTCTTCGATCATGTCCTGCACGGCAAGGACAACGGCTGGGACAAGCGGCCGAAAGTGCTGCTGCAGGTCCGCCATCCAGGCGAAAAATTCGTCGAGCGCGCGGAACAGGAATGGCCGCTCAAGCGGACGAAGTGGACGAAATTCTACCTGCATCCGATGGCGGGATCGCTGAAAGAGGAGCGCGCCACCAACAAGGCGACGCTGAGCTTCGCCGCCATGGGCGACGGGCTCACCTTCATGACGGCGCCGTTGGCCGAGGAGACGGAGATCACCGGCCCGATCGCCGCCAAGCTTTTCGTCTCCTCCTCGACCCGCGACGCCGACCTGTTCCTGATCCTGCGCGTGTTCTCGCCTGACCTGAAGGAAGTGGTCTTCCAGGGCGCCATCGACCCGCATACCCCGGTGGCGCAAGGCTGGCTGCGCGCCTCGCATCGCAAGCTCGATCGCAAGCTCACGCTGCCCTACCGGCCCTATCACACCCACGACAAGAAGCAGCCGCTCAAGAAGGGCGAGGTGGTCGAGCTCGACATCGAGATCTGGCCGACCTCGATCGTGGTGCCGGCGGGCCATCGCGTCGCGCTGACGATCCGCGGCAAGGACTACGAATATGGCGGGCCGAGCGGCGGCCGGTTGTCGAACTTCAAGAACGAGCTCACGGGCTGCGGGCCGTTCCTGCACGACGATCCGATCGATCGACCGCCGGAGGTTTTCGGCGGCACCACCACCCTGCACTTCGGCGGCGGCCGGGCGAACTATGTGCTGCTGCCGATCATTCCGGCAGCGCGGGCGGCCGCCAAGTCAGCGGCGAAGAAGCCGGGCAAGACGGCGAAACGAAAAGCCAAACGATGAATTACGCGGTCGTGCCCCGCGCAACCGACGCGCAAGCGGGGCATCCAGTACCGACCGGACTATCCCGTGAGTACTGGGTCGTCCGCTTCCGCGGACGATGACACCAGGAGAATGAGGATCATGGCCAACGACTGGAATCGCTACGCACCGACCGCCGCCCGGCCGGCCGGCAAGCCCGGCCGCACGACGCGGCCGAAAAGCGTCACGATCGACCTGCACGCCCATATCGCGGTTCCGCGCGCGGCCGAGTTCGTCAAGCCGCACCTCGATCTCGCGACCATCCCGCTCGCGCGCTATGCCACGCCCGACACCAAGGCGCTCAACATCCGCCAGGACGCGGATCGGGCGACGCGCATGACGGCCTACGACGAGCGCCTCGCCGATCTCGACGCGATGGGGGTCGACCTGCAGCTCGTCATGTGTGCGCCGAACCAGTGCTACTACACGGTGCCGCTCGACATCGCGGTTCAGTCGGCGCGCATGGTCAACGAGGGCATCGCCGAGTACGTCGCCGGCAAGCCCGACCGCTTCGTCGCGCTCGGCACCGTGCCGATGCCGGACGGCACCGAGGCCGCCAAGGAGCTCGAGCGCTGCATCAAGACGCACAAGTTCAAAGGCGTGCAGATCCTCACCAATGTGGCGGGGCGCGAGCTGTCCGATCCGGCGTTTGCGCCGTTCTGGAAGAAGGCCGAGGAGCTCGGCGCGCTCGTGCTGCTGCACCCGATGGGCTTCACCGAAGGCGCCCGGCTGTCGCGCTTCTACTTCAATAACGTCATCGGCAACCCATTCGAGACCACGCTTGCGCTGCACTATCTCATCTTCGACGGCGTGCTGGAGCGGCATCCGGGCTTGAAGATCCTGGCGGTCCACGGCGGCGGCTATCTCGGAGCCTATGCGGGGCGCATCGACCATGCCTGGGGGGCGCGCTCGGACTGCCAGGCGGGGCTTCCCAAGCCGCCGACGCACTATCTGCGCCAAGTGTATTTCGACACCGTGGTGTTCACGCCGCATCAGCTGCATGCGCTGATCGAGACGTTCGGCGCCGACCATATCGTGATGGGCACGGACTACCCCTACGACATGGCGGAATACGAGCCGATCGAGCACCTCGTGTCGGCCGGGCTCGATTCCTCGACGATCGCGGGAATCGCGGGGCTGAACGCGAAAAAGCTGCTTGGATTGTGACTTGCTCGGCAGCGTCATGGCCGGGCTCGTTCCGGCCATCCACGTCTTTCTCATAGGGAGCTGCAAGACGTGGATGCCCGCGCATAGCCGCTCGAAGAACGGCGTCGCTTCGCTCGCCTATGTCGCGGGCAAGAGAGCAGTCGGTCACTTCCTGTTCTTGATGTTCGGATCGTTGAGGTCGGTGCCGATGATCAGCTTGGTCAGCCACCGGTCGGAGCCGCCGGTGAGGCCATACCCCACCCCGAAATTCACGTCGAAGCGGCCGAGCTTGAAATCGACCACGCCGTAGAGGTTGTGCTGCTGTTCGGCGAGCGGCAGGAAATTGCCGATCTGCCCCAGGTCGGAATAGTATTCGACGCCGACCCATAGATCGCCTTTGACGTTGCGGGCAAAGCGCGCGGCTGGCGCGAAATCGGCCTCACCGTCGTGGCCGAAGCCGAGATCGACGATAGGATTGACGATGAGCTCATAACCGTTCTTGCGCACCCCTATGATCGGGCGGATCTCCATGTTGTATCTGGTGAGCGAGAACGGCGGTGTCGAATAGCTCAGCTCGAAATTCACGCCGTAGAAGAACTCGCGCTTGGCGGCCTTCGGGGTGACGAACAGGTTGCGCCACTTGAATCCGTCGCTGAAGAAGCGCCCGTCCTGATCGACCGCGAACGGCGCGTACCAGCCCATCTCCCACCAATCATAGACGCCCCAGGCCAGCTCGGGGGTGCCGTTGAGCGCGTGGTGGGGAACGAGGCCGCCGGGAAAATCCGGCTCCTTGCGGCCGTTGATCGCGTAGTTCAGGTGCTGCTGCAGCGTCCACTGCCCGGGTTCGGCAATCTCGGCGTTGTAGACCTGGATCTCGTCGACTGCATGCGCCGCTGCCGGTGCGAAGCATACCGCGACCACGAGCAACCGAATCGCCGCCCTCGACCCCTCACCCATGGGGCCGATGCTACACCAAACAGCGAGCCTGTGCCGGCCCCGGGCCGACGATTTCCGCACAGGCCAACCGGTTCCACAACGCCGCAGGGCGAGCCGGTCAGGCGTGAAGGAAATCCAGCACCGCCGTCTCCGCCATCACGGCGGCGGGAATGCCATGCCGTTCCGAGCGGGCGCGCTCCTCGGCGGTCTGCGTGGCCTGCAGATAGGCGCCGAGCTGGCGGGCGCGCTCGATGATGCGGCCGTTGATCGGCAGGCGCTGCGCCTCGAAGCGGCGCAGCCCGGCGGCCACGTCCTCGGTCGCCTCGAGCGAGAGGGCGAGCGCGACCGCATCGTCGGCAGCCTTCGAAACGCCGGCCGCCACGTGCGGCCGCGCCACGAACGCGGCATCGCCGATGATCGCGATCCGGCCGAACGCCATCCGGGGGCTCTCGATATCGTAGATCGGCTGCAGGATCGGCTCGGCCATGAGCGGCACGATGGCGCGAAGCGCCGGCGCGATCAGGCGCTCGGCGGCCGCGCGCATGTCGGCGATGGCGGCGTCGCGGATCAGCGGCGGCGGGATCGAGATCGCGTGAGTGACGCCGCGGTCGTCCGTGAGCAGGCGGCGCAGCTCGCCGTGCTCGTCCGCCGGACGGTACCACACCACATTGTAGCGACGGTGCCCGGGCCGGAGGTCGTTGTCGGGTCCGGCGACCGGATAGCCGAGGAACTGCTCGCCGGGCGGCAGGCAGAACGTCATGTAGTCGAACAGCTCGGCCGGGATCGCCTCTTCGGCGATGAGCGAGCGCCATGCCACGTAGCCGGCATAGAGCGGCGCGATGTCCGGCAGGCAGGCCTGGCGCACGGTCGAGCGCAGGCCATCGGCGCCGACCATGAGATCGGCCGCGAGGGCGCGTCCGTCGGTCAGATGCGCGACAACCGAGGATTCGGTCTGCGCAAAGCCCTTGAGCCCGATGCCGCGGTGATAGCGCTCGGAGGGAAACGCAGCGCGCAACACGCGAAAGACCCGCTCCCAGGCGGTGAGCACCTGCGGACAATCGAGCCGGCCGACCAGGCGGCCGCTGGCGTCGAGGATCTGCCGCGTCGTGATCTCGACGCCGAGGTCCCGGGTGTCGAGCCGCATCGCCTCGAGGATGGCGATCAGCTCGGGCTGGGCCACGATCCCGGCGCCGCGGCCGGACAGCTCGGTCTCGACCCGCTCGAAAATGTCCACCTCCCAGCCGTGCTCGCGCAGCTGCAATCCGGCGAGCAGCCCGCTCATCGAGCCGCCGATGACCACGGCCCGGCGCCTCCCCCGCCCGCCGCCCTGCCGCACGTCGTCCTGTCCCATGACCTCTTACTTTCCGCCCGCCCGGGCATATCCCCGTCGCCGGGAAATGCCCTATATAATCAACCGAACAATGACTGGAGGAACGTGATGGCGATGTCCATGACCGACAAGCAGGCCGCTCGCAGCGACAAGAGCGCGTGGCCCAAGGCGCTGCAGCAGGAGTTCGACCGCGAGGCGCAGAACCCCAACGGCTGCGTCGGCAGCGAGTTCGTCTCCGAAAGCGACCGGGTGCGGGTATGGACCATTCGTCTCAAGCCCGGCCAGCGGTTCGGATTCCACCGCCACGTGCTCGACTATTTCTGGACAGCAGTGTCCGGGGGCCGCGGCCGCCAGCACCTGATGGACGGCACGACGGTCGAGTACACCTACCAGCCGGGCGAGACCCGTCACGAGACGTATGGCGCCGGCGAATACAAGGTGCACGACCTGGAGAACATCGGCGACAAGGAGCTGGTGTTCATGACGGTCGAATTCCTGACCAGCGCCAACAAGCCGCTGCAGATCCCGGAGTCGGTCCGCAACGCCGCTGCGGCCTGAGCGAGGCTAGCCAACCGACGGCCCTTCCTGCACACTGCACCAACAGAGCCGCTCGGCGCGAGGCGCCGGCCTCGCGTCAGGCCCGCGAAATGCGGGCGCAGATTGACGACTCGTGGGGGGAGCACATGCCGATTGTGGCCGCGCCGGCGCACGATCCTGAACGGCGGGAGGGGCGGGCCGCGCGGCGGTTCGCCGCGTGCGTCGACGGAGCGCCGCGCTTGAGCACCGCGCCGTCCCGATGCGAATACTGCCGTCGAGGCGGTGATGTTCGATTCGGCTGATCTCCTGGTCAACGCGCTGATCGCGGGGCTCCTGCTCGGGGGCTTCTACACGGCCGTGACGGTCGGCATCTCGATTTCGTTCGGCATCCTCGACATCGTCAACATCGCGCATCCCGGGTTCATCATCGTCGGCTCCTACATCGCCTACATCGTGAACGAGCGTTTCGGGATCGATCCCATCCTGGTGGGGCTGCTGGCGCTGCCGGCGTTCTACGCGCTCGGCGCGTTCATCTACCAGATCTATTACGTGTCGTTCGAGAAGCGCGGCCAGGAGGCGCTGCGCGGGCTCGCATTCTTTTTCGGAATCCTGTTCATCACCGAGGTCGCGCTGATCATCGCGTTCGGCGTCGACTACCGCTATGTCAACGCGTCCTACGTCGACAAGACCTACAGCATCGGGCTGGCTCAGCTGCCGATGCGGATGGTGGTTCCCTGCGTGGTCTCGCTGCTGATGCTGGCGGCGCTGCAGCTGTTCGTCGGGCGCACCTTTCTGGGCCGCGCCATCATGGCGGTGGCGCAGGATCAGCAGGCCCTGCGGCTGATGGCCGCCGATCCCGTCAAGATCAAACGGGTCGCTTTTGCACTGTCGATCGCGACCTGCGCGGTCGCGGGCGCGTGCCTGATCATCATTCAGCCGGTCGAGCCCTCGATCGGCCGCGACTATATCGGCCGGGTGTTCGCGATCTGCGTCCTCGGCGGGCTGGGCAGCCTGCCCGGGACGCTGATCGGCGCCATGCTGCTCGGCCTGGTGGAGAGCTTCACCTCGACGTTCTTCGGGCCGTCGTGGGCGCCGGCCGTCGCCTTCGGATTGTTGCTGCTCACGCTGGCCGTGCGGCCGGCCGGACTGCTGGGACGCTAGCCGTGCGCGCACCTGTATTCTTCGCCCTCGCGATCGCAGCGGCCGGCCTGGTGTTCTGGCTCACCAGCGCGTTCGGCAACGACTACCTGTTCTTTGCCGGATACACCGTGCTGCAATTCGTGGTGCTGGCGACCGCCTGGAACATTCTCGGCGGCTATTGCGGCTACGTGAACTTCGGCACCGCAGCGTTCTTCGCGCTCGGAGCCTACACGAGCGTGGTGTTCTACAAGTTCGTGCACGATCCGCGGCTATGTCCGGACTTCTGGACGTCGCTCACCGGCCAGGACTGCCTGCTCGACCTGACCGCGTCCGAGAACGAGGGCCTCAAGAACGTCCTTATGACGTATCTGGTGCCGCAGTCGATCCCGGCCGTGATGGCCGTCGCGGCGGTCATTTCCGGCCTGATCGGCCTCGGCACGGGCTATCTCACGCTGCGGCTGCGCGGCGCATTCTTCGCCATCGCGACGCTCGCCCTGGCGGTCGTGCTGCAGACCTTCGTGGTCAACTGGAGCTATGTCGGCGGCTCGCGCGGCGCCTATGTGATCCGGCCGAACGACATCGAAATTCTGGGGCACCAGTTCCCCTACATCCAGTATCTGTTCCTGATCATGGTCCTGCTCGCCGCCCTCTCGGTTGCGATTGCGCGCACGATCGAACGCTCCAAGCTCGGCTACGGGTTTGCCACCATCCGAGACGACGAGCTCGCCGCGGAGGCGTCGGGCGTCCCGACGCTCAAGCTCAAGCTGATCGCCACGACGCTGTCGGGCGCGCTGATGGGCATGGCGGGAGCGCCCTTCCCCTACTACATCGGCTATCTCGAGCCGGCGTCGGCGTTCGGCTTGCCCTATGCGGTCAATGCGATCGCCATGCCGATGATCGGCGGCACGACCAGCTGGCTCGGTCCGCTGATCGGCTCCGTCCTGCTCGGCACGCTGCAACAGGTCGTCACCGTGACCATCTCGTCCGAGATGAACCTGCTGATCGTGGGCGTGCTCTTGGTCGCCTTCGTCATCGTCGCACCCAAGGGCCTGGTCGGCCTGGTGCAGCCGCATCTTCAGAAGCTGAGACGGAAATGGACGCGCCCCTCCTCGAAGTCGCAGGACTCGGCAAGCGCTTCGGCGGCTTCGTAGCCCTCGACGGAATCGATCTGAACGTCGCTCCGGGAGAGCGGGTCGGCCTGATCGGGCCGAACGGCTCCGGCAAGAGCACGCTCGTCAACTGCCTCTGCGGCACGCTCGCCAACGAGACCGGCACCGTCAAGTTCGAGGGCCGGGGCCTCAACGGCCTGCCCGCTCATGCGCGCACCCGGCTCGGGCTGGCGCGCAGCTTCCAGCTGCCGCGACCGTTCGCCAGCATGACGGTCGCCGATAATCTCAAGGTGCCGCTGCTCTATGCCGTCAGCTCGGCCGAGCCGGTCCCCTTCTCGCACGCGCGGGCGGACGAGCGCTGCGCCGAGCTTCTGGGCCTCGTGGGCCTCGTCGACTGCGCGCACAAATTCCCGCGCGACCTCACCCAGGTCGACATGCGCAAGCTCGAGCTGGCGCGCGCCATGGCGGCGGAACCCAAGCTCCTGATCGCCGACGAGGCGATGGCGGGCCTGTCGCATTCGGAGGTGAGCGACATCGTCTCGCTCCTGATCCGTCTCAACGAGCACGGCACGACCGTCATCCTCATCGAGCACATCATGCGCGCGGTGATGCACTTCTCGCAGCGCCTCGTCGTCCTGGTCTCCGGCCGCAAGATCGCCGACGGACGTCCCGACGAGGTCATTCGCGATCCCGAAGTGGAGAGGGCTTACATTGGCCAATAGCATCACGGTCGAAGGCCTGCATGCAGCCTATGGGGCGGTCCGCGTGCTCGAGGACGTGACGCTCGACGTCGCGGGCGGCGAGACGGTCGTGCTGCTCGGCACCAACGGCAACGGCAAGAGCACGCTGATCAAGAGCATCATGGGAATGCTGCGGCCGAGCGCCGGGCGGATCATGGCGGAGATCGACGGAATCACGCACGACCTCGTCGGGCGATCGACGGAGGAGATCGTCGATCTCGGTATCGCGCTGGTGCCGGAGGGGCGGCGGCTGTTTCCGCGCCTGAGCGTTGAGGAGAACCTGCTGCTCGGCGCCTTCCGGCCGAAGGCGCGCGCGCAGATCAAGGCCAATCTCGACTTCTGCTTCGAAGCCTTCCCGCGGCTCGCGGAGCGGCGCAGCCAGCTTGCCGGCAGCATGAGCGGCGGCGAGCAGCAGATGCTGGCGCTCGGGCGGGCGCTGATGAGCGCACCACGCATTCTCCTGGTCGACGAGCCGTCGGTCGGCCTCGCGCCGGTGCTGGTGAGCCGCACCATCGACAAGATCAAGGAGCTGAAGGACAGCTATCAGCTCACGGTGCTGATGGCGGAACAGAATTTTCCGCAGGCGCTGCGCATCGCCGATCGCGGTTACGTCATCGTGCACGGGAAGATCGCGTTCGAAGGACGCTCGGCGGACGAGCTCAACAACAACGATCTGATCCGGAAGTTCTATCTCGGGCTGTAAGATTGCAAATCGCGAGTGGCGAATAGCGAATGGAGGCCGCTTCTCCCTTCCCTGTTCGCCACTCGCCGCTCGCTACGCGCAATTCGCGCATCAAAAAAAGCCGCGCGGCGTGTGCCGCGCGGCCGTTCGTGTCGCGAGCGCGAGGGCTTACTGCTTGGCCTTTTCGTAAGGATAGATCACGTCGCCCGACTTGTACTCGGACGGGGTCAGCACGACCTGCGTCTTGACGTCCTTGAACTGGGCCACGTCGTTGCCCTTGACGTTCTGGAACTGGACCTGCAGCACGCGCGGCTGGGCCCACTCGCCGCCCTTGCCGAACTTCACGTCGCCGAGCACGGTCTTGAACGTGTTGGCGCGGATGTAGTCGGCGAGCTTCTGGTCGTCGAGGCTCTTGGTGGCCGTGATCGCCTGCTGCAGCACCTGCAGCTGGGCATAGGCCTGAGGCGCCATGTAGTAGCCGAGCGGATCGACGCCCTCGGCGCCGGCGCGCTCCTGGTACTTCTTCATCAGGTCCGCGACGCCCGGGAACTGCATCTTCGGCACCGGGAGCCAGAAGTCGTAGTTGACGAAGCCGTTGAGCAGCGGGCCGAGCTGAGCCTTCATGGCCGTGTTCTGCGGGCCCACCATGCCGCCGCCGATCATTTTCGGCTTGAAGCCGATCTCGTTGACGGCGCGGATGATGCCGACCGAATCGGGCGGATAGGAGCACACCACCACGATGTCGGGATTGGTCGCCTGGATCGCGCGCACGATTGGCGTGTAGTCGGTCGTCGAGGGCGGATAGCTCTTGTCATAGACGATCTTGAGACCGAGCTTCTTGGCATTCTGCCGCGCGCCGTCGGAGGCATTGCGGGAGAATTCCTGGTCGGCGGCGACGATCGCCACCGTCTTGGGCTTCGGGTTCTGCGCCATGGCGATGTCGAAGAAGCCCTGGGTGAAGGCCGGCTTCGGATCGGGCCCCGACGGGATCATCACGAAATAGTTCGGATAGTTGAACTCGCTGTTCACCGCGAGGCCGAGCAGCCCGATGAACACCTTCTTGCGCTGCATGATCACCGGCATCGCGGGAGCGAGCATGGCGGTCGCGTAGCCGCCGACCACGAGATCGACCTTGTCGACGTCGAGCAGCTTGGTGTAGATGCCGGGAACCGTCGAGGGGTTCGACTGATCGTCGTAATAGATCAGCTTGACCTTGCGGCCGAGCAGTCCGCCCTTGGCGTTGACGTCCTCTTCCCAGATCTTCCAGGCGAGCAATGCCGACTTTCCGTTGGGTCCGAGCCCGCCGGTCATCGCCATGCTGGAGCCGATCTTGATCTCGCCCGATTGGGCTAAAGCCCCGGTGGCGAACGCCAGGGATGCGGCCGCGGCAAGGACGGCAGCACGCGCAAGGAGACGTCTGGAAATCATGCAGTTCCTCCCATTGATTTGGTGATTTGACGGTATCTTAGGATCATTTCCGCCGCCGGCGCCAGAGGCGTTCGGACGCATGGCGCCGGACGGGCCCAAGTCAGCGGGGCGTCGCGTCGCCGCTCTCGACCATGACCGTCTCGACCTCGCCGGCGCCGTTGCGGCGGAACGCGGCAGCGGCCTGGTATTCCGGCGAATTGAAGCAGGCGACGCCCTGCTCCAAGGTCGGAAATTCGATCACCACGAAGCGATGGAATTTGTCCGGCCCCTCCATGATCTGGAAGCGCCCTCCCCGCGCCAGCACCTTTCCGCCGTACTTGGCGAAAATCGGGGGAAGCGGATCGGTGTATTTCTTGTATTCGGTCGGATCGATCACACGGGATCGCGCGACCCAGTAGGCAGGCATGGCGCACTCCTCGACGTCACGGGATGATGCCGAGGACAATCCGGCGGCTTCGGCAGCTTGTCAAATCCCGGCGGGCGCACGCCCGCGGGCCGCTAGGTCCCGCCGGCGAGCCGCTTGATGCGCTCGCAGGCGTTCGGATCGAGCGCGATCGCGCGGTCGAAATCGATGTCGGCGTCGTCGCGCCGGCCGGCGGCGAGGTGAGACAGCCCGCGATGGATCAAGGCGTCGGTACTGTCCGGCCGATGCCCGAGATAGGCATCGAGGTCGGCGCGGGCGCCGGCGAAATCGCCCAGCTGCTGGCTGACGAGGGCGCGCGCGAGCAACGGTCCGATGAGGTCGCGGTCCAATCCCAGCGCCAATCCATAGCGCAGGCGCGCCTCCTCCAGCTGGCCGGTATGCTCGAGTGCCTGGCCGTAGGCCGCCTGGAAGTCGGCATTGGCGGAATCGAGCGTCACCGCCAGGGCGAGCGCCTCGAGCGCCTCGTCGAAGCGTCCGACATCGTCGAGGCAGCGCCCGCGCACGAAATAGGACAGCGGCTCGTTCGGGTCCTCGGCGACGGCGAGGCGACAGAGATAGAGGCAGCAGTCGAATTCGCGCGCCGCCATGAACTCCTCGGCGCAACGCGCGAGCCCGGCCGCCGTCCGCTTCGGACGCTCGGCCTCCGCTTGCCTGATGCCGTGTACGGAGATCTCCCCCACGGCCTTGGGCAGCCCGCGCGGCTGCGCCGTGTCCCGCCCCGATGCCTTCCCCATCAGCAACAGATAGCATCGATGCGGCCCGTCGTCATCCCGCACCGGGCGGCGCGGGCGGAGCCGCTGGAAGCAATACCGCCGGCCGCCCGTTCAGGGCTGGCGCGCCAGGTAATAGGCGAGGTCGGCGAAGTCCTGGTCCCGGAGAGGCTCGACCACCGACGCCATGGCGGGATCATAGCCGGGACGCTCCGCGGACTTGTACGCGCGCAGCGACTTCAAGAGGTAGTCCTCGCGCTGGGCTGCAAGGCGCGGGACCTGATCCTGGCCGGCGAACGTCGGGGCGTGACAGAAGTTACACCTGTGCGCCGCGACCAGCGCCTTGGCGCGTTCGATACGTGCGGCGTCGCCCGCATCCGAGACCGGGGCCGGCGCAGGCAGCTTGGCGAGCCCCTCCGACATCGCGCGCAGGTCGTCGTCGGTGAGCCCCTTGGTCATCTCGTTCATCACCTCGACCTTCCGCATCTTCTCGCGAAACAGATAGATCTGGGTGAGCAGGTAATCCTTCGGCTGGGCGCCCAGCGACGGAACCTCGGGAGCCGCCGACTGCCCGTTCTCGCCATGGCAGGCGAGACACGGCGCAAGCTTCTCCTGAGCCTTGGCCGTGATCGGCAGCGCCATCAGGCATACTGCGGCCGCCGCGAACACCGCGCGCATGGAGCCTCTTTCTCGATGACCTGCCTGTTGAAAAAGTTCGGGAGCGGCAGCGCCGCCCCCGACGCCTGCGATCGAAGCTTCAGTCGCTGGCTACGCGCGGATCGTAGGTGACGCGATACACCGCTCCGGCATAGTCGTCGGAGACCAGCATCGAGCCGTCCTTGGCGAACAGGATATCCGCCGGGCGCCCGACGTAATTGTTGTTCTGGATGAATCCCGTGAGGAACGGCTCCATCGATTTGAACGTGCCGTCCGGGTTCAAATTGACGACGACGATGTCGCCGCCGATCTTCTTCGACCTGTTCCAGGAGCCGTGCCGCGCGATGAAGATCGCGTTCTTGTACTTCTCCGGAAACGTCGTGCCCGTATAGAAGCGCATTCCGAGCGGCGCCACATGCGGGCCGAGCAGGGCGATCGGCTTCGTGAACTCGTCGCAGGAGTGGCCCCAGCCGAGCTCCTGATCGGCGAAGTCGCCCTGGTGACAATACGGGAAGCCGAAATTGTCCTTGCCCGGATTGGCGAGCCGATTGAGCTTGTCGTTCGGCAGGTCCTCCGAGAGCCAGTCGCGGCTGTTCTCGGTGAAGTAGAGCTGCTTCGTCACCGGATTCCAGTCCATGCCGACGATCTGGCGAATGCCGCGCGCCACCACCTCCATGCCGCTGCCATCGAGATTGATGCGGCGGATCTGCGCATGCGCGGGCGACGGCATGCAAATGTTGCACGGGGCGCCGACCTGGAAGTAGAGCTTGTTGTCCGGCCCGATGGTCAGATACTTCCAGCCGTGCGCCTCGTCCTTCGGCAGGTCGCTGTAGATGACCGTGGGCTTCGGCGGATTGTCGAGAACGTCCTCGATCTTGTCGACCTTGGAGACCTGCGAGAGCTCGGCGATGTAGAGCGTGCCGTCGTGCAGCACGATCCCGTTCGGACGATAGAGTCCGGAGTACAGGACCTTGACCTGGCGCTTGCCGTCCTTCTCGACGATGGCGTGGATCTTGTCCTTGATGCGGCTGCTGACGAATATCGTGCCCTTGTCGCCCTGGCGCAGGGTGCGGGCATTGTCGACGCCGGCCGCATAGAGCTCGATCTTGAATCCCTTGGGCAGCTTGAGCTTGCTCAGGTCCAGCTTGTCGCCGGGCACGGGAAGCACCGGCGGCGCCACGGGTGCGAGCTTCATCGCGCCCTCGCTCTCCGGGCGCCCGATCATCGGCGACCCCGGCGGCAGCGGGGCGGCGGGTGCCGCGACGGGCGCGGCAGGCGGCGGCTGTTGCGCGCTCACGGGTCCCGCGATGCCGATCACGGCCGCAAACGTACCGGCGAGCAACAGAGTCCGCGTGGATACGGATGGCAAGGTCATGTGCTCCTCCCGTTGCGGGAGACCGTCGCCGCGGCCCGCTCACGCCCAAGGCCGCAGCGATCTCGCTCCCTTGGCGCCAGTCTCCGACATTTTCCCGTCCGTGCGCAATCGGGGATTTCGGCTGGGCCGATCTACATGCGGCGGTATGCGTAAGGCCGATCCTCCTGGACCGCGGCGAGCTCCGTCACCAGCCCGTGATGGGGCGAGAACTGGCACACCGGATCGGTTGCGCGCGCATCGCCGGTCAGCGCGAAGGCCTGGCAACGACAGCCGCCGAAATCGACCTCGCGCCGTTCGCAGCTCTGGCACGGCTCCGGGAGGTAGTCGGTGCCGCGAAACGCATTGAATGCGGGCGAGGATGTCCAGATCTCCGCGAGGGAATGCTCGCGCACCGACCAGAATGCGAGCCCCGGAATGCTCTCCGCCGCATGGCAGGGCAACACCTTGCCGGACGGCGTGACATTGAGCGAGCGCCGGCCCCAGCCGCCGACGCAGGGCTTTGGAAAGCGCGCATGATAATCCGGCACGACGGCATCGATCACGATACGGCCGCTGTGGCGGGCGCGCAGGCTCTCGACCTGCTCGACCGCGGCTTCGACCTGCTCGCGCGTCGGCATCAGAGCGGCGCGATTCTTGAGCGCCCATCCGTAATACTGGACGTGGGCGATCTCGACCCGCGAGGCGCCCATGGCGAGCGCAAGCGCCACGAGCTGCTCGACGCGGGCGATATTGGCGCGGTGGATGACCGCGTTCACGGTGAGCGGAATTTTCAGCGCCACCACCTCGGCGGCAAGCGCGCGCTTGCGCGCATAGGCGCCCTCGTAGCCCGCGATGTGGTCTGCGGACGCCGCCTCGCTGTCCTGGATCGAGATCTGGACGTGGTCGAGCCCGGCCTCGGCCAGCGCACCGAGCATCTTGGCGGTGAGGCCGACGCCCGAGGTGATGAGGTTGGTGTAGAGCCCGGCGTCGTGCGCGGCCGCGGCGATCTCGACGAGATCGCGCCGCGACGCGGGCTCGCCGCCCGACAGATGGACCTGCAGCACGCCGAGCGCAGCGGCCTCGCGAAACACCCGTGCCCATGTGGGGGCGTCGAGCTCGTCGCCGCGCGGATCAAGCGCGAGCGGGTTCGAGCAATAAGGGCACCCGAGCGGGCAGCGATGGGTCAGCTCGGCGAGCAGACCGAGCGGACGCGGCAAGGCGGCGCCGTTCGCGGCCATCGCTCACAGCTCCAGGAGCTTCTTGTCGGAGAGCGAGCGCAGCAGCGCCCCCGCGTCGGCCGCGATCCGCTCCCGCGGCGCCGCATAGGTCCTCGCCAGATCGTCGACGATCTCCGCGAAGGTCGCCTCGCCGGTGCAGCGCTTGACGATCTCCGCCGCGATGGCGTCGGCCTTGAACACGCGCTCGGGCGCGAGCAGCACCCAGCCGCCCTGCGCCTCGTTGTGGACGAGGCGCACGCCGCGCGGCAGCCGCGGGCGCGTATCGGCGCTGATGCCGGAGGCCGGATCGGTCATGCGCTAGTCCTTCGGCACGAAGGCGCCGGGCGGCGGCATCTTCGGGTCCACATAGGCGAGATAGAGCGCGTCGAGCATCGCCCACAGCACGCCGCATTTGAATTCGAGCGCGGCAAGCACCTGCTGCTGCTGCTCCGGCGTCTTGGCGTCGTGCTTCACATAGGCGAGCGCGAAGTCGGAGTCCTGCCGCGCCTGCGGCGGTCGCGCCGTGAAATAGGCGAGCGTCTCGGGCGTGACGAATTGGTAGCTGCGCAGCATGCCGTCCAGGCGCTCGCTGATGATCAGCGGCGAAAACAGCTCGGTGAGCGAAGAGGCGATGGCTTCGAGCAGCGTCTTCTCGGCGACGAAGTGCACATAGGCCTCGACCGCGAAGCGCGTGGCCGGAAGGATGCCGGCCAGCGATGTCACATAGTCGCGGTCGAGGCCGAGCCCGTCGGTCAGCCTGAGCCAACGCGCGATTCCGCCGTCGTCGGTCTGGGCTCCGTCGTGATCGACGAGACGGCGGCGCCATTCACGGCGGAGGTCGCTGTCGGTGCAGCGCGCGATCAGGGCCGCGTCCTTCACCGGGATCATGGCCTGGTAGTAATAGCGGTTGAGCGCCCAGGCCTGGACCTGGCCCTTGCTGCACCGGCCGCCGTGCAGCAGGTGATGGAAGGGATGCAGCCGGTGGTAACGCCGCGCGCCGATGTCGCGCAGCGCGGCCTCGAGCTCTTCGGGTGACATGAGCTTCATAGCTCGATCTTAAGCCCGTCCTGGGCGATCTCCCAGCCCGCGGCCTCGACCTTGCGCCGCTCGGGCGAGCCGGCGATCCGGATCGGATTGGTATTGTTGATATGGATGTAGATCCGACGGCCCGGCAATCCGGCAAGCGCCGCGAGCGAGCCGCCGTCGCCGTCGATCGGCATATGGCCCATGCGGCGGCCGGTCTTGGCCCCGGTCCCGCTCGCAATCATCTCGTCGTCCGTGAAGAGGGTGCCGTCGAACAGCAGCACATCCGCGCGCGCGAGCCGCTGCATGATCGCCGGCGTCACGGCGGCGCAGCCCGGCACATAGGCCAGCCGACGGGCCCCACAGGTCAGCTCGACCCCGACATTGCCTTCGGTCTCGGCAGCGAGCGCCGGATCCCTGCCTTCGAGATAGAGCGGCGCCTTGCCGGGCACCATGAACAGTTCGGCCCGCAGCTCATCGCCGAGGGCGATCGGGGCGCCGATGGCGCAGCCCTTGGTCTGCACCAGATCCGGCGCGAGCACCCCGAACATGGGATTGGCCGCGACGGTCTGCAGCGTCTGCTCGGTCGCAAAGAGCCCGAAAGGATGGCGCTCGCGCAGGGCCAGCAGTCCCGCGGCCTGATCGATCTCGGCGCCGGTCAGCAGGACAGCCGCGATCGGGCTGCCGCGAATGCCGCCATGCGGCTGCAGCGCCGGTGTAGCGGCGATCTGCTCGCGCAGGTCGGGCGATGCATTGAGAAGGATAAACTCTCCCCCGCCGGTCGTGACCGCGAGGCTTGCCTGCGTGCTGCGCTTGACGCGCTCATCGCCGTCCCAGGCCAGACGGCACACCGGACACCGGCAATTCCATTGCGGGAATCCGCCACCGGCCGCAGCACCGAGGACGATGGCGGTCAGCCGCCCCATCGAGGGGGCCGGGTCTCAGGAGTTTGGGGGAATCAGATTTCGGCCGGCAGATAGCCGTTGATTTCCAGGCCGATGCAGATTTCGACGAGGGTCGGGGTCGTCCAAGCCATGGTCACGTTCCTCCACCAAGCGTCTTGCTTGCGCGCCTCGGCCTGATTCCAGCCGACCAGCCGCAGAGGCACTCTAAACCGGGGAACCCGCCCGCGCAACCTAAGTTCCCGCATGGCAGAGCCGAGCCGGGCGAGCCTTCAGAAGACCCCGAGGTGCTGGCGCAGGTCGACCGCCCCGTCCTTGAGCCTCCCCGCCGGCTCGACCACGGCCACCCGGCCGCTGTTGAGGATGACCACGTCGTCCGCGATGTCGAAGACCAGGTTTGGATTCTGCTCCACGAGCACGATCGAGAGCCCGCTTTCCTTGAGCTTGCGGATGGTCGCCATGACCTCGGCGACGATCTGCGGGGCGAGACCTTCGGAGGGCTCATCCATCAACAGGAGGCGCGGATTGGCCATGAGGGCGCGCCCGATCGCCAGCATCTGCTGCTCGCCGCCGGAGAGATGCGCCGCCATCTGGGAGCGCCGCTCGGAGAGGCGCGGAAACATGCGAAAGACCGTGTCGAGCGTCCAGGCGGCCGGACCGCCATGGGTGGGCTTGCGCGCGGCAACGATGAGGTTCTCGCGTACCGTGAGGCTCTTGAAGATGCGCCGGCCCTGCGGCACCAGCGCCACACCCTGGGCGGCGATCTGCTCCGGCGCCAACTTGGTCACCGCCCGGCCGAACACCTCAACCCTCCCGCGGCGGGCCGGCAACAGGCCGACCGTCACGTTCATGCAGGTCGTCTTACCGGCGCCATTGCGGCCGAGCAGCCCGAGCAGGCGCCCCTCCCCGGCCGCGAACGAGACCTTCTCGAGCACATGGCTGTCGCCGTAGAAGGCGTCGACCTCCGCGAGGCTGAGCGCGCGTTTCGCCGCACTAGTGGCCAAGGTAGACCTCCCTGGTGCGTGGGTCGGCCACCACCTCGGCGCGCGTTCCTTCGACGATCACCTCGCCGAAATGCAGGAGCGTGATGCGCTCGGCGAATTCCAGCGCCACGTCCATGTCGTGCTCGATCATCACGATCGTGACCTCGCGCGGGATCGCGAGCAGGAGCTTCTGCACGTCGCGTCGCTCGTCGATGGAGAGCCCGGCGAACGGCTCGTCGAGCAGCAGAACCTTCGGGTTCTGCGCAAGCGCCATCGCGATCTCGACCCGGCGACGCTCGCCATAGGAGGTCTGCGCCAGAGGTCGCTCGGCGAGATGATCGAGCCCGACGCGTGCGAGGGCGGCGCGCGCCGCGTCGTTGAGATGATGCTGGCGATCGAGCGAGATGAACGGGTCCCACCGCAGCTTGGACAGGCCGAGCAGGGCGAGCGTGACGTTGCGCAGGATGGTGTCGCGCGGAAACAAGGTGATGATCTGATAGGTGCGGGCGAGCCCCAGATGCGCGCGCCTTCGGCTCGGGATCCGGGTGACGTCCTCGCCGTTGAGAATCACGGCGCCGGAATCCGCCCCCACCTCGCCGGTGATCAGGTTGAACAGGGTCGTCTTGCCGGCGCCGTTCGGCCCGATGATCAGCCGCCGCTCGCCCGGCGCGACATCGAGCGTCACGTCGCATGTGACGCGCAGGCCGCCGAAGGCCTTGCACAGGCGCTTGACGCCGAGTGCCGTCGTGGACGCCGGGGCTTGCGTTGCGGCCGATGCACTCACGACGCCGTCTCCTGGGCCGGCCCGGCCCTCGTGCCGGTCTTGCGCCAGGCCTGCCAGCCCAGCTTGGCGAGACGCACCGAGCCGGGCACCAGCCCCTCGGGCATGAAGGTGATGATGAGGACGAAGATGATGCCGAGCGCCATGTTCCAGCGCTCCACATAGGCGCTCACCACGTTCTTCATGATGACCACGATGGCGGCGCCGGCGATCGGGCCCAGCAGCGTCGCGGTGCCGCCGGAGATCACCATCAGCAGCGCCTCGGCGGAGGTCTGCAATGCGGCGACCTGCGGGCTGATGAAGCCGTTGTAGTAGATGAAGAGGAGACCCGCGACACCGGTCCAGAAGCCGGAGACCAGAAACGCGAGAAAGCGGATCAGCCAGACATTATAGCCGAGCGCGTTCATCCGCCGCGCCTGGTCGCGCGTGCCGCGCAGGCTCGCACCGAAGGGCGAACGCACGAACAGAGCCATCGCGGCGATGGCGATGAGAAAGACGATGAGCGTGGCGAAATAGAAGGATTCCGGGGCCGCGAGGCTGATGCCGAACGGCGCCGGGCGGGACGACACGTTGACGCCGTTGTCGCCGTGCGTGAGGCTCTGCCAGCGATAGGCGACGCCCCACACGATCTGGCCCAGCGCCAGCGTGATCATCAGAAAGCCGATGCCGGTCGTCCGCAGCGCCAGCACGCCGAACACGGCCGCCGCGAAGACAGCGACCACCAGCGCCGAAAGGTCGGCGGCGAGATGCCCATAGCCGTTTTCCAGCATGAGCGCCGCCGTATAACCCGCGATCGCGAACAGGCCCGCGTGCCCGAGCGACACGAGGCCGCCATAGCCGACGAGGATGTTGAGCGCGAGCGCCAGCACCGCGAACAGCAGGATCTGGCTCGCGACATTGATGTAATAGGCGTTGCCGACCCAATACGGCAACGTCGCCAGCAGCAGGATCCCGAGGACGATCCCGGCGCGCTGCAGCGCAATCGCCGTCATGGGACGACCTTGCCGAACAGGCCCTGCGGACGCAGCACCAACACGGCGACCATCGGCAAGAACAGGATGACGTAGGCGAGATCGGGCAGCATCGCCTGGCCGAAATTGTAGATCAGGCCGATAATGAAGCTGCCGACCAGCGCGCCGAGCAGGCTGCCGGTGCCGCCCAGGATCACCACGATGAGCGCAAGCGGGAGCATCTCGCCATCGAGGCCCGGATAGACCGAGAGAATCGGCGCGCCGATCACGCCGCCGAATGCCGCAACCCCGGCGCCGAGCGCGAAAATGAGGGTGAACAGCTGCGAGACCTTGATGCCGACCACGCGGGCGATCGGGGCGTCGTCGACTCCGGCGCGGATCATCGCGCCAAGGCGCGTCCAATCGACCATGAGCCAGAGCGCGATGGCGACGACCACCGCAATGACGATGACGGCGACCCGATAGAGTGGAAAGAACAAGCCGGCGACTTGCAGTGCACCGGCGAGGTGCGCGGGCGTCGCGGGCTGAACCGGATCGCCGGTCCAGACCATCAGGCAGACGTCGGCGACGACAAAGGACAGCCCGAGCGTGAGGAGAACCTGGGCGAGCTCCTGCCCGGCCAGGCGACGGAGCAGAAAGCGCTCGATGAAGGCGCCGATGACGGCCATTGCGGCCCCGCTCAGCAGGGCGGCGAGCCAGAAATTGTAGCCGCTGTCGAGAATGCTGACGCCGAAATACGCCCCGAGCATGAAGAAGGAACCATGCATCAGGTTGGGGATGCGCATCAGGCCGAAGATGAGCGAAAAGCCCGCCGAGAGCAGGAACAGCAAGCCTCCGAGGGCGATGCTGTTCACCGCCAGGATGAACCACTGATTCATGTCAGCCGTCCTCGCGCCGCCCGGCGCGCATGGACCGCGTTCCGACACGGTCGGAACGCGGTCCAAAGTCGATGATCTCGCATGCTTCTACGGCCAACCGAAATACGCTTCGCCGCAATACGTTCCGTCCCGGCCTCGAACCCGCGCCGTCAGCCCGTCATCGCGGGCTCACTGCAGGTTCTTGGCGGGCGGATAGTCACGGGAATAGACCGGATTGGCAAGAAACGCCTTCTCGTCGTAGGTCCAGAACTGGCTCACCTTCGGGTAGGTCTTGATGATCGTATTGACGAGCTTGCCGTTCTTGCGCTCGCACTTGCGGATGAACACGTCGCCGACGACGTTGCCGAGGTGATCGAACTGGACCTGCCCGCGCGGCGTGTCGGTCAGCGACACGTGATGAAGCGCCTCCGCGAAGGCCTTGCGATCGTCGGCCTTGGCGCCGAGCTTCTGGATCGCCGCCTCGACGCACTGGCCGGCGATATACATGCCGGCCGAGTAGCCGCCGGGCAGAACACCGTAGTCCTTCTGCATGTCGGCAACGAAGCGCTTGTTGCTCGCGGACTGACCGTCGGCCGAGTACCAATGCGCCGAGATCACTCCGACCGCCTCGTCGCCGAGGCTCTTGAGCAGCGCGTCATCCATCGCGGTCCAGCCGGCGAGCAGCGGGATCTTCGCCTTGAGGCCGAGATCCTGGTAGGCGCGCATGAATTTCACCGGATTGGATCCGGCAAATCCATTGACCACGCAGTCGGGGGTCCCGATCTGCGCGATGTAAGGCGTGTAGTCGGGCGTGACCAGCGGCGGCCACAGCTTCTTGATCACCTTGCCGCCGTCGTCCTCGAACACGCGCTGGAAGCCGGCCATCTGCTCGTAGCCGAAGGCGAAATCCTCCGAGATCGTGACGGCCCGCTTGTACTTGAGATCCTTGGCGGCATAGTCGCCCAGCGGGTGCATGCATTGCGCCGAGGTGGCCGACGGGCGGATGACGAACGGATTGGCCTTGCGCTGGGTCACATCCTCGGCAGCCGCGAGGCTGATCAGCGGCGTCGCGTTGTCGCGCACATAGTCCGTTATGGCGAGCAGCTCGAATGCCGCGAGCGGTCCGAGGATGACATTGACCTTGTCGCGCTCGATGAGCTCCTGCGCCTTGGTCTTGGCGCCGGCCGGATTGCCGCCCGTATCGGCGGATATGAACTCGATCTTGCGGCCCGCGAGCGTATTGTTCTTCTGCTTGAGCAAGACGGAGATGCCCTGCTCCATCTGGATGCCGCCCTGGGCGAGAGGCCCGGTCTTGACGGTGAGCAGCCCGATCTTGAACGGCGCTCCCTGCGCGATTGCCGGCATGCCGATGGTTGCCGCCGCGGTCCCGGCTGCTGTGCCGGCCAGGAATTTGCGGCGGTTAAGCTTGATCGACATGAGCAACTCCTCCTTCTTGCCCGCTCAGGGGCATTTCTCGGTGCGTCCCCGCGGCGGGGCGAAAACCCATCATCCGCCAAGGTATTCCATGATGTAAAGCCCGGCATTGTAATCGGTGCAATAGATAATGCCGTCGCGGTCGACGAACACGTCGGTGGACTGAATGACGCAGGCGCGGTTCGGCCGATGGTCGACGAGCCGGCGCGGCGCGGGCGGGACCAGAGCGCCGACTTCGACCGGCCGGTAAGGGTCGCCGATATCGAACACCCGCACGCCGGCGTTCTGGTAGGTCGTGAAGATCAGCTCCGAGCTCACCAGGCTGCCGGGCCGATTCTCGTGCAGATTATGCGGACCGAAATGCGCGCCCTTGGCCTTGTAATCGGCCTCCGTGGGCGTGGGGCATGTCGCGATGCTGACCGGATTTTCGGGCGCGCGGATATCGAACAGCCAGATCAACTTCAGTCCGTCCTCCTGATGATCGAGGACGGCCTCATCGAGCACCACGAGCAGATCGCGATCGGGCAAAGGCAGGCAGTTGTGCGTTCCGCCCCCGAATGGCGGCGACCAATTGCGGTGGGTGATCAGCTTCGGGGCTGAGCGGTCTTTCACGTCGATCATCACGAGGCCGGCGTCGCGCCAGGCCCCATAGGCCGTATCGCCGTGGACGATGGCATGATGCAGGCCGTAGCGGCGGGTCGCCGCCCACGACGGCGTCTCGCCGCCTGCCTGATGCATGCCGGGGAGCCAATAGCGACCAGCCTCGCGGGGATGCGTCGGATCCGACATATCGATGGTGATGAAAATGTAGTCGGTGAAGCCGTCGAGCAACGCCGACGCATACGCCCAGCGTCCGCCGGTGTACCAAATACGATGAATGCCGCCTCCATCGACCGGCATGAAGCCGATCGGGCGCGGCGAGTCCGGGGTCGAGATGTCATAGACCGCGAGACCGGCCGTCCAGTCGCGCCCCGCAACGCTTGCATCCGCCGTGCCGACCACGGTCCCGACCTGACTGCGGTAATAGGCCCGTTCATCGGCGAACGCCGCTTCCGCGAACATGTCCTTGGCGTTGATGACGAGCAGGAGATCGCCGTGGACCTGGAGATGGATGTTCCAGGTCCCGGGCGGCGCCGCGATGTACCCGGCCGGCTTGGGCGCGCGCGGGTCGCGTACGTCGACGATGCTGAAGCCCTTGGAGAACATGTGGCCGATATAGGCGAAGCCGCGCTCCACCATGATCTGCACGCCATCCGGCCGGCCGCCCTGATCGGAATAGCCGATGAGGCGCATGTTGCGCGCGTAATCGGGCTTGGGGAGGTCTTGGCTCATTCCCAACCTCTCAGAAGAATCCGCTTCCGGCGCTTGCGCCCTCTCCCCCGCTTGCGGGGGAGAGCCGGAGAGGGGGAAGCAACGAGCAAGCGGCTTCCCCCTCCCCGCCCTCTCCCGCTCGCTGGGGAGGGCGAAGAACCGCGTTCTACGCCGCCACGAAATTCGGCACCGCGATCCAATCCATCATCGCACGATAGTCCTGCAGCATCTTCCACATCTCACGGTCCTGCGCGGTCTTGAGATCGACGCCGAGATGCGTGCCGAGCCTGCGTCCGTGCAGCATGATGCGTTCCGCCATCGGGGCGCGCACCGCCTGGTAGTGCGCAAGCGCCCGATCGATATCGTCGTGCGCGGCGAGCGCGTCGGCGAGCACGCGCGCGTCGTCGCCCGCCTTGGCGACGCCGAAGCCCATGTGCGGACGCGCGCTGGAGGCGGCATCGCCCAGCAGGATGGCGCGGCCGAACACGATCTGCGGCGACGAGAAATCGTAGATGGGCGTGAAGAACGGCCGCTCGATCTTGCGGAGCGTATCGAAGAACGCGGCCGGCAGCTCCTCCTCGGCTTCCGCCAGCAGGCTGCCGATGAGGTCGCGGCGGATCAACGGCGGCGGCACCGAGTAGTCGTGCTGCCGCCCGTTGTCGTCGACGCACATCGCACGCAGCGTGGAGGCATCGCCGACCCGGTACCAGATGAAATTGTAGCGGCGGCGCCCGGGCGACAGATCGTTGTCGAAGCCGGCGATCGGATAGCCGATGACCTGCTGGCGCTCGGGAAGATAGAAGGTGAAATGGGGAAAGATGCTGGCGCGCGTCGCCGGCGCGAGATCGGACTCGTTCGGAGCACCGCGCCAGATGTAATAACCGGCGTAGATCGGCTGGATCTCCGGGGCGAGCTGTCCGCGCACCGCGGACCGGATCCCATCGCCCCCGATGAGCAGGTCGGCGCGCTCGCGCTGCCCGCCGCTGAAATGGACCACGACCTCGCGCCCGTCCTGCTCGAGGCGCTCGAAATTGCAGCCAAGATGGTAGTTCTCGGCCGGCACGGCGTCGCGCAACAGGCGCTGCAGCCGGTCCCACGAGGTCAGCAGCTGGGGAAACGGCTTGTCGGCAATGACCCGGCCCTTGCGATCGATCGCGATCCGGCGCTCGACCATGATGCCGAGGTCGTGCGTGCCGGCGCCGCAGAGCTCGAGCGCCTGCAACAGCTCCGGATGCGTCGTGATCCCGGCGCCACGGCCGACGAGCTCGACCGGCGAGCGCTCGTAGACGTCGACGTCCCAGCCGATCTTGCGCAGGAAGGCGGCCGCGAACAGGCCCGACATCGAGCCGCCGATCGCTACCGCCCGCCGGCGGGCCCGAGGCCGTCCACTCACGTGCGCATCTCCCTGTATTTTTCCTCGGTATGGTCTATCAAACGACACGCGCGGATATCAATCACACGGACTGGGACAGAATGACCGGTGGGACCGGCTACGCCTTTGCGGCGCTCGTCTGCTATGGGCTCGGTGATTTCATCTACAAGCGCGCGACGGCGGCGGGGGTGAAGCCGCACCACTTCCTGGTGGGGCAGGCGTGGTTCTTCGCGCCCGCGGTCTTCCTCTATGCCTGGGCGACCGGCGCCCTCGTCTTCTCGCGGGCGGCGCTCTGGGGCGGCCTCGCCGGCCTGTTCATCTTCATCGGGTTCTATCAATTCCTGCGCAGCCTGGGCTCGGGAGCGGTCAGCATCGTGGCGCCGATCTTCCGGCTGAATTTCCTCATCACCGCCGCTCTTGCGATCGTCATCCTGGGCGAGCCTCTCCGGCTCGCGATGCCGCTCGCACTGATCCTGGCGCTGGCGTCGATCTGGCTGCTGCTCGGCGGGCTCGATCGGCGCACGACCATAGACCGTGGCTCGCTGGCTGCGGTATCGGTCGCAACCCTGTCGCTCGGGGCGGCCAATTTCTTCCACACCGTAGGGCTGCGTCATGGCGGCGCGCCAGAGACGCTGCTCGCCGCGCAGGCCATTGTCTTCACCATTCTGTCGACCGTCTTCCTGCACATGCTCGACGGCACGATCGTGCCGCCCCGCGCGGTCTTCAAGCACACGGCGGCCGCAGCCGCGGTCCTGATCTTCGCGTTCCTGTTCATGCTGCACGGCGTTGCGCGCGGCGCCGCCAGCGTCCTGGTCCCGATCACACAGATGGGATTCGTGGTGACCGCCGGGCTGGGCGTGGTCGCGCTCGGCGAGCCGATGACGCTGCGCAAATCGGCGGGTCTCGTCGCCGCGGTCGCCGCCCTTGCAATCCTGGCGTTCGGGTCGTGACACGGACGCGAAGTCCCGCAGATCGGTGCAGGCGAGCCGCTGCCAGACTTCTCCTCAGCGCGACCTGTCGCCGCGCGGCCGGCGAAACAGGCCGTCCTCGCCCGGCTTCGGCCGCGCCCGCGGCGCGGCAGGACGCCCGGCGGCCGGCGCGATATGGCGCTCGTACACCACATGCTTCGCTTCGAAGCCGTATATCTCATAGACCGACTGCATCGCCTCGTTGCCGGCATGCGTGCGGCCGGTCAGGCGCGCGAGCCCCTGCGTCGCGCAATACTCGATGCAGGCGCGCATGAGCCGCAGGGCGTAGCCGGTGGCACGGAAGTCCTCGACCACGTAGAAGCTGCGAAGCTCGCCGTAACGTTCATGGGTGACGAAGTTCTCGCGGACACCGATCCAAGCCCAGGCGACGATACGCCCGTCGCATTCGCCGACCAGCGGTTGGCCCTTCGCGTCGATCGTGGCCTGCCGCAGCCGGCGCTCATAGAAGACCAGGTCCGTCACCGGATCGTCGGGAAACGAGAGCTCGGCGATCTCGCGTTCGAAGCGCGCGACCACGGGCACGTCCTCCGGCTTGAGCCGCCGCAGCATCACTCGCTCAGCCGGGTTGTCCGCCATTGACGCCTCCACTTGCCGACCTCACCCCATAGCATAGCGGCACATCAGCGTGACACGCCGGAGAATTGGCGCGTATGGCGGGCATGCAGTAGAAAGAATGCATGGACGATGCCTCCATCCTGGATGAGGTCGCGCGGGCGACGCGGCTGCGCGAAGGTCCGGCCGGCGTTGCCGCGGTTCTGCGCGCCGTCTACCGGGCCGGCTCGCTGCGGCTGCAGGACGCCGCACGCGAAGCGCGGCTGCCGCTCCCGGTCACCACGGCGATCCGCCGGGAGCTCGAGAAGGCGGGACTGCTCGAGCGCAAACATGGACTGTCACTCACGTCGGGCGGGCGCAGCTTCGTCGAGCGTGCGCTCGGCCTCGCGGTGACGCACAGCGGCACGTGCCCGGCCTGTGGCGGCCGCGGTCTCGTGGTGCCGCCGATGCTCCAGCCCGCCGTCGATCGGCTGGCCGCTCTGATCGCGGACGCGCCCTCGGTCGACGTCACGCTCGATCAATGCCCGTGCACGCCGGATACCGCCGTCCTGCGTGCGCTGCTGATGCTCGAGACCGGCGCGCTGGAGGGAAAACGCGTGCTGGTGCTGGGCGACGACGATTCGCTCTCGCTCGCCATCGGCCTGGTCGGCCGCGCGCTCGGCGCGCGCGATCTCACGCGCGGCGTCACCGTGATCGAATCCGATCCACGGCGGGTCGCCTTCCTGCGGTCGGCTGCGGCCAGCGCCGATGTCGCGATCGAGGTCGTGGAGCACGACCTGCGCGCGCCCCTGCGCGCGGCGCTCGCGCGGGCCTTCGATGTGGCCGCGACCGATCCGCCCTACACGCTCGCGGGCGCGAAGCTGTTCCTGGCGCGGGCGGGTGAGGCGCTCAGCGGAGCGGGAGCGTGCTACTTCTCGTTCACCCAGTGGCCGGCGACCCAGCTCGTCGCGCTGCAGCGCCTCATGCTCGACCTCGGCTTCGCGATCCGCGCCGTGCATTCCGGCTTCAACCGCTATCTCGGCGCAAGCGTGCTCGGAGGCGTGGGCGACATGTTCGAGCTGAGCCAGGTGCACGCGCCGGCCGTCGACCTTCCGGCCTGGAGCGGGCCGCTCTACACCGGCGAGGTCAATCCGCGCGCGCGCGTCTATGCTTGCGCCGATTGCGGCGCCGAGACGGCGCTCGGCGAAGATGGGGCCCCCGCGACCATCGAGGCGCTCAAGCAGGCGGGGTGCCGCCATTGCGGCGGCACGGTGTTTCGTCGTCGGGCCGGCGAACGATGAGGGACTGCATGTCGAAGAGCCGCATCACCATCGCCATCGTGGCCGCGGTGGCCACAATTCTCGCCGGCGCGCCGTCCGCCTCCGCGCAAAGCTGGCCGACCGCGCCCGTCACCCTCGTGGTGCCGTTCGCGGCCGGCGGGCCCATGGATGCGATCGGACGCATCCTGGCGCCGCGCCTCGGCGAGCTGCTCGGTCAGCCGGTGGTGGTGGAGAATATCGGCGGGGCGGGCGGCATGAACGGAACGGCGCGCGTCGCCAAGGCCAATCCGGATGGTTACCAGTTCGTGCTCGGCAACATCGGCACGCATGCGCAGAACCAGACGCTCTACAAGCATCCGCTGTACAACGCGTTGACCGATTTCGCGCCGGTCGCGCTCATCGCGGAGACCCCGCTGGTGCTGATCGCGCGCAAGGATTTTCCGGCGGACGATCTGCCGCATTTCATCGCCTATGCGCGAGACAACCAGGGGCGGATCCAGTTCGGCTCCGGCGGCGCCGGATCGGCGACCCACATCGCCTGCGCGCTGCTCAACGCGGCGATCGGCATCGCTCCGACGCACATCCCCTATCGCGGCGGCGCCCCTGCCCTGCAGGACCTGATCGCGGGCCGGATCGACTACATGTGTCTCGACACGCCGATCGCCATCGCCCAGATCGAGAGCCACGCCGTCAAGGCGATCGCGATTCTCATCCGCGGTCGCTCGCCGAGCCTGCCCGCGCTTGCCTCGGCTCATGAGCAGGGGCTCACGGAGTTCGAGGCAGCGAACTGGTGCGCGTTTTTTCTCCCCAAAGGTACGCCGGCCGCGGTCGTCGCGCGGCTGCACGATGCGACGGTGGCGACGGTCGAGACCCCGGCGGTCGCCGCCACCCTGCAGCGTATCGGGGCGAGCATCGTCGCCCCGGAGCGCCGATCGCCGGATTACCTGCACGAATTCGTGGGAAGCGAGGTGAAGCGCTGGGCTGCGCCGATCAAGGCGAGCGGCGTATCACTCGACTGAGGATCCGGAATTCCGCACTCAGGACAGGCGCGCGGCACGCTCGGGCTCATAGCCGAGCGCCGGTGCGGGCTGAGCCGCCGGGACGAGATCGACCGCCGGCTGCGCGTCGGCCAGCGACGTCACAAAGTCGGCGAACCAGCTCTGGACCGAATTGGCGCGCAGCTTGGCCATCATGGCGGTCCAGCGCGCCCGCCGCTCATCGGCGGACATGTAGAGAGCGCGCGCGAAGGCCTGCGCCATCCCGTCGATGTCGTGCGGATTGACCAGCAGCGCCGCATCGAGCTCCTTGGCGGCGCCGGCGAACTCGGAGAGCACCAGCACACCCGGATCGGCGGGATTCTGCGCCGCCACATATTCCTTGGCGACGAGATTCATGCCGTCGTGCAACGGGGTCACCAGGCCCACCTGAGCGACGCGGTAATATCCGGCCAGCGTCGACTGGGAGTAGCCCTTGTTGACGTAGCGCACGGGCACCCAGTCGGCCTCGCCGTGGCGGCCGTTGACCTCGCCGACCAGGGCCGCGAGATCCCGACGCAATTGGCCGTAGGCCGGGATCTGGCATCGCGAGGGAACCGCGATCTGCAGCATCGCCACCTCGCCGCGCAACGCCGGCTGCGTCACCAGCATGCGATCGAAGGCGCGGATGCGGTTCTCCAGCCCCTTCGAATAGTCGACGCGGTCGGCGCCGATCGCGAGCTTCACGCCCTGCAGGCTCGTGCGCAGCCGGGCGAACTCGTGCCGAGTCACAGCGCGCGCGGCGCGCGACGCGAACGCGTCGACGTCGATGCCGATGGGAAAAACCCCGAGCCGGGAGACGCCATGGCTCGAGGCGACGACGGACGTGTCGCGCCCCGACATCACCAGACCATCGACCACGTCGAGCCCGAGCTCGTTCGCCACATAGTCGGAGAAATTCACCCGGTCATCATCGGTCTGGAAGCCGATCAGATCGTAGGCGAGCATCGCCTCGACCAGCTCGCGATGATGCGGGGCGCTCAGCATCGTGGAGCGCGTCGGCCACGGCGTGTGGAGGAAGAAACCGAGCGGACGGGTGACCCGCAGGCGCCGCAGCTCGGCGCCGAGGGTGAGGAAGTGATAGTCGTGAATCCAATAGGTGGAGTCGGCGCGGCAGAACCGCAGCAGGCCGCGCGCCATGAACGCGTTGATGTCGCGATAGCAGCGGTAGTCGTCCTGGGTCGCGCGGATCAGGTCCGGGCGCGAATGCAGCGCGGGCCACAGCACCGAATTGGAGAAACCCTCGTAGTAGCCGCGATAGCTCGCGGCCGGCAGATCGACGGTCGCGATCGCACCGGCACCGAACGCCTCGATCTCCGCAAAGGAATCCTTGTGGGATGCGTCGCGCACGCGTCCGCTCGAACCGACCCAGATGGCGCCCGACGTACGCACGACCGGAAGCAACGCGCTGGCGAGTCCGCCCGCGATAGGCTCGTTCGCCCGTACCTTAGCGATGCGGTTCGAAACGACCACGAGACTCATACGCTTCCTCCGAATGCTGCCCCCCTATAACTGACTGAGGCGATGAAGGTTCCCCGTTCAGCTTGCATTCATGTGGTTACGCTTCTCGCTAAACCCAAGTAATTTGCGGATTATTCGGCCGCGAAGGCGACGGTCGACATCAGAGCGATTTCGGCGCGACGCGAATCGAGCCGGGTGTGCTGCACGATGATGGGAACATCGGACTCGAAGACCGATGCGTAATCGGTGTCGCGCGGAACCGGGCTCGGATCAACCAGATCATTGAACCGTAAATGCAACGTGCGTTGCGCCGGTATGGTCACACGGTAAGGCCCGATCGGATCCTTGTCCGCGAAGAAGAGGGTGATCGCGACGTGAGCGTCGCGCTCACTCGCGTTGAGAATGCAGGCGGTTTCATGCGAGATCAGCGTGCGGTCGGAGAACGAACTTTCGGATGGAATGTAACCTTCGGCAATGGCCCACCGCCGCCGTCCAAGCGCATCCATGATCGAACTCATAAGGAGGTGAAGACGGTGGGGATAACGCACTGAGGCCGCTCCGGGTTCCATCGGATGCGACGAAAATTTCGGTCCAGCGTCGCTCTCGAGCACCAAGGAACCAAATGGTTCCATAGGGCGTCATTCCGGCGGGGGGCGCGGCCCGGATTTTTCGACGCCATTGTTCGACTTGCGAGAACCCGGACAGTTATCGGAGCTTGCATGCGCGCCATCACGCTCACGCCCGGCGTCGCCAACTCGGCGCGTCTCGACGAGATTCCACCGCCGCCGGCCAGCGACGGCTCGATCCTGGCGCGGACGCTTGCGCTTGGCGTCTGCGGCACCGACCGCGAAATCGTTGCCGGCGAGTACGGCGCGAGCCCGCCCGGCGCCCCCCGGCTGGTTCTCGGCCACGAATCGCTCGGGCGCGTGGAAGAAGCGCCGGCGGACAGTGGCTTCGCGGCGGGCGACCTCGTGGTCGGCGTCGTGCGCCGGCCCGACCCGGTGCCCTGCCCGTGCTGCGCGGCCGGCGAGTGGGACATGTGTCAGAATGGCCGTTACGTCGAGCGCGGCATCAAAGAACGTCATGGCTACGGGGCCGAACAGTTCCGCATCGAGCCCGCCTTCGCGATCAAGGTCGATCCGGCACTGGGAATTCTCGGCGTACTGGTCGAGCCGACGAGCATCGTCGCCAAGGCCTGGGACCACACCGAACGGATCGGCGCGCGCTCGCACGCGTGGCGGCCGCGAACCCTTCTGGTGACCGGCGCCGGTCCGATCGGGCTTCTTGCCGCGATGATGGGCGTGCAGCGCGGCCTCGAGGTGCATGTGCTCGATCACAACACGGATGGGACCAAGCCGGCGCTCGTGCGCGAACTCGGCGCCACCTATCACGTCGGCGAAACCGCGGACATCGCCGGGCTCGCGCCCGACGTGCTCATGGAATGCACCGGCGCACCGGCGATGATCCGCGGCGTGCTCGGGCGGACGGCACCGAACGGGATCGTCTGCCTGGCGGGAGTCACGGCGCCCGGGCACGCGTTCGAGTTCGACATCGGCGGCTATAACCGGACGATGGTCCTGAACAACGAGATCGTGTTCGGCACCGTCAACGCCAATCTCAGGCACTACGCGATGGCGGCGGACGCGCTCGCGCGTGCCGAGCACAAGTGGCTCAGCGGCCTCATCACCCGGCGTGTTCCGCTCGACCGCTGGTCGGAAGCGCTCGAGCGTCGGCCCGACGACGTCAAGGTGATCATAGAATTTCAGGCGTGATCGCCATGGCATTGCAAATCGAAGATTATGCGCTCATCGGGGACTGCGAATCGGCGGCGCTGGTGGGATGCGACGGGTCGATCGACTGGCTGTGCTGGCCGCGGTTCGATTCGGAGGCCTGCTTCGCGGCACTCCTCGGCACGCCCAAGAACGGCCGCTGGCTGATCGCGCCGCGCGGCGGCAAAGCGCGCGCGACACGGCGCTACCGCACCGACACCCTGGTGCTGGAGACCCGGTTCGAGACAGCGGACGGCGCCGCCACGGTGATCGACTTCATGCCGGTCAGGGGAAAGCATCCGACCGTGGTGCGCCTGGTGCGGGGCGAGCGCGGGCGCGTCGCAATGGATTTTGAGCTCGTCCTGCGCTTCGGCTTTGGCGCCATCGTGCCCTGGGTGACCCGGACCGGCGACGGGACACTGCGCGCCGTCGCGGGTCCGGACATGGTCGTGTTGCGCACGCCGGTGCATCTCAAGGGACGCAACCTCACGACCGTCGCCCAGTTCATCGTGTCGGAAGGCGAGATGGTGCCGTTCCTGCTCACCTACTCCCCATCACACCTGCCGCTACCCGAGACGCCAGCGCCGCAGCAGGCCTTGGCCGCGACCGAGGCGTTCTGGCGCGAGTGGGCCGGCCATTGCCGTCCCGCCGGCCCATGGACGGATGCGGTGGTGCGCTCGCTCATCACCCTCAAGGCGCTGACCTATGCGCCGACCGGCGGCATCGTGGCGGCCCCGACCACCTCGCTGCCCGAGCAGCTCGGCGGCCAGCGCAACTGGGATTACCGATACTGCTGGCTGCGCGACGCGACACTCACGCTGTTCACGCTGTTGAATGCGGGCTTTCACGATGCCGCGCAGGACTGGAACGAGTGGCTGCTGCGGGCGATCGCGGGCAGCCCCGATCAGATCCAGATCATGTACGGCATCGGCGGCGAGCGTCGCATGATCGAATGGGAGGCGGGCTGGCTCGCCGGCTACGAGGGGTCGCAGCCGGTGCGGATCGGAAATGCGGCGCATCTCCAGGTACAGCTCGACGTCTACGGAGAGGTGATGGACGCCGCCCACCAAGCGCGCCGCAATGGGCTCGCCATTCATGAATCCGGCTGGAAGATGCACCTGGAGCTGCTCAATCATCTCGCCCGGGTGTGGAAACAGCCGGACGAAGGCATCTGGGAGGTTCGCGGCGGGCCGCAGCAATTCACGCATTCGAAAGTGATGGTCTGGGTCGCGTTCGACCGGGCGATCAAGAGTGCCGAGATGTTCGGCTTCGACGGACCGATCGATCGCTGGCGCGAGTTGCGCGATGAGATCCACGCCACCACCTGTGCGCACGCCTACGACGCCGAGCTCGGCAGCTTCGTACAGTCGTTCGGATCGAAGGAGGTCGATGCCAGTCTGCTGATCATCCCGCTGGTCGGCTTTCTGGCCGCGGACGACCCGCGCGTCCGCGGCACCATCCAGGCGATCGAGCGGACGCTGATGAGCGACGGATTCGTGTTGCGCTATCGGGCGGAGAACCGCGCCGATGGGCTTCCCCCCGGCGAAGGGGTCTTCCTCGCCTGCAGCTTCTGGCTGGCCGACTGCTATATCCTGCAAGGGCGGCGCGCCGAGGCGGAGCAATTGTTCAAGCGATTGATGAGCCTGCGCAACGACGTTGGACTGCTGAGTGAGGAATACGACCTGGCCAAGCGGCGGCTCGCGGGAAACTTCCCGCAGGCGTTCTCGCATGTCGGGCTGGTCAATACGGCCTTCAACCTGACCCGAGCGGACAAGCCGGCGGAGCAGCGCTCTCGACCGGACGCGCCGTCGCCCCTCTGACCGGACGCGTCCTTCATCGCCAGTAGCGATCCTCCCAGCTCCGCGACAGGCGCATCGCCGTCAGGATGAGGCCGGCCATGGAGTAGGTCTGGGGAAAATTGCCCCAGAGCGCCCCGGTCTGCGGATCGACATCCTCGGACAGCAACCCGAACCGGTTGCGGTGAGCGAGCGCATCGAGGAAGAGATCCCGCGCCTCCTCGTGGCGGCCGAGCGACCACCAGGCGTCGACGAGCCAGAACCGGCAGATCAGGAAGGCGGTCACCGGCATCCCGAAGTCGTCCGCGCCGGCGTAGCGCATGACGTGCTTTTCGCGCACCAGCTCGCGTTCCATCGCTTCGACCGTGCGGACGAAGCGCGGATCATTGGGTTCCAGCAGGCCGAGCTCGGGCAGCAGCAGGACGCTCGCGTCCAGATCATCGGACTCGAACGCCGCCGTGAACGCACCGCGCTTCTCGTTCCAGGCGTGCTTGAGCAGAGCTGCGCGGATCGGCTCGGCCACGCCGTTCCAGTAGTCGGTGCGATCGGGACGATTGAGGCGGGCCGCAATCGCGGCAAGGCGGTGGCAGCCTGCCCAGCACATCGCCGTCGAATGGGTGTGAATACGCTTGCGACCGCGATACTCCCAGATTCCGGCATCGGGCTCGAAAGCGCTGGCGGCGGCGCGCTCGCCGAGGGATTCGAGCAGCCGAAAGAGTCCCTCGTCGCCTGGACGCGGCAGCCGCCGATCGAAGAACATCGGGGTCGCGGCCAGGATGATGCTGCCATAAGTGTCGTGCTGCGCCTGCTCGGCCGCGGCGTTGCCGATACGCACCGGCCCGTCGCCGCGATAGCCCTGCAGGTCGGGCGCCATGCGCTCCTCGAGCGGCTCGGTCGGCACCACGCTGTAGACGGGACGCAGCGGCTGGTGGCGCTTCGACGCGATGCCGAGCGTGAAGGAGATGAAATCCTCCATCGTCTGCGTGGCGCTGATGCGGTTGAGCGCCTTCACGACGAAATAGGCGTCGCGCAGCCAGCAATAACGATAGTCCCACGTCCGCCCCGATCCCGGCGCCTCCGGGATCGAGGTCGTCATGGCGGCGACGACGCCTCCGGTCTCGTCGAACGTGCTGAGCTTGAGGGTAATGGCGGCGCGGATCACCGCCTCCTGCCAGTCATAGGAGATGGAGAGGCCCCTCACCCATGTCATCCAGTAGTCGCGCGTGCGATCGCAGAACTCGCGCGACACCGTCGCAAGCTCGGCCGGGAACGGCTCGTCCGGGCCGAACACCATGTGCAGCGCCCGGGTGACGACGAATGGCGCCTCGCTCTCGATCATCGACAGCGGCGCGTCGGTCGTCAGCCGCAGGACCGTTTCGTCATCGTGATAGCGGATATGATTGCTGCCGGTCGAACGGCGCACGATCGGACGGCCATAGTTGTGCGTCGGACGCACCCGGATGGTGATGCGCGGAAGCCCGGACACCGGCTCGATGATGCGAAAGAGCTGAGGAGGCCGGTGAACGCGCCCGAATTGCTGAAAGCGCGGCGCGAAGTCGGTCACCCGCACGGAATTCCCGTGCTGATCGGTCAGCAGCGTCGTGACGAGGGCGGTGTTGCGCACATACTCGGACTGGACCTCGGCGAGGTCGTCGAGAACAACGTCGGTGAAGCCCTTCTCTTCGGAGCCCGCCAGCAGCCTGGAGAACAGAGGATCGCCATCGAAGCGCGGAAAGCACCACCAGACGATGCGGGCCGAAGAATCGACGAGTGCCGCGGTGCGGCCGTTGCCGACCACCGCAAGATCAAGACCCGGGTCCGTCATCGCGCGGTACGCTCCACGGCCGGCGCGATGTGCTCCAGCCATTCGCGGACGTCGGCGGGGCAGTCGAAGTGATTCTCCGCTCCCGGGACCTGTCGGCCAACGGAGAATGAGTGTCCGGAAAAATCGGGCATGACGGCGAACACGGTTTCGTCGGTCGTATCATCGCCGATGAAGATCGGGATGCGCTCATTGAACGGCGGATGTTTCATCAGCTCGCGGACGGCGGTGCCCTTGCTGAAGCCGGCGGCCTTGATCTCGACCACGGCCTTGCCGGGCAGGATCTCGAGCGGCACCGGCCCGGGCTCGGAGCAGATCTTGGCGACAGACTCGCGCACCCACTCCTCCTTCTCCGGCGCCAGCCGATAATGCAGCGCCACCGCGTAGCCCTTGTCCTCGGCGAGCACGCCGGAGCCCGCGAGTCCGCGCAGGCGCCCCTTGAGCTCGGGCCCAAGGGTGGGCGTATTGCATTTTTGCACCTCGCCGCCATGGAGCAGGCGGAACTCGGCGCCGTGCCCCCCGATGGACGTCAGCCGCAGCGGGTCGAACAGGCGGTCGAGGTCGGAGATCGGCCGGCCGCTGACCAGGGCGACGGCTCCGTCGCTGGCCGCGACGAGGCGCATGAGCGCGTGGCGCAGCGTGGGCGGGACGTGCACCTCGCGCGGGGTCAGCGCGATGTCGACGAGCGTGCCGTCGACGTCGAACAAAAATGCGCTGGTGCGCAAGTCCGGCGTGAGCTCGGGGACGCGGGTCATGACCTTTGTCCATGAATCGTGTCGTAGCCGCATGTTCGGCAACCTCCCGGCTCCGACCTCTCTCTCAATTGATGAACGCGAGCGGACGCGCGACGGCCTCGAGCGGCCTGCGTTCCGCCGCGACGCCCCACCGCCACTCGATCCCCGCGGCCACGATCATCAGCGCCGAGCCGAGCAGATAGCCCATGAAGACGCTCTCCCGTGAACCGCTGGCGATCAACGCCCCGAACAGGAGCGGTCCCGCGACGCCACCCAGACCGGTCCCGATCGCATAGAAGAACGCGATTGCGACAGCCCGGATCTCGAGCGGAAAGATTTCCCCCACCGTCAGGTACGCGGAGCTCGCCGCCGCCGAAGCGACGAAGAAGATCACCATCCAGGCGATGGTCTGGCTCAGCGCCGACAGCACGTCAATACTGAACAAATAGCCAGTGCCGGCGAGAAGCAGCCCCGAGACGGCGTACGTCGCGGTGATCATGATCTTGCGTCCGATCGTGTCGAAAAGTCGACCGAGCAGCAGGGGACCGAGAAAATTCCCGGCCGCGAACGGCAGCAGGTACCAGCCGACTCCTTCGGCGGGAATGGCGTAGAAGTCGGTGAGGATGAGGGCGTAGGTGAAGAAGATGGCATTGTAGAAGAAGGCCTGCGCCGCCATCAGGCTCAGGGCCACGAGCGTTCGCGCCCGCCAGGTTCCGAACAGGGTGGCCGCGACCTCCCGCAGGGTCGTCCCGCTGCGCATGCGCAGACGGCTCGTCGGCCCCTCGTGAGGGGCGATCACATGGCCGTTCGCGCGCAGGCGGTCCTCGATGCCGGCGACGACCGCATCCGCCTCCGCCTTGCGCCCGTGCGTCACGAGCCAGCGCGGGCTTTCCGGGATCCACATGCGCATGAAGAGGATCACGAGCCCAAGGGCGGCGCCCACCACAAAGGCGAGCCGCCAGCGCAGGTCGATGTCGATGCTGTTCGAGCCCAGCAGCACGATCGACAGCACCGAACCCAGCGCCGCGCCGACCCAGAAGCTGCCGTTGATCGCAAGGTCGGTGTGGCCGCGGTAGCGGGCCGGGATCAGCTCCTGGATGGTCGAGTTGATGGCCGCGTATTCGCCGCCGATCCCCGCCCCCGTGAAGAACCGGAACGCCATATAGCTCGCGAGATTCCAGGACGCCGCGGTCGCCGCCGTGGCGAGCAGATATACGGCGAGCGTGATGAAAAACAGCTTTTTGCGTCCCAGCCGGTCGGTGAGCCAGCCGAAGAAGAGCGCGCCGAGCACGGCGCCGCAAAGATAGGCACTGCCAGTCAGGCCGACCTCGAAAGTGGTGAAACGCATCACCGGGCTTGCCGTGAGCGCACCCGCCAGGGCGCCGGCGAGCGTCACCTCGAGACCGTCGAGAATCCAGGTGATCCCGAGCGCCACGATGACGAGATTATGAAAGCGATCCCACGGCAGGCGGTCGAGCCGCTGCGCGACATCGGTCTCGATCACGGCGTCGTCGCGCGCCCCTCCGGGCACGTTCCCGTGCACGTCCTCCTGCGGCTGGGCAATCGATGAGGGCAAATGCTCGGACGGCAAGCCAGATGATGAATTCATCGCATTTTCGCGATTCCGCAAAAGCGCTGAAGCAACAACGCGCGCGGGGAACCAAAGTTCCCGCTTGCGGCCGGCTACGCCGCGCGTCGCGGCGACAACCGTGTGATCTCCCCTTCGACGAGCTCGCGGTAGAAGCCGTCGCGGCGCATCAGCACGTCGGGCGGACCGTCCTGCACCACGCGGCCGGCCCGCATCACCACGATGCGGTCGAAGCTGCGCACCGTGGAGATGCGGTGCGCGATCGCGATCACCGTTCGCCCGCGGATAAGCTGCCGAAGGCCGGCCCGGATCGCTTCCTCGGATTCGCTGTCGAGCGCCGACGTGGCCTCGTCGAGCAGCAGGATCGGCGCATCCTTGATGAAGGCGCGGGCAATCGCGATGCGCTGGCGCTGGCCGCCCGAGAGCTTGACGCCCCGATCGCCCACAAGGGTGGCGAGTCCCTCCGGCATGGTCTCGATGAAATCGCAGCGCGCGGCGATCGCGGCCTCGAGCAATTCCGCATCCGAGGCCTCGGGCCGGCCATAGCGGATGTTCTCGGCGATCGAGCGATGGAACATCGAGGGCTCCTGCGGCACGACCGCAATCACCTGGCGCAGGCTTTCCTGGGTGACGCGGGCGATGTCGTGGCCGTCGATCAGGATGCGGCCGCGGTGCGCTTCATAGAAACGCTGCAGCAGCGCGAACACGGTGGATTTGCCGGCGCCCGAGGGCCCGACGATCCCGACATGCTCGCCGGCGGCGAGATGCAGGTTGAAATCTTCGAAGATCGCGTGGCCGTCGGGGTATTTGAAGCCGACGTTCTCGAAGCTCACGCTTGCGCTGCGGCGCGTCAGCCGCTCGGCCGACGGATGATCGCGCAGCTCGTGCGGCACGAGCAGGGTTGCGAGCGCCTCCGACAGGCGCGCCATGTGCTGGGTCACGTCGACGAGCGCGACCGCGAGATCGCGGGTCGCATGCAGAACGGAAAGGCCGAGGGTGCAAATCAGGACCACGTCGCCCGTGGTCGCCGCATTCTGCTGCCACAGCCGGATTGCCCAGGCGAGCAGCGCGATGGTGAGCACGACCGTCGTGCCGGCATGCAGGAGACGCAGCTTCTCGAGGTAGATCAGGCTGCGCCGTCGCGCCGTCATCTCGCGGTCGACGGTCTGATCGAAGCGGGTGCGCTCGCGTCGGAACCCCCAGAAGGCGCGCACCAGAGGCATGTTGCCGATGATGTCGACCATCTCGCCGTCGACCGCCGCAGCACGGTCGGCAAAATCATGATGCAGAGGCCGGCCGGCCGCCGCGAGACGGAACATGACGCAGACGACGATCCCGCCCAGCGCGAACAGCACTGCCGCCATCGGCAGGCTGACGGTCGCCACGAAGCTGATCGCAGCGACGGTCGCGACGCACGGCGGCATCACGTTCCATACGAACATGTTCTCGGCCGTGAAGATCGCGTTCGACGTGGCGGTGATGCGGCTTGTCAGCATGCCGGGTTGCCGCTCGGCGAAGTAGCTCGGCGAATGCCCGGTCAGATGGCGGAAGAGGTCGCGCCGCAAGTCGCCGGTCACCGCCGTGAAAGTGCCGCTGGCGATGTAGCTCGCGACGCGCCATAGCAGGTTGTCGGCGGCGATGAGCGAAACGAGAACCGCGAAGGCGAGCCACACGCCGCCGGCGTGCGGCCCCTCGGCCAGGGTGTCGACCAGAAACTTGACCCCGTATTGCGTCGTCACCGAGCAGGCGACGGCCGCCAGGACCGCGGTCACGATCACCGCGTGAGACAGCGCGCGGCGGCGCAGGTAACGGGCGATGAAGAGCAAGGGACGCCGGGCGTAGCGCGAGAGATCATCCCCCGGCATCCGGCGTCCGAACATGGGGCGCCCCGAGATGGCGCGCCAAAATCGCGCACGTCGCTGTCGGGGTCCCCAAGCGACACGCATCGAGCGTCGCCACGACGTTAGTGGCCAGGAATGCAAAACGTCCAACCTCCCGTCTCGCTGCGGTCGCCCGCCGAAATCCTGCCGAATTCAAGTCACGAAGACGTCACGAGATTCCGCCCCGACACACCACGTGAGACGTATCAGCGACAGAATTGTTCCAGAGGCGCCCGGAAAAAAAATTGAACGCCCTGTGTCAACTTGCGCGGGCGTTTGCGTTGCTTAAGCGCGGGTGACTGCTCACCGGGTGTTGACCCAATTCAAAAAGGAGATCGCTGCCATGCGCATCGCGCAGATCGCGCCGTTGACCGAGGCGGTTCCGCCCAAGCTGTACGGCGGAACCGAGCGGGTCATCCATTGGCTGACCGAAGAACTGGTCGCGCAGGGACACGACGTGACTTTGTTTGCGAGCGGAGACTCCCACACCACCGCCAAGCTCGAAGCCGGATGGCCGCGCGCGCTGCGCCTCGACGGCGCGATCCGCGACGCCAATGCGCTACACCTCGCGATGCTGGAACGCGTTCGCCAACGGGCGCACGATTTCGACTTCCTGCATTTCCATCTGGATTATTACCCGTTCTCGCTGTTTTCGCGTCAATCCACGCCCTTCCTCACCACGCTGCACGGACGGCTCGATCTTCCAGAGCTCCATCCGGTGTTCAATGCCCTGCCCGCGGTGCCGGTCGTCTCGATCTCCAATTCGCAGCGCCGGCCGCTGCAACAAGCCCATTGGGTGCGCACCATCTATCATGGCCTGCCCGCCAACCTGCTCACTCCCACGCCGAAGAAGCCGTCCTATCTCGCCTTTCTCGGCCGCATCGCACCCGAGAAGGCGGTCGACCGGGCGATCCACATCGCGCGACAGTGCGGCATACCGCTGAAGATCGCCGCCAAGGTCGACCGGGTAGACACGGAATATTACGAGACACGCATCCGACCGCTGATCGTCCCGCCGGCGGTCGAATACATCGGCGAGATCGGCGATCATGAGAAATCCGAATTCCTGAGCGGCGCCCATGCGTTGCTGGCGACGATCGATTGGCCGGAGCCGTTCGGCCTAGTGATGATCGAATCGATGGCATGTGGGACGCCCGTGATCGCGTTCAATCGCGGCTCGGTTCCGGAAGTCGTCGAGGATGGAGTGACCGGATTCATTGTCGAGGACGATCTCGGGGCCATCGGCGCGGTGCAGCGGCTCGCGGAAATCGAGCGGACGAAGGTGCGCCAGAGGTTCGAGGAGCGCTTCACGGCGCGGCGGATGGCACAGGACTACCTCGCGCTCTATCGCGCGCTGCGTGACGGCGTGGCACCCCGCCTGCGCGTGGTCAGCGCCGAGCAGTCGACGCCGGCGCGGGTTGCGGCGGGTGATGCGTCCTGACCGGGTCTACGCCCGGATCGCCGCGGCGCCGTCCTGCCCTGGCGGGCAGGACGGTTGCGGGCGCGTCTCCGGCATGAACAGCCCGATGCAGAAGAGTCCGAGGGCGGCCGTCGCGGCGAGAAGGAGGAAGGCGGCCGAGCTGCCGAGATGATCGCTGGCGTAGCCGGCGAGCGTCGTCGACACCGAAGCGCCGACGCCGATCGCCGTGCCGGCGACGCCGAGCGCAAGATTGAAATGGCCGGTGCCGCGCGTCACGTCGGCGACGACGAGCGGCACCAGCACCCCGAACACCGCGGCCGAGATGCCGTCCAGCAATTGCGCGATCACCAGCACGTTGGGATCGTGAATCACCGCGAAGAGCACGCCGCGGATCGGAAGCACCGCAAATCCCAGGATCAGCAGCGGCCGACGGCCCCAGATCTGCGCCCGCCGGCCGATCCACGGCGAGATCAGGGCGACCAGAAGCTGCGGGACCACGATGCAGGCCGCGATCAGCACCGTCGCCCAGCGGCTCGAGCGCATGGTGAGCACGCTGCCCATGAGCGGGAGCATCGGGGTGTTGGCGAGCTGGAACAGCATGAAGCTGGCTGAGAAGACGAGCAGCGGCCGCAGTCGCGACGCCACGAACAGGCTCGACAACGGCCGCTGCGGGGCCTGCTCGGGCTCGCCGCCGTGGGCGCGCTTCGGATCGATGTCGCTTGTCCGCACGAAGGCGAGCGCGATCAGGGCGGGCACCAAGAGCACGGCGGTGACCACGAACACCGAGCGGGGCGAGATCCAGTAGCCGAAGGCGCCCATGGCGGCGGCCGCGACGCCGTTGCCGATCGCGGCGAAGCGCGCATTGCGGCCGAGCCGTTCGCTGATGCCGTCGTGCCCGACGAGGCCGAGGCTGATCGCCGCCATCGCCGGACCGAGCACGCAGCTCGCGGCGGCGTGCAGCACGGATGCGCCGAGCACGGCCACGTAGGTCGGCCAGGCCGCGAAGATCATCGCGCTGGCTCCGATCGCCGCCACCGACAGCGCCGCGACAAATCGCTCCGAGCGCGCCCCGTCGACGAGGGCGCCGCCGGGCATCTGGCCCAGGAGGGACACCAGGCCTCCGATCGACAACACGATGCCGATATCGACCTGCGTCCACGCCATCGCGGTGAGATAGACCGAGATGAACGGACCGAAGCCGGTCTGAACATTGGCGACGAAAAAGACGAACCAATCGAGACCGCGCAGGCTCGCCGCCGAGGGATGCGGCGGCAGCTCGCTGGCAGTGAGGGGCGGCTGCGGCGGCTTTCCGGGATGCTCAGTGGTGCGGCCGGCCTGTCCGTCGTCGGGCCTGCTTCCGTTCCGCCATTGTGGCGCGACGGACAACTTCATTTCTGCTCGCCCTGCTGGGGCGACTTCTGCACGCCCTGCTGGGGCGATTTCTGCTCACCCTGCTGGGGCGTCGGTGCCGGAACGGCCTGCGGGCCTGCCGATGCGCCGAGCACCACGACCGGGGCGCCTTCCTTGAATTCCGGAGCCGTCTTGACCTGGTCGCGCGTGAGCTGGACCCTGATCACGCTCTTGTCGGCCTCACGGGAAAAATCGAGCGCGCCCCAATCGACCGCGATCTTGCGGCTGCCGACGCCGAGGAAACCGCCGAAGTCGATGATCGCGGCGCGCGGCTGGCCGTCGTGGTCGACCACCACGTCCACCAGCCGCCCCATGTCCTCGCCGGTGCTGCTGCGCACGATCTTGCCGAGCACGGGCTGGACATCGCGACTGTCGAACACGATGGCCAACGTCCCGGATTTGCCGAGCTCCGATTCCTGTGCGGCCGGCATTGCGTTCGCCGGCGCAGGCGTCTGGTCATCCGGGGGCGACGCGGCGCGGGACGATGCGGAAGGGGTGCCGCCGCGGACATGGTGGTGAGACCGAGCCTGACAGGGAGAGATGGCAAGAGCGACAGCGATGGCGACGGCTGCCGCAACGGCCCATCGCGGGTGCCTGTGCATGTCGCCTCGCTGTGCTGCGCAACGATAAAAACAACGTGGCAGGCGCGGCGATGGTTCCATTCCAGCCGCGCCACCCATGACGGCGAAAACTCAACGCGCGAAAGTGACGGACACCTCGACCTTTCCGCTGGTGTGCAGGAGCTGGGTCGAGACCTCGTCGCCCCGTCGCCGCACCATCAAGTCAACGCTCGCCTCGCCGAGCCGCAGATTGCGCAGGACGAGCTGGCCGAGGAAGGGCGGCAGGCGCGGATTGCGCAGGCTGATCTCGCAGGTGTCCCGATTGAACTCGAGGCCGAGCGCCGCCTCGATCAGCGTGAACGGAGTGGCCGCCGCCCAGGCCTGCGGGGCGCAGGCGACCGGATAGAGCGTGGGTCCGCGGCCGCGCCGCCGCTGGAAGCCGCAAAAGAGCTCGGGCAGGCGCCGCAGATCCATGTAGGAGGCCGCTTCGAACAGGCCCTGGAAGATCTGCTCGACGGGGCGCTTGAGGCCGTAGCGCGCGCACCCGAGCGCGATCAGCGCATTGTCGTGCGGCCAGATCGAGCCGTTGTGATAGGACATCGGGTTGTAACGCGCCTCACCGGTTCCGACCGTGCGCACGCCCCAGCCCGAGAACGACTGCGGGCGCATGAGGTCGTAGGCGATCTCCGCCGCGCGTTCGAATGCGCAGATGCCGCTGAACAGGACCTGGCCCGCGTTCGAGGTGCGCACCCGGCACGGCTCCTTGTTGCCATCGAGCGCGATTGCATAGGTCCCGAGCTCGGGACACCAGAAAGCCTGCTCGAAGCGGGTCGCGAGCTGAGCGGCCTCGGCTTCGAGCGCGCTCGCGCGCTCGGAGAGGCCCATGCGCCGCGCACAACGCGCCGCGAGGCGTTTCGCGGCAAAAACGTAGCCCTGGACCTCGCACAGCGCGATCGGGCCTTCGGCCAGACTGCCGTCGGAATGGAAGATCGCATCGTGCGAATCCTTCCAGCCCTGGTTCGCGAGCCCGTGCTCGGTCGCGCGACGATACTCGACGAATCCATCGCCGTCCGGATCGCCCGGCCCGTCGATCCAGCCGAGCGCAGCCTCGATCGCGGGCCACAGCTCCTGGATCGTCGCGTCGTCGCCGGTGCGCTCCGCATACATGCCGGCGAGCATCACGAACAGCGGCGTCGAGTCGACGCTGCCGTAATAGAGGCCGAACGGCACCTCGCGCAGCGCCGCCATCTCGCCGTTGCGCATCTCATGCAGGATCTTCCCGGGCTGGGCGTCCGAGTGCGGGTCCTCGCTCTTCGCCTGATAAGCGGCGAGCCGGCGCAGCACCCCCCGGGCAATGCGCGGATTGAACGCGAGCATCTGCATCGCGACGATGATGCCGTCGCGGCCGAACGTGGTCGAATACCAGGGTATGCCCGCATAAGGATAAGGCCCCTGCGGCGTGTCGGTGTTGAGCATGCAAAGGTCGGACATCGACCGGCACAGCACCTCGTTGAAAATGTCGTTGGCGGTCTCGACGGTGGTGGAATCCTGGGCAACGCGCCGCAGGTCGCGCCGACTGGCGCGCAGGCCGCGCAAAAAGGGCTGGGGACGCAGCGCAGTCTCGGTCTCGCAGCTGGCGGTCTGGACTATGCGCGCAATCACGCCGGGTTCGAGCGACAGCCGATAGATGGCAAATTTCGCGGACAGCTCGCTTGGCGTCGGGCTGAACGCGATCGCGGTGCGGCGCGGCCGGTTGTCGAGGGATTGATAGGAGATGGTGACGTGACTGGAGTCGGTGACCGCGCGCGTGACCGTTCCGCGCCGCTTGCGCGGCGTTCCGCGCACCTCGAACAGGTCGGCGAAATCGGCATCGAAGGAGAGCGCGAGCCGCAGCTCGATCGTGTGGTCGCCGTGGTTCCGCACGACGAGGCGCTGATAGGCCGTGCCGCGCCACAGGAAGATCTGACGCGCGATATGGAGGGTGTCCTTCGGCTGCACCAGACGGCCATCGCGATACGTGTCCGCATTGGTGAGGTCGACAGCCATCAAGGTGTTGTTGTCGTAGATGGTGCTGCCGAGCAGGAGCGGAGGAGCGCCGTCCAGGCTCAGGACGAGCCGGGAGAGAAACCGCGTGTCACCGTGAAACAGACCATCGGCGCCGTTTCCGCCCACGCCGAGATCGCCGTGGCTGTCGAGCAGGATGAACGTATCGCCGTGCTTGAGGGAGCGCCGCGGGCGTGTGGTCGATTCGGTTCCGGCGACCGCAAACAGATCTTCGGAAATGCTCTCGACGCTCGGCTCCGCGTAGGACAAGGCGGCCTCAATGGTTTGTTGGATGCCGGGCCGCGCTCCCACGATCGCGTACCGATTCGGGGCTAACGCGAGACGGATGGCAGGGTTCCGGGAATCGAAAGCCGTGTCTGGTACAGCTGGGTGGACTCGAACCACCGACCTCCTGATCCACAGTCAGGCGCTCTAACCAACTGAGCTACAGCTGCACGGGCGCGTCTCGAGCGCGCCGGAACGTAGGGAAATGGGGCAAATTTGGCAAGGCCGAGCAGCGCAGGCCAATCGCGACGCGGCGCGGCGGCAGGCCGGAAAGGGCAGCTTATAAAAAAGATGGCCGGGGGACAGGCCCCGGCCATCTGCAGTGATTCACGATGAATGCCGGGGATCCGGCACCTCAAGCGCGCCGCGTCAGGAAACCTTGCGCGCCGCCTTGGTCACGCCGTCCTTGATCGGCTCGGCCGCCTCGGCCGCGACCTTCTGGGCCAGGCCCGCAAGCTCCCTGCCCTGCTCGGTCAGCGCCTCGAACTGCCTGCGCGCATGCGCGGTCGAAAGCTCGAGCACCTCCGAGAGAGTCTTGGCGCCGAGAAGCCCGACCGCGAAGTCGAACGTCGCATTGGTGTTCTCGCGCGCGAGCTCGATCACCTTGAGGCCGTAATCGGTCGCGCCCCTGCTGGCCGTCGCATAGGTGTCCTCGAGGACGCTGGTCGCCTCCTCCGCGGCCGACTTCATCTTCTCGTAGTTCTCCTTCGCCTGCGACAGACTCTTCTCGGCGAGATCGCGGAAGGCGGCCGGCGCTGCATCGGCGCTCGGAAATACGGAGGTCGGGAATGGCGGGATCTGCTTGGACTTCTGCTTTCCGGACTGGGTATTGGCCTCGGGCATTGGAATCATCCTTTGTGCGCGGACCCCTGCCGGTCCCCCGATCCGCTGCTGGTTGAAAGTGACGGACGTGATTTGCACTTGGCGCACCGCAGGTCGCCCCTGATGCGCGCTGCCTTGCGTACTTTATATACCAAGTGATTAGGTGCATTGCAATAGAAATGTTGCAGCGCACAAAAAATACAATTTTCCGATGTTCCGGGACGGGTTTCGCGGGCCGGCTGTGCACACGCGAATGCCAAGCCCGCAATGGGCCTCGCCGTTGTTTCGCACCCTCAGGATTAAGGTTAGCCCCTGCTCGCAACTCACAGGGCCGGTGCTTTGCGTGGACGGCGGAAGAGTCGGGCTCTATTAACAATTTGTTGACCTTGCAATGTCCTGCGCCGGTGCCGGGCCCCGCATGAATGACGCCGCGTCTCATCTCGCCTTTCTGCGCGACCCGCGGCTCGCCATCCATGCGACGGCAGCTGCGCCCGTCTGGCTGTGGAGCGCCGACGCAAGCCACATCATCTGGAGCAATCCGGTTGGCGCGGCGGTGTTCGATGCGCCCGGCCCATCCGCCCTTGCGGAACGGCATTTCGATTCCCGCAACCAGGCCGCAGCCCAGATCGCCCGCATCGCCGGCGCCCTGCCCCTGGGCGGCAGCGCCCGCCTCGAACGACTGCGCGGATTCGGCGGTGGGGTCGGACGCCCGCTCACCTGCGCCTGCTCGCGCATCGCGCTCGCCGACCACACGCCTGCGATTCTCGTGGTCGCGATGGAGCCGGCCGGACCCTCCCTCAGCGTTGCCGAGCGCATCCGCCGCCTTCTCGACGGCGCCGATGCTGCGCTCGCCGCCTTTGCGCCGGACGGCCGGCTGCTGCACGCGACGCCCCAAGGCCGCGTGCAGCTCGGCCGGCACGACACGCTCGCGGGGCTCGGAGCGG
>DASTZX010000452.1:0-3329 GCA_035764045.1 Xanthobacteraceae bacterium | reverse complement strand
GGTCCAGCGGGTGGTCACACCCACCATCGCGAGGCTGTAGTTCGGGTTGCAGGTATAGGTCGCGCCCATGCCAGGCACAGTTGCTGCGTAGGCTGCGCAGTAGTTGGCCTGAGCCGTGGAGTCGTATCGCACCCAACCGGCTATAGCGCGACAATCTGGGTGGGAAGCGCGCGACAATCAGGATGGCGAGTCGGTGTCGCGGCGAGCTGATGATTGCCGCGATGATTGTCGCGCGCAAGAGTTTTGTTGGCTGTGATTGTCGCGGAGCGTCAATCAGCGAGAGTTTTTGGTGTCGCGTGCGAGGCCGGCCGTCCTGGCCCACGCTTTCGTTCGAGCGCGGTGCGCCTGCGATAGCTCTCGACGTTCATCTCGACGATGGTAGCGTGGTGAACGAGACGATCGATGGCGGCGAGCGTCATGGCGGGATCCGGGAAGACCCTATTCCATTCGCCGAATGGCTGATTGGCGGTGATCAGCATGGAGCGCCGCTCGTAGCGTGCGCTGATGAGCTCGAACAGCACGCTGGTCTCGGCCTGGTCCTTGGTGACGTAGGCAAGATCATCGAGGATCAGGAGATCGAAGCGATCGAGGCGGTTGATGGCGGCCTCGAGGTTGAGCTCGCGCCGCGCCACCTGGAGCTTCTGGACGAGATCGGTAGTGCGGGTGAAGAGGACGCGCCATCCGTTCTCGATGAGGGCCAGGCCGATGGCTGCCGCCAAGTGACTCTTTCCGCCGCCGGGCGGACCGAACAGCAGCAAATTGGCGCCCTTGCCGAGCCAACCATCGCCAGCGGCGAGCGCGGTCACCTGCGCCTTGGAGATCATCGGCACAGCCTCGAAGTCGAAGTTGTCGAAGGTCTTTCCGGCGGGCAGCCGCGCCTCGACGAGATGGCGCTCGACGCGACGGCGGCCGCGTTCGGCGATCTCGTGCTCGGCGATGATGGCGAGGAAGCGGGCCGCCGGCCAACCTTCCTTGTCGGACTGTTCGGCGAACTGTGGCCACAGCACCTTGATGGCGGGCAGCCGCAGCTCGTTGAGCAACAGATTGAGGCGCGCGGTGTCGAGTGTGTTGGCCGTGTTCATGCGGCGTCTCCGATCTGGCTGGCGCCGATGAGGCACTCATAGCTGGCGAGCGGGGCAAGCTGCACCATGACCTGCGGCACGCAGGCAGGATCGGGCGCGAAGTGGGCGCGCAGCCGTCCGAGGTCGGGCAATTGGCCGGCGTTGAGGTCGGCCGCGAGCTGATCGGCGAGTTCGGCCTCGCAACCGCGCTCATGTGCCAGCGCGAGCAGATCGACCATGAGCCGGCAAGCCTTCCGGTCCGGCAATCGTTCGCGCAAGCGGTCGAAGGTTCGGCGATAGGCCTCGCGCGGGAACAGCCGATCACGGTAGACCAGATTGAGCAGCGCCATCGGCTTACGCCGCAAGGAATGGATCACGTGCCGATAGTCGACGACCTGGTCGTGCTTGCCGTTGGGATGCGGTCGGCCGCGCGGCAGGGTGACGAGATGGGTGCCGCCGACGAACACGTCGAGACGATCGTCGTAAAGGCGCACCCGCAGCTGGTGGCCGATCAGGCGTGACGGCACGGTGTAGAACACCTTGCGCAAGGTGAAGCCACCGCTTGACGTCACCCGGACAATCACCTCCTCGTAGTCCGAGGTGCGGCGATCCGGCAACACCTGCAGGGTAGCGCGCTCGTGGTCGATCCGCTTGGCGTTGCGGGCATTGCGGCGGCTGACGATCTCGTCGATGAAGCCGCGGTAGGCGGCGAGATCATCGAAGTCGGCAGTGCCGCGCAACAGCAGCGCATCGGCGATCGTCCGCTTGAGATGGCCGTGCGAGCTCTCGATCGCGCCGTTCTCGTGGGCGACGCCGCGATTGTTGCGGGAAGGCCGCATGCCGTAATGGGCGCAGAGGTCCTCGTACCGCCGGGTCAGATCGTCCCTCGCATTGCGATCGAGATTGCAGAAGGCGGCCGACAGGCTGTCGGTCCGATGCTCCCGCGGCGCACCGCCGAGCGACCACAGGGCATTCTGCAGCCCTTCGGCCAAAGCGACGAAGCTCTCGCCACCGAGCACGACATGGGCGTGCTCAAACCCGCAATAGGCCAACCGGAAGTGATAGAGGCGATGATCGAGTGGCATGCCGGCGATGGTGACCCCAAGCTCGCCCATGTCGGTGAAGTCGGACAGGCCGACCTGGCCCACTTCGTGGGTCTGGCGGAAGATGACCTCCTGCTCCTCACCGTGGATCGCCCGCCAGGCGCGGATCCGGCGCTCCAGGGTACGACGGATGCCGGCGCCGAGTTCAGGATGGCGTCGGAGCATCTCCTCGAAGATCGCCACGGGCCGCACGCCGGGGGCGGCCTTCAGCATCGGCACGGTCTCGGTCTCAAACACGGCGGCCAAGGGGTCCGGCCGGCGGCGGTCGCGGGCTCCCTTCTTCCGCGATGGAAGGCGGGGATCCTTCTCGATCCGATAGGCGGTCGACGTGCTGAACGACGCCTTGGCAGCGGCCGCAGGCGGGGTATCGGTCTGACGGTACTTCATGTAGAGCCTCATCTGGTGATCGGTGATGTGTCGGCCTGGCAAGCGAGTGATTCCTCTTGGCGGAAGAACCACTTGCATAACCAGCCGGCCGCGATCACCAGTCGGCGCGGTCCTCCATGGGATCGCGCCGACGCCGGGCTCGTAACTCCGGTCGGGCTACGCCCTCCCTATGTCACGAGCCCGGCGAAGCTCTCTCATCCTGATTGACGCTCCCTTCCATCCTGTTTGCCGCGCGGCATCGCTTTCATTCGAGCCATCCTATTGCACGCCGCGGCAGTCCACGGCATCGAGGTCTCTATCGAGAGTGTTCAACTGGCCCGAGCTGCACTCAAACACCTCGACCTTGTAGGCAAGTCAAACGAGCGCGATCGTCGTCCCACGCAAGACGAGCTGAACCGACTGATCGAATATGCTGAGTCTAACCCTCAACAGTTTCTGCCGCTCGGAAGAATCATTCGCTTCGCAGTCGCGACTGCAAAGCGGCAGGCTGAGATCTGCCGGATAGAATGGTCTGACGTGGATATGACAAAGCGAACAGTCACTATCCGAGATCGCAAAGACCCCCGACGAAAAGACGGAAACCATCAGGTCGTCCCACTCCTCAATTCCACGGGTTACGACGCATGGCAGATCATCTTGGAGCAACGTATTGTTACGCGCGGCATTGGGCGCGTGTTCCCTTACCACTCAAAATCCGTTGGAGCTGCATTCCATCGATCTTGCAACAAGATCGATCTCGACGATCTGTGTTTTCACGATTTGCGCCATGAAGGCACCA
>DASTZX010000451.1:0-3644 GCA_035764045.1 Xanthobacteraceae bacterium | reverse complement strand
GCGGCCGTCTCGTTCGCGCGCATCCGGCGGCTCTATTATGGGGCGGCCGATCCCAAGGGCGGCGCGGTGGAGAACGGGGTGAGATTCTTCGCCGCCGCGACCTGCCATCACCGGCCCGAGGTCTATGGCGGCATCGGCGAGGAGGAATCCGCGGGCCTGCTGCGTGCGTTCTTCGCCGGCAAACGGTAGCGCAGCCGCGGCGACGTGGTCGCCGGTCGGCCAAGAGGGACATGCGAAGACAATGTACCCCTTTTCGCCCGCGGGCGAGGTCGCGTAGTCTTTCCGGCGCAGCTGCAGGACGTCCTGCCATCAAACGCCGGGAACTCCGATGATCAAGCGTTTCCATGTTCTGTACGTCGGGCAGATCGAGCTCGACAACATCGGCCTCAACGGCACGCCGGCGAACGACCGGCTTTATTCCGACGAGCGGCTGCATGAGGCGTTCTTCACCGCACGCGACGTGGCGCGGCTCATGGACGATCTCGGCTTCGACGTGCTGTGGACCGCCGAGCACCATTTCCAGCGCGAAGGCTACGAGGTTTTCCCGAATCTGATCCAGCTCGGGCTGTGGCTCGCGACGCAGACCAAGCGGCTGAAGTTCGGCTGCGCCTTCAACGTGCTGCCGATGTGGCATCCGATCCGCCTCGCCGAGGACTACGCGATGGCCGACATCGTCACAGATGGCCGCGTCGTCATGGGGGTGGGCCGCGGCTATCACACGCGCGAGGTCGAGTCGTTCGGCGCGCCGCTGATCGACGCCGAGAAGAATCGCGAGCTGTTCGAGGAGCAGCTCCAGCTCATGCTCGCCTGCTTCAACGAGCCGTCGTTCCACCACAAGGGCAAGTACTACGAGGCGCCGCCGCCGGTCGACTATCGCGGCTACCGCCTCAAGGACATCACCATGGTGCCGCGGCCGAAGCATCTGCCGGTCGAGGTCTGGATGCCGATCGCGAGCGGCAAGACCATCGACATGATGGCGAAATACGGCCTCAAGGGGATGGTGACGCTCAACGGCGAGAAGATCCTCGACGACGTGGTGCGCGCCTATCAGGCGGCCTGCCGCAAACACGGCCGCGAGAAGGCGCTCGGGCAGGACATGATCTGGGGCGCCGGCCTCTATCTGGCGGACAGCCGCGAGGAGGCGATGCGCCGGCTCGAGCCCGCCCATGACGAGCGCTTCAAGTGGTTCGCGCCGTTCGGCTTCGTGCGCTATGCGGACGAGCAGGGCCGCACCTGGGGCTCGCCGGGCGCGCCCGCGCGCACGCCACGGCTCGCCGACGGGGTGGCGCAGAAGGCGTGGTTCTGCGGTCCGCCCGGCGAGGTGATCGACGGCATCAAGTCGATCGCCGACCGATATCCCGGGCTCGAGGACTTCATGATCCACTGGGCGGAAGGCCTGTCGCCCAAGGAGTTCATGGAGCAGCTGCGCTGGTTCGCCAAGGACGTGATGCCGGCGTTCAAGGGGTAACGCGAATGGCGATTGGCGAATGGCGATTGGTCAATCGCTAATCGCTTGTTCTCTACTCGCCACTCGCTACTCGCCATTCGCCGTCTTATGCAATCAGCTTCCCCAGCTTCTCCTTCACCTCGGCCTTGACCGGCTCGGCGGCGCGCAGGATGGCGCTCGCCTGGAAGAAATCGAGCGTGCGGAAGATGCCGACGTTCGGCCGCAGCATCAGGTCGGGCGCGCTGTGGCGAAGCTTCTCGGAGATGATGGCGTTCGCCATCACCAGCACTGTGATCACCAGCGCCTCCCAAGGATTGGGCAGGTCGCGCCGATCCTCGGCCGGCTCGCCCGAGATGTCGACCGCAACCACCACGTCGGCGCGCCCACGCAGGTGATCGAACGGCAACGGGTTGGTGGCGCCGCCGTCGATGAGCACGCGATCGCCGATGACGACCGGCCGCAGCAGGCCGGGCAGCGCGACCGAGGCCGCGAGCGCGGGCATGAGCGGGCCGGAGGCGATCGGCACCTCGCATCGGCGATAGAGGTCGGAGGTCGCGACGGTGAGGGGAATTTGCAGCCCGGCGAAATCCTCCGGGAGGCCCACGGGCAGGAACTCGGCGACGAATTTCTCCGCATCGACCAGCGTCGCCCCGACGAAGCCTTCGGTCAGCATGGTGCTGATCGCGCCCGCGCGCGCCGCCATGAGCCGGCGGAAGATCGCGCCGCGCTCGTGCGCCAACGCGATCACGTGATGGCGCATATCCCTGCCGCTGATCCCCGCCGCATAAGCGGCGCCGACCAGCGCGCCGATCGACGCGCCCGCGATGGCGGTGGGCCGGACGCCCATCTCCTCGAGCGCCTCCACGACCGCGATGTGGCCGAGGCCGCGCGCCCCGCCGCCACCGAGCGCGAGCGCGAAGCTCTTCATCGCGCGCCTGCAGCTTGCGCGAACCGCCAGCCGATCGCGGCCAGTGGCTGCACCATCGCGGCCTTGGCGGGCGCGAACTCGCTGGTCGCCGTGCCGTCGCGCACGCGCCCGACGATGCCCTGATAGATCGCGGCGATGCGAAAGAAGTTGTAGGCGAGGTAGGCCGGCAGATGCGGGCGCGGATCGAGCCCGGTGCGAGCCGCATAAGCATCCACATAGGCGTCGAGGGAGGGAATCCCGAGCGCCGCCAGATCGTGACCGACCAGCGTGCCGGTGCTCGCGCCGGTGTCGGTCGGCGGCATGTGCCACTTCATCAGGTGATAGCTGAAATCGGCGAGCGGGTCGCCGAGGGTGGACAGCTCCCAGTCGAGCACCGCGCGCACGTGCGGCCCGTCCGGCGCGAGGATCAGATTGTCGAGGCGGAAGTCGCCGTGCACCAGCCGGACCGGAGCGGCGGGCGGAATGTGCGCCGGCAGCCAGGCGACGAGGCGCTCCATCTCGTCGATCGTCTCGGTCTCCGAGGCGCGATATTGCTTCGACCAGCGCTCGACCTGGCGGGCGACGTAGTTCTCGCCGCGGCCGAAATCGGCGAGCCCGATGGCGGCCGGATCGAAAGCGTGCAGCCGTGCGATTGTGGCGTTGACGACGTCGTAGACCGCGCTGCGTTCGGCCGGCGTCGAGCCCGCCATCTGCGGCTCCCAGAAGACGCGGCCCGCGACGAAGCCCGCGACGTAAAAGGGTGTGCCGACCACGGAGGCATCATCGCAGTAGAGCACCGGCCTCGCGACCGGAAAGCCCTGCGCGAAGAGCGCGCTGATCACCCGGAACTCGCGGTCGACCGCGTGGGCGGAGGGCAGAAGCTTGCCGGGCGGCTTGCGCCGCAGCGCGTAGCTGTGTCGCGGCGTCTCCAACAGATAGGTCGGGTTCGACTGCCCGCCCTTGAACTGGCGCACGGTCAGCGGTCCGGCGAAATCCGCCACGCGCGCGGCGAGATAATCCTGGAGGCGCGCCACATCGAAGCGCAGCGCGGGCGTCACCTCCTTGGTGCCGGTGAACGCGGTCTGGCGGTCGATGGCTGACATGTACTGAATTTCCGATCGTCATGCCCCGCACCCGGATCGGCGCTGCGCGCCGTCCGAGTGCAGGCTCCAGCGGGGCATCCAGTAAACTCCGACGTTGCGGTCAGAATCGCAAGCGCTGCGGCGTACTGAATCGCCCGCTTTCCCGCGGGCGATGACGGCGTCATGCGTTTAGGAGCTGAAGAATTCC
>DASTZX010000450.1:0-2166 GCA_035764045.1 Xanthobacteraceae bacterium | reverse complement strand
CAAGGTGCACGTCGACCTTGCGCTCCTGGCCAAGGCTGCGGGACGAGTCCGCGATCTGGCGGGCGACGTCGGCCAGGTCGACCGGGTCCGACGGAGGGCGGTGCTCGTTCAGCTCGATGCGCGAGAGCGACAGCAGATCGTCGATCAGACGCGCCATGCGCGTTGCCTGCGTCTTCATGATCCCGAGGAACTGCTCGCGTGCCTCGACATCGTTCCGCGCCGTCCCCTGCAGCGTCTCGATGAAGCCGGACAGCGCCGCGAGCGGCGTGCGCAGCTCGTGGCTCGCGTTGGCGACGAAATCGGCGCGCATCGCCTCGACCTGCTTGAGCGGCGTGAGATCGTGCAGCGTGACCAGCACCAGCTCGCGGCGGCCGGCGATCGCCTCCGCGAGTGCGATCGGCACGATGAAGGCCTCCGACCAGCGGTCGGACGGCACCTTTTCGAAGAACTCGACGCGCCGGGGCTCTCCGCTCTCGGCCGCTTCGCGGACCGCCTCGACGATATCCGGCGTGCGCAGGGCGAGCGACAGCGGCACGCCGCGTGTCAGCGTCGGCGCGAGCGTGCGCGCCGCCGCATTGGATGCAATCACCATGCAGCGCCGGTCGAGCGCGATCACCGCGTCGGGCAGGCCGGAAACGACCGCCTCGACCAGCCAGTCGGCGGCCAGTGGCGTGCCCTCACGCGACGGAGCGGGAGCGACCTGGTCCTCGGCAGTGGTGAAATCGATCAGCGAGGCGGCGGCGACGATCAGGAACCCGACCGACGCCTGCAGCATCGAGAGCACGCCCATGACGTCGAGGGCGAGGAACACGAGCGCGGCCGCCGCGAGGACGAGGCGGGCGCGACGCAGCCGGCCGAGCCACGATGCCGGCCCTTCGATCGTCTGCTGCCGATCCTCGAGCGCCATCGCGGCATACTAATCGCGGCGCTGCGTTCGCGCCAACATTGCCTCCGGCCGCGCGGCGTCATTCGGCTCGGTGCGCTTTGCCTCCTGGTGTGTCTCCGCGCGCGGCCGCGCGCAGTCCGCCGCCAGCGCGCGTCGCGCGTTCGCGCTCAGCCATAGCTCGCGGACGCCGAGGATCGCGAGCGCGATCGCGAAGGGCGTGATGTAGTAGAGCAGCCGGAAGAGCAGCAGCCCGGCCAGCAGATCTTCCTTGTCGTACTGCCACAGCGCGATCAGCATGGCGGCATCGAACACGCCGAGCCCGCCCGGCGAATGGCTGGCGAATCCGAGCAGCGTCGCCGCGACGAAGATCACTGCCAGTGCCACGAAGCCGATATAGGGCTCCTCCGGCAGCAGCATGTACATGGCGGCCGCGCAGCAGGCCAGGTCGACGATGCCGATCCCGATCTGCAGGAACGTGAGCGGGCCGTTCGGCAGCGCGACCTCCCAGTCCTGGCGGCCGATGGTGCGGGGGGTGCGCCACACCCAGGCCACATAGAAGAGCAGCACCCCGAGCAGGAAGAGCGCGATCGTGCGGTTGACCATGGGCGGCAGCTGGTCGATCGCCGACGCGGCCGCGGGCTCGTACGAGACGCCGAGGCCGAGCACCGCGGCGTTGCCGAGCCAGAAGGTCAGACCCGCGATGAAGCAGATCTTGGCGACTTCGATCGCGGACAGCCCATGGCTCGAGTAGATGCGGTAGCGCACCGCGCCGCCCGTAAAGACGCTGGCGCCCAGATTGTGGCCGACGGCATAGCTGGTGAAACCGGTGAGCGCCGCCACGTGATAGGGCACGTCGCGCCGGGCGATCGTGCGCAAGGCGAACAGATCGTAGAAGGTGAGGGTGCAATACGCGGCGGCCACGAAGACGCCGGCGATGGCGACGTCGCGTGGATCGGTTGCCGCGATGGCGTCGAGGACCTGCCCGAAGCGGATGCCGCGCAGCGTGTGGAACAATACGAAGGCGGCAGTCGTGATGATGGCGACGCTCAGGCAGGCGCCGATCCAGCTCCAGCCGAACCTGTCGTCGAACCGCCGCACCGCCGCGGCCACACGGGCGTACATCAATTGCTCCAGGGCGCCATGGTGCAGGCCGGACGCGTATTGACCCATGCGGGGATCGGAACCCGCCGCCTGGCGTGAAGTAACAGAACTCGCGGACGAACGCGAGCGCGCGCGCCGCCGCATGTCCGCAACCGGCATCGAGCTCCGAGCCGACAGCC
>DASTZX010000449.1:0-24607 GCA_035764045.1 Xanthobacteraceae bacterium | reverse complement strand
CCCCTCACCCCAACCCTCTCCCCGCAAGCGGGGTGAGGGAGCGCCGGCGCCTTCTAAATCTCGATATCCAGCCCGACGTCGAGATTCGGCGATGAATGGGTGATCGCGCCCGAGGAAAGATAGTCGACCCCCGACTCGGCGACCGCAGCGGCCGTATCCAACGTGATACCGCCCGAAGCCTCGATGGTGAGCCGCCCCGCAACCATTGCGACCGCCTTCTTCATGGTCGCCGGATCCATATTGTCGAGGAGCACCGCGTCGGCAAGGCCGGCGTCGAGCACGGCGCCGAGCTGCTCGAGCGTGTCGACCTCGATCTCGATCTTGACCAGATGGCCGGCCGTGGCCTTGGCGCGCTCCAGCACCGCGCGCACGCCGCCCGCGACCGCGATGTGGTTGTCCTTGATCAGGATCGCGTCGTCGAGACCGAAGCGATGATTGAAGCCGCCGCCGCAGCGCACCGCGTATTTCTGCAGCGCGCGCAGGCCGGGGGTGGTCTTGCGCGTGCAGCATACGCGCGCGCGGGTGTGGGCGATCCGACGCACGAATTCGTCCGCCGCGGACGCAATGCCGGAGAGATGGCCGACGAAATTGAGCGCGGTGCGCTCGGCGGCGAGCAGGGCGCGGGCATCGCCGGTGATTGTCATCAGCCCCGTCTTGGCCTTCACATGCGCGCCGTCGCGCAGATCAGCCGTGATCTCCACCGACGGATCGAGCCGGCGAAATACGGCCGCGGCGACCGGCAGGCCGGCGATCACGCCGGCCTCGCGCGCTGCCATAACGGCCCGCCCCCGCGTCCCTTCCGGGATCGTCGCCACGGAGGTCACGTCGCCGGCTCGGCCGAGGTCCTCATCGAGCGCGCGCGTCACCGCGGCGTCGAGGGCGAGCGGGGACAGGAAGGCGTCGGGGCAAAACAGGGATGTCGCTGGCATGATGATGACCCGGGAGGTGAGGCGCGTGTTGTGGAGGAGGGCGGGGCCGACCGTCAACTCTGGTGCTCGATCGCCCGCTCGACCGCCCGGCGCGCTTCGCGGCCATGGGCATCGGCCGTGTCCTCCAGCCTGCGCACCCCGGGGCCGGTCACGGTCGCAGCTCGGCGCCCAAAATAGCCCTGAAACGTGCAGAACAGGGGGGTGACTGCAGGGGACCGGCCACTCGTTTTCCGCCGTGCAGCCATGCAGGGCCGCCTGGCCATGCATGGGACAAATCGGTTCAATGACGAAGTTTTGTTTGGGGCGGCGCGATCGAGGCCGTATTTACGTAGCCAAAGCATTTGACCGCCGTGCGCCACCAAGCGCGACGGCAAACTTCGGGGCGTTTCATGACCACTCAATCCGCGACCCCCACGTCCGCAAGGCTCACGACGTGGCGCACACCGGGCGTCATCATTCTGTGCGGCTGCGCCATCGCGATGCTCAGCTTCGGGCCGCGTTCCGCCGTCGGCCAATTCCTCACCCCGATGTCGGTCGAGTACCATTGGGGCCGCGACGTCTTCGGCTTCGCGCTGGCGATCCAGAATCTCCTGTGGGGCGTCTTCCAGCCGTTCGCCGGCGGCGTCGCCGATCGTTTTGGCGCCGTGCGCGTGTTGTGGACCGGCGCGATCGCCTACGCCGTCGGTCTCGCGCTGATGGCCTATGCCGATACGCCGGTCGTCCTCGATCTCACCGCCGGCGTGCTGATCGGGTTCGCCCTGTCGAGCTGCTCGTTCAATCTGGTGATCGGCGCGCTGGGCAAGCTCGTGCCCGAGAGCTGGCGCTTGTTCGCCTTCGGCGCCGGCACTGCGGCGGGCTCGTTCGGCCAGTTCCTGTTCTCACCCCTCGCACGGGCACTCATCGACTGGACGGGATGGCAGAACACGCTGGTGATCTTCGGCGGAATCATGCTGCTGATCCTCCCGCTCGCGCTCGTGCTTGCGACTCCGCGCACCGATGCGGCCGCGGAGCCGGCGACGGCACGCGCGCAGCAGTCGGTCAGGCAGGCGCTGACCGAGGCTTTCGCCCATCGCAGCTACGTGCTGCTCGTGCTCGGCTTCTTCACCTGCGGCTTCCAGCTCGCCTTCATCACCGTCCACCTGCCGGCCTACCTGCTCGACCGCGGGCTCAGTGCCCAGGTCGGCGCCTGGACCATCGGGCTGATCGGGCTGTTCAACATTTTCGGCTCCATGCTGTCGGGCTGGCTCGGCAACCGGATGCCGAAGCGCTACATCCTCTCGGTGATCTATTTCGGCCGCGCCATGGCGGTGGTCGCCTTCATCCTGCTGCCGGCGAGCACCGGCTCGGCGCTGGTGTTCGGCGCCGTCACCGGGTTCCTGTGGCTCTCGACCGTGCCGCCCACCTCGGGGCTGGTCGCGCTCATGTTCGGCACCCGTTGGCTGTCGATGCTGTTCGGCTTTGCCTTCTTCAGCCATCAGGTCGGCGGTTTCCTCGGCGTGTGGCTCGGTGGGATCGCATTCGACCGCACCGGCTCCTATGATTCGGTCTGGTGGCTTTCCGTGCTGTTCGGCGTCCTTTCGGCGCTGATCAACCTGCCGATCGTCGAGAAGCCGGTGGCACGGGCCGCGGTCGCGCCGGCGTGATAGGGTGGGGTCCGAGCGCGGCGTCATGCGCGGGCTTGTCCCGCGCATCCACGTCTTCTTGCTTGCCATGGAAAGACGTGGATGGCCGGGACAAGCCCGGCCATGACGGATTGAGGATCACCCGGGATTGGATGCGCCCGAAGTTTCGGTCGTTCTTGCGACCTATAACCGCGCCGCCTGCCTGCCGCGCGCGATCGCGAGCGTGCTCGCCCAGGAGGGCGCACGCTTCGAGCTGATCGTCATCGACGACGCCTCGACGGATGGGACCCAGGCCTGCCTCGCCGCTCATGCCGACCCGCGCCTTCGGGTGATCCGGGCCGAAGGCAACCTTGGACCGAGCGGCGCCCGCAACCGCGGGCTCGCCGCGGCGCGCGCCGACATCGTCGCGTTCATCGACTCCGACGACGCCTATCGGCAGGGCCGGCTCACGGTCCCGTTGGCTGCTTTCGCAGCCGAGCCCGACCTCGTCTGCATCCTCTCCTCGGCGGTGAAGTTCGATCGTGCCGTTCCGCGCGAGGCGCGCATCCCGCCGGTGAAGCTCGAGCCGCCCGCATTCGAATGGGCGCTGATTGCCGACCTCATTCCGGTCGAGGCGACGAGCATGACGGTCCGGCGCGCCCCGGCGCTGGCGGTCGGCGGCTTCTGCGAGAGCCTGCGGCTCACCGAGGACCGCGAATTCCTGATCCGGCTTGCGCGCAAGGGCGCAGGACGGCTGGTGCCGGATCTGTTGTGGGAGAAGTCCTGGGTCGACGACAGCTTGTCGAACCAATGGGACGCGGCAGGTCGCGGCCTGATCGCCTATGCGGAGCAGCGGCCGGAATATCGCGGCCGATTTCGCAAGCTCGGCTCCTATCTCGCCACCAAGGTGCTGGTCGGCCATCTGCGCAACCGGGCGCCGCTCGCCTTTGCGCGCGACCTCGCCCGCTTCTCGGCTGCCGGCCTGATCGACCGCAATCTGGTGCGGCTGGCGCGCGATCATCGCGAGGTCAGCCGCTATCGCCGCGCCATGTCCGGAGAAGCGGCGCTCGCCCGCCTCACCGGGCCGCCGGAGACCTGGCGGTAATAGGGAGAGCCGTGCGTTGCCGCGGGCCGACGGCTTGGTTAAGCTGGCGCCGTTCCGCCTGCCACGAGGTTATGCCATGACCAGCGCGACCCTCACTCGGCTCGACGTGGTGCCGCTGTCCAAGCATATCGGCGCCGAAATCAAGGGAATCGATCTGCGCGACGACCTCGGTCCCGACATCGTCGGCGCCATCCACCGCGCCTGGCTCGATCACTCCGTGCTGCTGTTTCGCAATCAGAATTTCTCCCAGGAAGACCTGGTGCGTGTCACCGGCTATTTCGGCGAGATCGGCCCGCTCGCGCGTCCGCCGAAGCTGTTTCCCAAGGGCTATGCGCGGCTGCTGCCCAATATCATGATGATCTCGAACATCCGCGAAAACGGCGAGACCATCGGGGCGCTGCCGGACGGCGAGATGCATTTCCATCACGACCAGATCCACGCCGAGATCCCGCACAACGGGACGCTGCTCTATTCGCTCGAGGTCCCGGATCGTGGCGGCGACACGCTGTTCGCCAGCGGCTATGCCGCCTACGACACGCTCGATCCCGCGATCAAGGCGAGGCTGGAGGGGCGCCGCGCCTTCCATCATTACAATTACGGCACCACGACGCGCGGTGGGACGAACGGCGTCGAGGCGTTCGCCGAGTCGAGCCATCCGGTATTCCGCACCCATGAGGACACCGGCCGCAAGGCGATCTATGTCAATCGCCTGATGACGGTGCGGATCGAGGGCCTGCCGGCTGAAGAGGGCGACGCGCTGCTCGCCGCCGTGTTCGATCATTCGGAAAAGCCTGAATTCGTCTATCGGCACGCCTGGCGCGTGGGCGATCTCGTGGTCTGGGACAACCGCTGCTCGATGCATGCGCGCGACGATTTTCCCTCCGACCAGCGTCGGCTGATGCTGCGCACCACCGTGAAGGGGACGCAGCGGCCGGATTGAGTTTGCTGCCTCGTCTGCGCCCTGCCGCCTTTCAGTCGTCGACGCCCTCCGCGCCGCGCGTCGCGGCATTCGGAAGCACGCCGCGCCGCCGGCGTTGGCGGTAGGACTCGCTGCGGTCGATCCACGTGCCGTCTGCGGCCTCACGCGCGTTCTTGTCCCACGCCTCGTCCCAATCGCCGAGCGAATAACCGAACCACGGCGTCTCCGGCGTGAGCGCCGGCAGCCCGAGGCGTTCCCACAGAGCCCGGGCGCGCTCCATGTAGTCGCGTGCCGGCAGCGCAAGCGGGGGCATCGGCTGCTTCATGGTGGCATCGATGAGCAGGGCTGAGTCGGTCGCGTCCGGGGCGCCGCGCGGCCCGTGGCCCGGCTCCCGATACGGAACCGCCTGCGTGTCCTCGATCGGATTGCAGCGATAGGACATCGCCCAGAACACCGAATCCGGATTCGCCGGGTCGATGTCCTCGTCGACCGCGATGACGAACTTGCCGACGATCGCCTGCAGCGTGATCGCGCCGTAGAGCGCGCGCCAGACTTCCGTTCGCGGCGTGCCGGTGGCGAACTGCAGCACAACGAACTTGCGCAGGTTGGTCAGCGGCTCGTGCAGCACCACGCGCTTGATGCCGCGGATCGCCAGCCGATCGCGCAGGTGCGCCATGAACAGCGGCTCGTAGGCGAGCCGCTTGACCACGCTCGACTCGCTTGGCGTCACCTGGCTGATGATCGACGTGACGATCGCGTTCTTTCGGCGGGTGATCGCCGTGACGTCGACGACCAGATTGTATTCCTCCAACGCGACATAACCGTGCGACTCGCCGAACGGCCCTTCCGGCTCGAGGTAATCCGGGTCGACATAGCCTTCGATCACGAGCTCGGCTTCCGCGGGGACCAACAGGTCGACGGTGCGCCCGCGCACCACATTGATCGGCTCCCCGGCGAGCCCGCCGGCCACTCCCATCTCGTCGAGCCCGAGCGGCAGCTTCTGCGGGCCCTGGAACGCCACGACCGGTGGACATCCGACCACGATCGCCACCGGCATTCGCGTGCCTTGCGCCTGGTGCTTCCGCCAGTGCTCGTAGCCGCCGGACCGCGTATAGGCGAGCGTCATCAGGCCGAGCCGCGCCGGCGCCTTGAGCTGGCAGCGGTAGGTGCCGATGTTCTGCACGCCGGTCTCGGGATCGCGGGTGATGACGCAGGTCGCGGTCAGATAGGGCGCCGCATCGAATCCCGGGGTCGAGATCGGGATCGGCAAAGCCGCAAGCCCGCCGCCCGGAGCTTCGAGGTCCTTGCCGGTGACGATCACCTCGTGGCAGGGCGCGCCCTCGATGACGCGCGGCGCCAGCGGATGGGCGATCGCGCGCTCCCAGGCCGCGCCGATGTCGGAGACCCGCCCGACATTCATCCCGATGCGGTAGATCTCGGGGTTGGTGGCGAGCGCGCCCACCACCACCGGCATGTCGTAGCGGCGGCCCGAGGAATCGACGACGTTCGTGAACAGGAACGCCTTGCGCCGCTCTTCCGCGATTCCGCCGCGGAACTGCCAGCGCACCAACGGATGCATCTCGGTATCCTTGTTCACCGGCGCGTCGATGCGGTAGAGCAGGCCAGCCTTGTCGAGGCGCTCGAGGTGCTCGTGCAGGTCCGCATAGCTGCGTGTGCGCGTTGCTGCGATCATCGTGTGAGCCTCGGGCGTTCGAGCGTGATTGCGGTCATGACCATGTCGAAGTCTGGCCCGAGGATACCGAAAACGGAAGGGTCGATGTCCCTCATCGGGCATGCCTTGCTTTATGGGCGGTGATGATTTTCTCTTGGGTCCAGTCGCGCCAAAAACGACAGCCCCATCGCGCCACGAATGGAGTCCACGATGAACCCGAGACCGCAGCCGCAACCGATCATCGACAAGCGAGGCGAGCCGCACGTCCGCCGTTTCGACGAGCAGCGCTGGCTCATCGACAATATCATCCGCGCCAATGGCATCGACTGGGACCAGCCGCGATCGCTCTATCTCAGCGGCCCGTGCGGCAATGAGGCCAATGCCGATTTCGCCGGCATCCGCGAGCGGGTCAAGAAGATGGCGGACATCGGCCCGGCCTTCGAGGCGGTCGCGCGCCGGCGCGAGGCGAAGGCCCGCGCCGCCGAGGAGGCCGGTCACAAGGTGACGGCGCGCGACAACTACTTCATGGCCGCGATCCACTGGGGCGCGGCGCAATGGCCCTACGACCAGAACGACGAGACCAACGTCGCCTACAACAACAAGAAGCGGGAATGCTACATCAAGTATGCCGGGCTTGCCGACCACCACGTCGAGGCGGCGTGGATTCCGTTCGAGGACAAGGCGCTGCCCGCCTGGCTCCATCTGCCCGCCGATTACAAGGGCGGCCGCATCCCGGTGGTGATCGCGATTCCCGGGATGGACAGCTTCAAGGAAGTCATGGTCTCGCTCTACGGCGACCGCTGGCTCAACCGCGGCATCGCGGTGCTCGCGATCGACGGGCCCGGCCAATACGAGGCGCCGATGCTCGGGATCTATTTCAGCACCGACAAATGGGCTGCCGCGGGCCCGGCCATTGTCGACTGGCTCGCGGCGCGGCCCGAGATCGATGCCGAGCGGATCGGCGTCGTCGGAACGAGCTTCGGCTCGTTCTTCGGCACCGTCCTCACCGCGCACGAGCCGCGCATCCGCGCCTGCGCGGTGATGTCGGTCTGCCACGAGCCGGGCGCGCACACGATCTTCCAGGAAGCCTCGCCGACCTTCAAGAAGCGCTTCATGTACATGTCGGGCATCACGGACGAGGCGGAGTTCGACGCCTTCCGCAACAAGACGATCACCTGGGAAGGACACGCGGAGAAGATCACGGCGCCGTATCTCTGCGTCGCCGGCGAGGCCGAGGAGCTGAGCCCGCTGGAGCACAGCGAGCGGCTGCTGCGCTCGCTCAAGGGGCCGAAGCAGATGGTGGTCTATCAGGACTCGCGCCATTCGGTCGGCAATGTCCCGGCAGCCAATCTCGGGCCGTTTCCGCCGATCCTGGTCGCCGACTGGATGGCCGACCGGCTGGCCGGAAAGCCGCTCGCGAGCGAGCGCTGGTACGTGACCGCGAGCGGGCAGATCAACAGGACGCAGTGGTAACGGCAGGGAGCCGGACTCATGCCGACCTTCAAGGCGATCGTGATCGACAAGACCACGACCGGACAGAGCGCGGCGCTCAAGGACTTCGACGAGACGGAGCTCATGGAGGGCGACGTCACGTTCCGCCCCGAATGGTCGACGGTGAATTACAAGGATGGGCTCGCGGTTACCGGCAAAGCACCCGTGGTGCGCCGGTTCCCGATGATCGCCGGGATCGACGGTGCCGGCACCGTCGAGACCTCCGCGCATCCCGACTGGAAGCCGGGCGACCAGGTGATCCTCACCGGCTGGGGCTGCGGCGAGACCCATCTGGGCTCCTATGCCGGCAAGGCGCGCGTGAAGGGCGATTGGCTGGTGCCGCTGCCGGCGGGCATGACGGGACGCGACGCCATGGCGATCGGCACCGCAGGCTTCACCGCGATGCTGGCCCTGATGGCGCTGGAACGCCAGGGCGTGACGCCCGAGCGCGGTCCGGTGGTGGTGACGGGCGCAGCCGGCGGGCTCGGCTCGGTCGCCGTCGCGCTCCTCGCCCGCCGCGGCTACCACGTGGTCGCCTCCACTGGCCGCCCGCAGCAGACCGCGTATCTGCAGAGCCTCGGCGCTGCCGAGGTGATCGATCGGGCCGAGCTCACGGCGTCACCCCGGCCCCTCGGCAAGGAGCGCTGGGCCGGCGGCATCGACACGGTCGGCTCGGTCACCCTCGCCAACCTGCTCTCCATGACGCGGTATGGCGGTGCGATCGCCGCTTGCGGGCTCGCCGGCGGCATGGACCTGCCGACGAGCGTGGCCCCGTTCATCCTGCGGGGGGTAAGCCTCGTGGGCATCGACTCGGTCATGTGTCCACAGCCCATTCGGCGCCAGGCCTGGGCCCGTCTGGCGACCGATCTCGACCGGCAAAAAATGGCCCAAATGTCTGAGGAGATTGCCCTTTCCGGAGTGATCGAGGCCGGTCGGCGAATCCTGGAAGGCCAGGTGCGCGGTCGACTGGTGGTGCGGATCGGCTAAATTTCGCCGCGCTCGAAGCGTGGTGTTTCACCGACGTTCAAGAAATTATAGTAAGCATCCGGTGTACGGGGACGGATCGGCCGGGCGGGGGAGAGGGAGACTGATATGACGCGTCAGTTTGTGGGTGTTGCGGCGGCCGTGTTGGTTGGCGCTCTGGCCGGCGGTGCGATGTCCTCCGCACTTGCGGGCGACATTGTCATGCGGCCCGACGATGCCAGGCGCTTCGTCGCCAACAAGCTCTTCTCCTATACGTGTTTCGACGGCACCAACGGCGCCGGGCGGATCCACGCCGACGGCTCGGTTGTGGGCACCATGCAGGCGACGCCGGGCGGGCCGGTGCGCTTCGTGTCGCTGCCGTCGGGCACCATCCGCCTCACCACGGACTCGATCTGCGCCGCGCTGCCGAACTCGCTGATCCAGCCGTGCTTCAACGTGGTGCAGACGAGCCCGCACAGCTTCCGCGGATCGGTGCAGGGCTTTGGCTTCGCCTATTGCGATTTCGTGCGCCGCAGTTCGCGCGCCGACCTCGTGCGGAGCGAAGATAGGCCGCGCCCCGTCCGGTCGGCCGCGCAGGCGATCGACGCCGCGATCACGTTGCGGCCCTCGCGCTACTGAAGGTTCTGCTTCTTCGCCTTCGGAGCCGGCCGCTGAGCTGGCGCCGGCGGTCGGGACTGCGGCAGGTAGGTCGCGATGATCGACGGATCGAGCGACGCCTTCGCGCTGTCGGGCAGGCGCGTCCACTCCTCGTTCATGCCGAACAGGGTGATCCCGATATAGCCGCGCACCGTGAGCGTCTGGCCGTCCGGGCTCAATGACATGACGGCGTGGTAGACCTTGCCGTCCCGCGGATCGAGGATGTTGCCGCCTTCGTATTTCAATCCGTCACGCTTCATGTCGCGGATGAAGGGGAGGCCGAGCACCGGCTTGTCCTTGCGATCGTCCTCGCACTTGCTGCAGATCGGGTTGGGATCGTCGCCCGGCCGCGGAAAGATCTTGGCGATGATGCCCTCGAACACGCCGTCATGGTCGAGCATCAGCACCCAGATCACCGGCTTGCCGTCGGTCGTCTTCTGCCACAGTCCGGCGGCGGTCGGCTCCGCGGCCCGCGCGAGCGGCGCCGCCGCGAACGCCGCGAGGCCGACAAGGATCAGAGCTGTCGGCGATTTCAAGCGCAGTTTCCGCATCATCATCGAGTTCCACAGACCCCAAAGGCATGGTCGCTTACTGTGGACATTTAACGACACAGCGGGCCTGTGCAAGGCCGTCCGGCCGTCATGTGGGGACGGGAGCGGCACCGCGGCGCGGGAACAGGAGCCGCTGATAGAGGTAACCGATTCCGACCAGCACCAGGCCGAGCCCGATGAAAGAGAAGGCGCGCCACACGCCAGTGATGCCCGCCATGTCGATCACGAAGACCTTGGCGATGGTGAGCAGCACCACGGCCGCTGATGCGAGCCGCGCCGGCTTCGAGCCGAGCACGATGCCGACGAGCAGCAGCACCACCCCGAAGCTGAGCCACACCGCCGAATAGGTGTACTGCTCGGCCTCGCTTGCGTGCCCCACCACGGTCGGCCCGTGATAGAAGCGCGCGACCTCGAGCGACAAATAGTACAGGGTGAGGGCGACGCTGGTCACGGCCGCCACCGCGCGATAGGCCATCGGCCGCGTGGTGCGTGCGATCAGCGCGAGCACGGTCGCGAGCACCGCCGGGATTCCGTAGGCAAGCAGGATGACGTTGAAGATGAGACCGTTGGCGATCACGGTCACGAATATGGGGCTTTTCGCGAGCATGAGGCCGAATACAATGCCGGCGAGCGAGAGCGCCGCCAGCACGAGCGCGCCGACGTCGTGCACGACGCTGCGGGTGCGCCCGCGCAGCCATTCCAGGCCGATCGTCATGGCGAGGCCGACCGACACCTGCATGCCGATCTCGGCGAGACCGGTGTGGGGCGCATAGATGTCGCCCTCGTTCATGAAATGGCGAATCTCCAAGATGGCGAGCAGCACCGTGAACAGGATCGCCACCGCATCGACGATGCGCGCCGGCACGTCATCGGCACGGCTGCGCAGGAGATGGCCGCCGGTCCAGAAGGCGAGCGCCGGCAGGCCGTAGCCGTAGAGCAGCCAATTGAAGATCGGAGTCGTACCGACATCGGCGCCGACGATGCGGGGCTCCCATCCGACGCGCGCCACCACGAGCGCGGCGGCAGCGGCCGCGAACCAGCGCAGCATCGGCAGTGGGCGCTGGGCTGCGATCCACGCGATGCCGGGAACGATCAGCGACAGCGCCACCGTGAGCCACCCGCGTTCGAGCGCAAAGGTCATGGCGAGCGCGAGCGCCGCGATCGCGCCGCACGCGAAGATCGCCTGGCCGGCGACGCCGCCCGGGCGCGGCGGGCGCCGTGCGAGCGTCTCGGTTGCCGCCGCGAACAGCGCCGCAAGCGCCAGCGCCAGGCCCGCGAACGGGATCGAGCGCTCCCAGCCCGCGACGCGGTAATAGACCGCGCAAAGGATTGCGAGCGGTCCCAGCGCGCCCGCCACCGCCCACAGCAGCGCAACGAGCGCGCGCTCCGATCGGCCCTGCGCCGCAAACCCGGCTCCGCCGAACAGGAGCGCGAAGGCTGCGCCGAGCGCGAGGTGCGAGCCCGTGTAGGCGGGTGCGGGTTCCGCAATTGCGCCGGCGGTCGGGCCACCCGGTACGATCAGGTGCGCGGTCACGGGTTGTACGGCCCAGGCGACCATGACCAGCACTGCGAGCGCCGCAATCGCCGGAACGGCGGGCGCCGCGGCATCGGTATGCCAGGCGATCGCGACGGCGGCGAAGACGAGGAGCGCAAGCACCGCGAGCGCGAGCGGGTCGTGATGCCACCCGATCACCACGACGGCCGCGGCGAAGACGTAGCCTGCCAGCGCGCCGGACGAGACGCCATCGATGCGCCCAGGCTCGGCCGGCGGGCCGTACAGCAGGCCGGCGACGATCAGCAGCGCGGAAAGCGCGAAGCCGGCGACGGCGTGGAACGCATGGGCGCCAAGCGACGGCACGCGGACATCGCCGATGCCGGCGAATATCCAGCACACGCCGAACACGATGGTCGTGACCGCGAGCCAGCGCCAAAGCCGCGCCCGCGCGAGCGCGAATGACGCAGCGGTGACGACGGCGAGGAACACATAGAGCGCCCAGTAGTTCGGCCGGTTGCTCGAGACCAGCACCGGCGTGACCTCGGCGCCGATGAGACCGAGCGCCGCGAGCGCGGGCCCGTGCAGCAGCGATGCGGCGAGTGTCGCGAGCGCGACCGCGCCGAGCAGCACGAAGGCAAGCGCCGCGTCGACGAAGCCGTAGAGCGCATAGGCCGCATACACGGTCGCATAGGCGACCGCAGTTCCGGCGGCGGTCAGAATGCCCGGAATGTGCGCGGTCGGCAGGTTCGCGAGCCCGGTCAGGCGCTCGGTCCGCCGCGTCCATTCGCCGGCCGCGATCAGCGCCGCCGCGAGCAATCCGCCGAGAACGACCCGTACCGCCGGACCGATCAGATCCTGCTCGATGGAGTAACGCACGAGGAAGAAGCCGCCGAGTGCCAGCGCAAGACCGCCGACCCAGACCACCCAACGCGTGCCGAAACGCTCCTCGAAGGTAATCGATGGCGGAGCGGCCACCCGGGGAGGCGTGGCGGAAGCGCCGACCGGAGCAGGCGAGGAGGGCACCGAATGAGCCGGCGCCGGTGGCGCCGTGGTCGGCTGCGGCCGCTCGGGCCTCGCCGCCTCGGTTGCGGGGCGCGTCGCATCGGCGGAGGGCGCGCGCTGGCGCTCCAACGCCGCGAGGCGCAACTCGAGCTCGTCCGTCCTTGCGCGTGCGCCGATTGCCAGCAGCAACGCGGCAATGGACAGAATCGGAAACGCCAGCGCGACGAGAATGAGCAACCCCACCATCGCCCGTCCCCCCGAATCGAAGCGGCAATGCTAGGCCCTAAGCCGCCAGCAGGGAACCGCGGCCGAGCGGGATTTATCCCCGTTCGCCAGCCGCGCCGGAGCGCTCGGCGGCGGTCATCCGCTCACGTGAGATCGAGCCGGAACGGCACGCCTTCGGCGGCGAGCGTGCCGCGACCGATCGCGGCCACCGCGGAGATCATCCGGCCTTTGCGGCCGAGCAGCTCGTCGGCGAATGCCACGATGCGGCTGTTGGGCGTCGCGGTCGGCGATGCGCGGCGGATCGCCCAGGCGATCTCCTGCTCGTCTCGCTCCGGCTTGAGCGCGCACACCGACACGAAGGCGGCCGCGGTCGAGCGGCTGATCCCGGCCCAGCAATGCACCACCAACGGCGCGGAACGGTCCCAGCCGCGCACGAAGGCGAGCAGGTCCTCGACATGGCGCGCATCGGGCGCGACGTGGCCATCGAGCGGCTCGCTGATGTCGTGCATGCGCAGGAAGAGATGGTTGGCTTCCAACACGCTGATTGGCCGCTCGATATGGTCCTCGATGCCGAGCAGGGTGACGATGTGGCGTGCGCCCGTCGTCTCGACGGTGGAATGCAGCCTGGCGAACGAGCAGACGTGGATCATGATCGGTCGTATGTTGGATGTCGGGACAGCATGATAGGCAAACGCGGCGGGATTTTCATCCCTGCGTGATCTTCGCGAACCGGGCGAGGAACCGCTGTTCGGCCGTGGTCGCCGACCATGGCGTGACATGGTCGCGCTCGACCGCCGGCGCCAGGACGGGTCGCGGCCCGAAGAACCGCCGCGCCTCGGCGATAGAAAAGCCGGCGAGGTGCGTCGCCTCGAGGAACGCCGCGCCGCGATCGGCGGTCTTGATCGCCTTGACGATGTCCGGCGGCAGCTCGGGCGCAAGTCCGAAGCGGCGGTGAATGGCGCCGAGCAGGCGCTTCTCGACGGTCTTGTAGGCGTCGCCGATCACCGCCTTGAAGGGCGAGATCATGTCCCCGATCACGTATTCGGGTGCGTCGTGCAGCATCAGCGCGAGTGCGAGCCGCCGGTCGAGCTCGCCCAAGCGGCGGCGCGCCACGGCCTCGACCAACAGCGTGTGCTGCGCGACCGAGAAGATATGAGCGCCCGAGGTCTGCCCGTTCCAGCGGGCGACGCGGGCGAGGCCATGCGCGATGTCCTCGATCTCGATATCGAGCGGGGACGGATCGAGCAGGTCGAGCCGCCGGCCCGACAGCATGCGCTGCCAGGCGCGCGCCGGCCGCGCCGCCGCGGATGGCTGCACCGCACGCAATGGCGCGCGCGCCACGGCTCAGCGCCGCGCCGGCGCCGCGAGCGCGGCATGCCGGTAGCACTTCACGACATGGTCATTGACCATGCCGGTCGCCTGCATGAAGGCATACACGATGGTCGGGCCGCAGAACTTGAAGCCGCGCCGGCTGAGCTCCTTCGACATCGCGCGCGAGACCGGCGTCTCGGCCGGGATTTCGCCGCGCGAGCGGAAGCGGTTGATCCGCGGACGGCCGTCCATGAAATCCCACAGCAGCTTGGAGAAGCCGGGACCATTCTCCATGACGTCGAGCCAGGCGCGCGCCGAGGCGACCGTGCCCTCGATCTTGGCGCGGTTGCGCACGATGCCTGCATCGCGCATCAGAGCCTCGGTCTTGCGCTTGCCGTAGCGCGCGATCGTCGCCGGCACGAAACCGTCGAAGGCGCTGCGAAAGTTGTCGCGCTTGCGCAGGATGGTGATCCACGAGAGGCCGGCCTGGAAGCCGTCGAGCACGAGCTTCTCGTAGAGCGCCCGATCGTCGTATTCCGGCACGCCCCACTCCGTATCGTGATAGGCGACGTAGAGCGGGTCCTGCTGCGGCCAGGCGCAGCGGGTGAGCCCATCGACATGGAGGAGGGGGGAAGTCATCGCGCGCCTCACTCCGCCGCCGTCGCCTCGCCCGGCCAGGCGAAGCGCGCCCAGTCCGGCTTGACGAGCCGCAGCGTCGCGCTCCCCGCGACAAGAGGCGCGCCGGCCGCGAGCGCATCGGCAGCGCGATCGAGCCGCAACAGCGCGAGCGCGCGGTCCTGGGTTCTGGAGCCGAACACGCCGATCGTCTTGTCGGCCGCCGTCACCGGCGCGCCGGGATCGGGCGCGTAGCCGTCATAGGCGACCGGCACCACGCGGTTGCGCGCGCTGCCGCGATGCTCCATGCGCGAGACCACCTCCTGGCCGACATAGCAGCCTTTGTCGAAATCGACTCCCTGCAGCTGATCCATGTCGGTCTCGTGCGGAAAGGCGTCCCCATAGGTGAAGTCGAGCCCGCCGCGCGGCACGCCGAGCGCGATCCGATGGGCCTCGTAGTCGTCGGCCGAAACCAGCGTGGCGCCGAGATCCGCCGCGGTTTCGGCGGCGAGATGCGGCGGCAGCATCACGCGCTGGCCGAGCGCCGGCAGGCGCGGGTCGCGATAGACCAGGCCGTAGTCCGTATCGCCTGCACCGTCCCACACCGCGAGCACGCCGAGCACCTCCGAGAGATCCTCGGCGATGATGGGGGCCCGCAGCTTGTAGAAGTTGAGCTTATCGACCAGGGCGGGGGCGAGCGCGCGCGGGCAGTCGATGAAAAAGCCGCCGCCGTCCGCGGCCGGCGCCTCGGCGACGATCCCGTCCACCACGATCTTGCCCTGGGGGGTGAGCAGCGCCGCAAAGCACGCGGTCTGCGGCGTCACCTTGCCGATATCGGCCGTGAGCAGCCCGTTGAGGAAACCCCGCGCCGGCTCGCCCACCACCTTGACGACGCCGCGATCGGGAAGCAGTGCAGCCTTCATGAGCTGGGTGACCCTTGCCATTCCATGCGGGCGAACGTAAGGCCCTCAGTCGCGCGTCTCAAGGGCATTGGATTCGATGGCTGGCAGCTATGACTTGATCATCCGGGGCGGGATCGTCGTCAACCAGGACGGCGAGGGCCGCCGCGACGTCGCCGTCACGGCCGGTCGGATCGCCGCGATCGGCGACCTCGGCGCCGCCTCGGCCGGGCAGGTGATCGACGCCGGTGGCCTGCACGTCCTGCCCGGTGTGATCGACACCCAGGTGCATTTCCGCGAGCCCGGCCTGACCCACAAGGAGGACCTGGAGACCGGCTCGCGCTCGGCCGTGCTCGGCGGCGTTACGGCGGTGTTCGAGATGCCGAACACCAACCCGCTCACCACCAGCGCCGAGGCGCTGGCCGACAAGGTCAAGCGCGGCCATCACCGCATGCACTGCGATTTCGCCTTCTATGTCGGCGGCACGCGCGAGAACACCAAGGAGCTGCCCGAGCTCGAGCGGCTGCCCGGCTGCGCCGGCATCAAGGTGTTCATGGGCTCCTCGACCGGCTCGCTCCTGGTCGAGGACGACGACGGCGTGCGGGACATCCTCAACAATATCCGCCGTCGCGCCGCGTTCCATTCCGAGGACGAATTCCGGCTGCGCGAACGCGCGGGCATGCGCGCCGCCAATGATCCGTGCTCCCATCCGGTGTGGCGGGACGAGATCGCGGCGCTGCAATGCACGCAGCGGCTGGTCGCGTTGGCGCGCGAGACCGCCAAGCGCATCCATGTGCTGCACGTCACGACGGCGCAGGAAATGGAGTTCCTGGGCGGCCACAAGGACGTCGCCTCGGTCGAGGTGACGCCGCATCATCTCACCTTGGCGGCGCCCGAGTGCTACGAACGGCTCGGCACCCTCGCGCAGATGAATCCGCCGGTTCGCGACGCCGCCCATCGCGCGGCGCTCTGGCGCGGGCTCGCAGCGGGCGTGGTGGACGTGCTCGGCTCCGACCACGCCCCGCACACGCGTGAGGAGAAGGCGAAGCCCTATCCGGCGAGCCCCTCCGGCATGACTGGCGTGCAGACGCTGGTGCCGCTGATGCTCGACCACGTCAATGCCGGCAAGCTCACGCTGGCGCGCTTCATCGATCTCACCAGCGCCGGCCCGCTCCGGTTGTTTGGCGTCGCCCGCAAGGGCCGCATCGCGCTCGGTTATGACGCCGATTTCACGATCGTCGACATGAAGCGGCGCGAGACGATCTCCGATGCGAAGGTCGGCTCGCGCGCCGGCTGGACCCCCTATGACGGCGTCACCGTAACGGGCTGGCCGGTCGGCACCATCGTGCGCGGAGAGCGCGTGATGTGGGACGGCGAGCTCGTGACCCCGGGACGCGGGGAGGCGATCAGGTTCGGGGAGGCGCTGTAATTCCCCCTCCAGGCGAGGGTGACGTCAATCCCCCGCCACGAAGAACCGCCAGGCGCCGTCGCTGCCGATGCCGAGCCGGTAGAAGGTATAGGAGCCGGACGCGAGCATGTCCTTGTAGTCGGAGCCAGTGACGAGCCTGAGCAACTGCACCTTTTGTTCCGGGCCGAGCGACTTGATCGGCACGCGGGCGAAATAGGGCCACAGATACGTCTCCTGCGGCGTGCCCTCCTCGACATGGACGAATCCGGCCTCGAGGATCTCGATCAGGGTGGCGAGAATTTCGACCCCGCCCGACTCGGGAAAGCTCGATCGCCAAAACATCGTCGGGTCGGCGTCGTCGCCGAGCGAGAAGATCGGCATGGTCTCGTTGGCGCGCATGACCGCGACCAGCTCCTCGAGCCGGCCGGTCTTTGCCGCCGCGAGGATGCGCGCGCGCATGCGGGCGACCGGCGGCGGCAGCCGCGCGACATCGGTGATGATCTCGGGCGAGGGGGCGCCGGGGGCGACAGCGGCGGTCGTGTCCGACGCGGTCTCCGGCCCGCGGCTCGGAACCGTGCCGGTGATCGAGGGAGCGCCGAGATCCTTCACCACGATGTCGGAGTGAGGCCGCAGGACATCGCCGCGCAGCCGGGTCTCGGCCCGCAGGTCAATGCCGACGGCAATGATCCCTGCCGCCGCGAGCATCGAGACGAAGAGGCCTCGCATGGGACCGCCGGAATTGCGCAGGCGAATCGCCGCGCCAGCTTGTCATCGCCGGCGGGGGGATGCAATCGGCGGGCGGGCGGGCGGCCGGCGCGGCTATTGCCGCGAGGAGTCGAGCGAGAATTCGCCGTTCGAGATGCGCTTGGAGAGGCCGTCGGCGAAACGGGCCGTCGCGTCCTCGCCGTAGGTGGTGACGAGCTCGCTCAGGGCTGCGAACAGGCAGGCCTGTGCCATGCAGTCGTCGTCGATGCCATCGAGCCGGGCCTCGGCCCACGCTTCATGCAAGTAGCCAACCGCCACCTGCTTCTGCTCATGCTCGGGAACCGGCCCGCGCGGGGGCGGCATGCGCATTACAATTGCCATGGTCGGCCCAAAAGCGGCAGTAATCGCCGCGTGTCCCTCTCGATGGCACTCCTTACCACGCGCGGGCGCGCCGCAAAGGGCAACCTTTAGGAAAGGTTAACGCCGGAGTCGAACCGGTGCGGACGCTAATTGGCGTAGCGCGCCGTGACTTCGCGCGAGATCTTGGCGCCCTCGTCCAGGTAGCGCCGGATTGCAAGGTCGGCCGCGGGCGTGCAGCTGCGGTATGCCTGCTGAAAACCGCGATAGCCGCGATTGAAGCTCGCCATCATATGCGCCCGTCGCGGCGAGCCGGCCGGCGCCTCGGCATCGATCAGCGCCTGCATCTGGGTGCGCCACTTCGGTCCTTCGTTGGGATTGCACAGGCCGCGCAGGTAATGCAGGCCACCGAGGATTTCCGAGAGCCGCATCAGGTCGTTGTCGAACGGCGCGTCGCTCTCGGCGGCGCGCGCCGGCCCGAGCATGGCGCCGGCGACCAGCGCGGCGATGAGGGTCCGTCTCATCATGGGCGAGGCTGATAGGCCCGCACCACGGCAATGGCAAGGCGGATGAGCGCGGGGCTCAACTCGCCGCCAGCGCGAGCGCCGCCCGCACGACCTCGGCGAGGCCCTCGGTGGTCTTGAGACCGGCGAGATCGGCGGGCGCGAGCCAATGCGCTTCGGCGAGCTCGTCGTTGAGCGCGACCTCGCCCGCGACCCAGCGGGCCGCGAATGGCAGAATGACGAAATGACGCTCGACCTTGCCGTCGGGATCGCGCGCGATGAGCTCGCGATAGCCGGCGAGCCCGAGTGGCACGATGGTGAGGGCGGTCTCCTCGCGCACCTCGCGGATCACCGCCTCATGCAGGGTTTCGCCGGCCTCGACCCCGCCGCCCGGCAGGGTGAAGACCCCGCTTGCCGGCGGCCGGGCGCGCCGCACGATCAGCACCTTGCCGTCGCGGATGATCGCCGCGCTGACGGCGAGATGCGGGCGGTTCGGATAGGATCGGCCCTCGGCCACGGCAGACCTTCGGATGTTCGCGGACCGGACGGCCGCTCAGTCGGTGTCAGCCTCGAAACACTTCTTCGACCTCGCGATCGAACAGCGCGTCGACGTTGTCCTGCGGCGCCGCCTCGGCGCTCACCGGCTGGATCGCCATCTCGCCGTTGATGATCGCGCCGGCGCGCGCCACCAGCGGCCGCATCGACCGGGCCGTCGATTCGGCGAGAAGCCCGATGGTCTGCAGCGACATCTCATGTTTCATGGCGTCGCGGGTGGCGGTCAGAATCATGTTCATGTGCTGCGAGAGCTCGTCGACCTCGTTGCGGTACATCGGATCGGCGACGTGGTAGGCGGCGATCGCGAGATCCCGGTGCGTGAAGCGGGATGCCGCGAAGTGCTCACAATAGCTCATCGGCCGCCAGGCGAGGAAATCCTCCTTGCATTCGGGGGCTGCAGGCAACAATTCGAGCAGCATGATGGCTTCGTTGAAATGATTGAGGTAGTCGGTGGCGAGCAGGGTCACCGGATTGATATTGGTGCCGGCGAGCCGGCCCGGATCGAGCTTGGCTTGGCCGGGGGCCGGTCGGTCGGTGCTCAGGACGGGCGGCGTCATCTTGGCTTTCGGGCTGGCCAGAACCGGCAGGCGATTGCGGAGTTTCGCCGGTGCCGGTTAAGGCCCTGTTAAGCGATGGACAACGTTGGAGTTTTGGATGTGTGGCCGCTACGTCATCAAGACCCCGCCGGACTTGATGCGCGCGACCTTCGGCTATTCCGAGCAGCCGAATTTCCCGCCCCGCTATAACATCGCGCCGACCCAGCCGATTCCCGTGGTGCGGATCGACAATGGCCGTCGCAGCTTTGCGCTGGTGCGCTGGGGGCTGATCCCGGCCTGGGTCAAGGACCCGCGCGGCTTCAGCCTGCTGATCAATGCGCGCGTCGAATCCGTCCTCGACAAGCCCGCCTTCCGCAACGCGATGCGGCGGCGGCGCTGCCTGATTCCCGCCGACGGCTTCTACGAATGGAAGCAGGAGGGTGCGCGTAAACGGCCGTTCTTTGCCGCCGCCAAGGGGCTCGTCGCTTTCGCCGGCATTTGGGAACCCTGGATCGGACCGAACGGCGAGGAGGTCGAGACCGCCTGCATTCTCACGACGCCGGCGAACCGCACGCTCCGGCCGCTCCATGACCGCATGCCGGCGGTGATCCCGCCTCAAGCGTTCGACCTCTGGCTCGATTGCGCCAAGGTCGACGCGGAGACTGCCTGCGCACTGCTCATGCCGGCTGCGGAGGACACCTTCGCGGCTCACCCGATCTCGACCGCCGTCAACCGCGCCGCCAACGATGGCCCGGCCTTGATCGAGCCGTTGGCGCCGGGCGGCGATGAGCCGGAGGAAGCGAAGCCGGAAACCAAGCGCAAGGTGAAGACGGACGATCGGCAGGGCTCGTTGTTCTGACCGGGCGCGTCACAGGCGCATGTCACCTCTGCCCCTTTTTCGCGGAGAGAGCGCGCGCGATCAGAGCACCTTGCCGGGATTCAAGATCCCCTTCGGGTCGAGCGTGGCTTTGAGCGCGCGCATGACATCGAGGGCGACTGGGTCCTTCACGGTGGGCAGGAGCTTTCGCTTCATCACCCCGATTCCGTGCTCGGCCGAGATCGAGCCGCCATACTTCTTCACCACCGCATGCACGGCGGCGTTCATGTCGTACCAGCGGTCGAGATATTTTTGCCGATCGGCGCCGACCGGCTGCGTGACGTTGTAAAGGATGTTGCCGTCGCCGAGATGGCCGAACGGCAGCGGTCGGGCTCGCGGGATCAGCGCCTCCACGGCGGCATCGGCCTCGGCGAGGAATTCCGGCACATGGGTGACCGGCACCGACACGTCGTGCTTGATCGAGGCGCCCTCCGGCTTCTGCGCCTCCGGCAGGATCTCGCGCAGCCGCCAGAAGTTCTGCCGCTGGTCGAGGCTCGCCGCCATGGTGGCGTCGGCGATGAGCCCCGCCTCGACGCCCGCGGCGAGCGCGCTCTCCATGGTCTCGCGCAGTCCGTCGGGCTCGCTCGAGGACAGCTCCATGAGCACGTACCACGGCTGCGGAGTCGAGAGCGGATCGCGGCAGTTTTGGCCGTGCTTGACCGCCACCTCGATGGCGAGGCGCTTCATCAGCTCGAAGGTCGTGACGGCGCCGCCGCTGCGCTGCCGCACCAGGTTGAGCAGATCGAGCGCGGCGCGCGGGGAGGGCACGCCGATGAAGGCGGTCTCGACCGAGCGCGGCCGGGGAAAGAGCTTCAGCACCGCCGCCGTGATGACGCCGAGCGTGCCTTCGGCGCCGATGAACAGGTTCCGGAGATCGTAGCCGGTGTTGTCCTTCTTGAGCTTGTTGAGGACGTTGAGAATGCGCCCGTCGGCGAGCACCACCTCGAGCCCGAGCACGAGGTCGCGCGCCACCCCATAGGCGAGCGCCCCGGTGCCGCCCGCATTCGTGGAGAGGTTGCCGCCGATGGTGCAGCTGCCCTCGGCGCCGAGCGAGAGCGGAAACAGCCGGTCGGCTTCGGCCGCGGCGGCCTGGGCCTTCAGGAGCACCACGCCCGCCTCGCAGGTCATGGTGTTCGACGACGCATCGACCTCGCGGATGCGGTCGAGCCGCGTGAGCGTGAGCACGAGCTCGCCGCCGTGCGGGATCTGTCCGCCGACGAGCCCGGTGTTGCCGCCCTGCGGCACGATCGGCGTGCCGGTCTCGCTCGCGAGCTTGAGGATCGCCGCGACCTCGGCGACCGAGCCCGGCCGCAGCACCGCCGGCGAAGTTCCGCGATAGAGATTGCGCCCCTCGACGAGGTACGGCTCCTGCTCGGCCGGATCGGTGACGGCGTATTTCTCGCCGACGATCGCCACGAAGCGGGCGAGCAGGTCGGGCGCGATGGTGCGGGCAGGCGGGGCGGCGATGTTCATTGGCGGCTCGTTGGGCGGCTCACGGTGACGCGCCGGCAGCAGCGCCGGCGGGATGCAACATGCGTCCGATCCGGGCGGCGGACAAGGGGCGCGGCTAGCGCGTGAGCAAGCCGCGGGCGAAGCGTCTGCGCTCCTTCTCCCCGCGCGCGGGGAGAGGGTCGCCCGCCGTCGCTAAAGCTATGGCGGGGCTTGCTCACTCGCCCGCCGTGGCCCGAAGGGCGAAGGCGGGTCGGGGTGAGGGGGCGTCTCCGCAGGGTTATGACTCTCGGGTGCGCCCCCTCACCCGGCGCGCTTTGCGCGCCGACCTCTCCCCGCAAGCGGGGAGAAGATCTCACCCCCGCGGCGCTGCTGCCCGCGCCAGCCGGTCATTGATCGCCTCGCCCAGGCCCTCGTGCGGAATCGGCATGACCGCGATGGCCGCAACACCGGGGCGGTCGAGCGCGCGCAAATGGGAAAACAGATGGGCCGCCGCCTCGACCGGATCGCGGCGGGCCGACAGGTTGAGCACCATCGCGGCATGCTCCGCGCCGGGCGGCAGGGCGGCGCCGAACGCGAGCAGCGCCTCGCCGGGCCGAACCGCATCGGCCTCGAGCCGCAGCGCCGCCCGCGGCGCATAATGCGAAGCGAGCATGCCGGGGGCGCGCGGAGCCCGGTCATCGGCTCCCGACTCGCTCAGCGCGGCGACGCTGCGCCCCAGCGCGCGCTCGATGGCGGTGCGCGGCACGCCGCCCGGCCGGAGCAGCGCAACAGTGCCGCCGAGGCACGCGACGATCGTGGATTCAAGGCCGACCGCCGTCGGTCCGTCGTCGAGCACGAGGTCGATGCGCCCGGCGAGATCGGCCAGCACGTGGTCGGCGGTGGTGGGCGAGACGTGGCCGGAGCGGTTGGCGGACGGTGCGACCACCGGCCGTCCGAGCGCCGCCAGCAGGGCCTGTGCGGTCTGGTGCGCCGGCACGCGCAGCGCGATGGTGTCGAGACCTGCAGTCGCAAGCTCGGCCACCGGGCAGCCGCCCTGCTTCGGCAACACCAGGGTCAGCGGTCCGGGCCAGAATGCGGCCGCCAGCCGCTCGCTGCTGGCCTCGAAAGCCGCCAGTGCGCGCGCGGCTTCGATATTCGGGACATGCGCGATCAGCGGATTGAAGGCTGGCCGGCCTTTGGCCGCATAGAGTTTTGCGATCGCGGCCGCGTTGGTCGCGTCCGCGCCAAGCCCGTAGACGGTTTCGGTCGGGAATGCGACCAGGCCGCCGGCCGCGAGGATGCGCGCGGCCTTCTCGATCGCGCCGCGTTCGGCTGCGGACAAGCGCTGCGCCACGCTCACGCGGCCTTTGCGGCCGCCGCGACGGCGAGCCAGTCGAGGCTCGTCTCGTCCTCGATCGCCTGCAGCCGGGCAAACACCCGCTCCATCTCGCCCGCGCCGCAATGGCGGGTGAGCAGCATGAACCGCTCGCGCAGGTCCGCTTCATCGAGCGGGTTCTCGGGCGTGCCCTTGAAGGTGTCGGCGGTCTTCGTCAGCACGCGGCCGTCCTTGAGCTCGACCTGCACCTCGGCGCGAAGCGTCGCGTGGTCGTGCGGGCCGGAGGCGAGCCCGATCGTGACCCGCTCGGTGAGCGAGCGGATGGCGGGATCGTTGAGCGCGCTCTCGTCGTAGCTGCGCGGATCGCGCGGATCGCGGTAGTGGGCGAGCGCGACGCTGAACGGGATCGAGTACTGGCTCATCATCACGTCCTTCGGACGCGGGATGTTGTTGACCTTCGCCATCTTCTCGTTGCCGGCGATGCGGATCGCCGCGACGTCGGCGCCGCCGAAGCCATGCTCGGCGCGCAGGTCGAGGACCGCCTGCACCGAGGTGTGCGCCGAGATGTGGCAGGCGAAGCGTTTCATCAGGATGCTGCGGCTGACGAACGTCTCGCCAAGCCCGCGGGTCAGCTCGGCCTCGTCGAAGTCGCGGCAGAAGACGCGCAGGAAGCCGAACTCCCCCTCGATGACGCTGGTCGGGCCGGAGAAACCCTCGGCCGCGAGGCTCGCGGCGAGCACGCCGCTCTCCGCCGCACGGCCGAGATGCAGCCGCTTCACCATGGCGCCCGTGCCGGACCTGGCGAATTCGAGGAGCCCGCAGGAGAGCGAGCCCGCGATGCCGAGCGCGTTCGTCATCGTGGCGGCGTCGAAGCCCAGGAGCTTACCGACCGCGACCGCGCCGCCGAACGGGCCGGTGGTGCCGGGGGCGTGAAACCCGCGCGCCTCGTTGGTGTGCTTGGTGGCGCGCCCGATGCGGATCATCACCTCGGCGCCGGCCACGAAAGCGGCGAGGAGATCGCGGCCGGTGAGCCCGCGCTCCTGCGCGACCGCAAGCCCGGCCGACAGCAGGATGGCACCCGGATGGACGCCGGAGCCCGGGCTCGTGAGGTTGTCGAGCTCGAAGGCGTGCGCCAGCGCGCCGTTCGCAAAAGCGGCCGCCTGGGCCTGCACCAGCGGACCGCCGCGGCCGAGGATGCGGCTCTTGCCGCCCGGCCCGGAGCGGCGCGCTTGCGCCACGATCATCTGGCTCCAGGGCAGGTCGTAGCCGAACACGATCGTGCCGACCGTGTCGATGATGGTGTTCCTGGCGCGCCGCACGACGTCGGCGGGCACGTCGTCGAGGCGCAGCGTGGCGGCGTACTCGGCAAGCCGCAGGGTCTCGTGGGCCACGGCGTCAACCTCGGATTTGTCGGCCTGTCAGGCGGGTTTCTGCCGGTTTCGGCAAGGGAACGGCACGGTCCTA
>DASTZX010000448.1:0-8385 GCA_035764045.1 Xanthobacteraceae bacterium | reverse complement strand
GATCTCGATCCGGAAGGTTTCGGACAAGCCCGCCCTTCCAGACGACGTCAGTCGGAGTGCGCGGCTGCCCGACACACATTCGAGCCATCCGAGCCCCAATAGACGATCCAGAATCCGAGCTCCGACGAGGCCCTTGAGGTGATAACGACGCTCGCTCCAGTCGAGACAGGGCTGGCAGAAAATCCGCCGAGTCCGAAGCGTCAGATCGACACCGAACGCAGAAAGGAAACGCGCGCCCGAAGCCGTGACCTCACCGCCTTCATCGGTGAGTACGATATGCCCCATAGCCACGAGTGCATCGGTAACAGCGACTCCTACCTGGCCAGCCAGATGATCGTAGCAACTTCGGGCAAAACGGAGTGCATCGTCATTTGCCGACCGTGGCTGACGACGGGGGGGCACCTCTATGGCGGCGACGACCTTCATGCTCTCCAGCATGGTCGCGACCAGCGGGGACGCGATTCGATAATAGCTGAAGCGACGGTTGCGAGTGACAGTCAAAAGCCGCGCGGTCACCAGCTTGCTCAGGTGGCTGCTCGCCGTCGAGCGAGAGACATTGGCGCAGCAAGCAAGCTCAGTGGCCGTCAGCGACTGGCCGCCCATAAGGGCGTTAAGCATCGTCGCTCGCGCAGTATCACCCACGAGAGCGGCCAACTCTACCAGATTTGCCGCCGCGACCATCTTCAACCCTATCGCTGATATCGGAAGCATATCAATCGAAAACGGTTTGGCATGGGTCGAACCGTCCGCGCGAGACGATTGCGAACCTCGCCGCGTTGATGCGCTGTAGCAGGAGGACGCATCATGCGAATGGCGGCGGTAATCCACAAGAAAGGCGCGCCCGACAATTTCGCGTGGGAGGAGATCGAGGTCGGGGCTCCCGAGCGTGGCCAGGTACGTCTTCGCAGCACGGCCGTCGGCGTGAATTTCGCCGACACGTATCATCGAGCAGGTATCCCGCACCCGATGATCGTCGGCGATCCGCCTGTTGTCCTCGGCTTTGAAGGAGTCGGCGAGATCGAGGAGTTGGGGCCTGACGTCACCGGGTTCGCCGTCGGCGAACGAGTTTGTACCTGCCTTCCCCCACTCGGCGCCTACAGTCAGGAGCGCCTTTACCCGGCCGACAAGTTGATCAAGGCTCCAAAGGACTTGCCGTTGGATGACGTTCAATTGGCAGGACTGGTCCTGAAGGGGATGACCGCGCAATATCTCCTGCATCGAACGCACAAGGTGCAACCGGGAGATTATGTTCTGATCCATGCGGCTGCCGGCGGCATGGGTCATATCCTTTGCCCTTGGGCGCGGCGCCTCGGAGCCACTGTGATCGGCACGGTTAGTACCGACGCGAAAGCCGAGATCGCTCGAAATCTCGGTTGTCATCACGTTATCAATTACTCGACCGAAGACTTCGTAGCTGTCACCCGCAAGATTACGGACGGAAAAGGCGTAGACGTTGTCTACGAGTCGATCGGTAAAGACACCCTGCAAAGGTCACTCGACTGCCTGCGGCTGGTGGGCATGTGCGCAGCTTACGGCCAGGCGTCAGGCGTTCCTGATCCGATCGATCTCGTCAAAGATCTGGGCGTTCGCGGGTCTCTCATTATCACCCGTCCCGCCCTTTCGCATTACTTGTCGAACCGAAGCGAAATCGACGCCGCAGCAAAATCCCTGTTCGACGCCGTCGCACGGGGGGTAATAGCGAGCAATGTCGTCAAAACCTTTCCGCTTCGGGAGGTTGCAGCCGCGCACAAGTTCATCGGCGGACGCAAGACAACGGGCTCGATCGTCATGCTTCCATTCGCGTAAGCGTCTCGAGAAAGGCCGGCAAAAAAAGGCACTCGATCCGGAGAAAGGGAACACCATGTCGATCATACGTCACGAAATCAGAGAGATAACGGACGAGAATCGCGGTCAGCCGATCATCAGCCAGGCAGTCGTTCACGGCAACGTCGCCTATTTTTCCGGCATCACCCCCAACCCGATTGTCGGCGACATCAAGACCCAGACTGCTCAAGTGCTGCGACGCGTCGATGAGCTTCTCAAGCTCGCGGGAACCGACAAATCACAGCTACTGAGCGCCCAGGTCTGGATCGCTGACATGCGTCTGTTCGAAGATCACAACGCTGTTTGGAACGAATGGGTCGACCCGGCAAACCCTCCGGCGCGGGCTTGCCTCACGACCGACTTTTGGCGACCTGGGATGCTCGTTGAAGTTATGGTGGTTGCGGCCATGCCATGAGGATTACTGCTGGCTCGAACCCTGCTTGCGCTTCAATTATCGTTTTCACCTCGGCCCGCAAGCGGACATCCTTCGGGGCCGTGCAATGTCTGCTGCGGGTCAATTTCGACCGATAGGATCAAACAGCGCCGGCGGGTCGCGACGCGCTACGACAAGCTCGCGGCGAACTACCTGGCCTTCGTCCAGCTCGCATCAATACGGCTGTGGCTGCGCGCCAATGAATCGATGCCCTAAGTCCCGAGATCCTCGCCGGTGGGACGGATCGGCCGGCCGCTCTTGGTCCTCTTGGCGCCGGGCGGCGTGAGCGCGCGCGTGATGATGGGCAGGGCGAGCGTCACCGTGAAGACGCGCACCAGATGATGGGCGCCGACGAACACCGGATCGAGGTGCAGGGCGAGCGCCAGGATCATCATGGCGTCGATCGAGCCCGGCGCATAGGCAACCACCAGGTCGGAGATGCGCAGCGACAGGAAGAACGTCACGCCGGCGGCGAACGCGGCGGCGATGACGATCGCCACCAGGAACGAGCCGAACGCCGCCCCGAGATAGCCGACCAGCACGCGGAACGGCGTGCCGGTGAAGCGCGAGCCGGCGAGCGAGCCGAGCGCGACCATGGCGATGTTGGCGAACCATTGCGGAAAGGTGATGTGGACGTAATCGCCGCCGTGCAGGATGCCCGACACGATCATCGGACCGAAGATCAGCCCGCCCGGGAAACCGAGGCGCAGCAGCGCCAGCGCGACCACGACCGCCGGCACGACCAGGATCGCGAGCTCCCATGGCGCGTCGGCAATCGCGATCGATCCGGCCGGCAGGCGCGCCGGCCCGGCGAGGCCGGACAGGCCGAGCCCGGCCGGGACGCAGACCGCGAGGATGATGACGCGCATCGACTGCACGATCGCGATCGGGCGCAGGTCGAGCCCCTGCTCGGCGGCGAGCACCATCACCTGCGAGAGCCCGCCCGGGATGCCGCCGAACACGGCGGTGAGCGTGTCCCAGCCGTGGAACCGCTTGAGATAGACGACCGTGCCGAGCGTCACCGCCGCCATCGCGAGCGTCACGCCGGCGATGCTCAGCGGCCAGGCCGCCATCCCGGCGACCGTCTTCGGCGTGGCGACGGCGCCAATCGACAAGCCGAGCGTGATGAAGAAGACGCGCAGCAGATTCACCGGCAGGCCGATGTCGCGGCCGGCGAGCGCGGCGGTGGCCGAGAACACCATCGCGCCGGAGATCCAGCCGGCGGGAAAACTCGCGAGATCGAACAGGAAGCCGCCCACGCCGGCAACGAGCAGCGTCTCGACCGTGCGGCGCAATGTTTGCGACAGTGGCGCGGGTGGCGCGGGCATCCCAGGGACCGGGTTCGGCGCGACGGCCCGGCGCCGCCACGGTTGGCGCCGCGATCAATGCCGCGCCGGATCGATCAGGTCAAACGACGAGCCCATGATGGTGCGCAGGGCAGCCCTTCCACATGCGCGGGCAGACGCGTTCCTGTGCACTGCGCTTGCGCTCCCTCTCCCCGCTTGCGGGGAGAGGGTTGGGGTGAGGGGCGCTGAGCTTCCGCGACGCACCGACTCGCGGCCGCGCCCCCTCACCCGCCGCGCTTCGCTTACGCTCGCGCGTCGACCTCTCCCCGCAAGCGGGGAGAGGTGAAGAAGCTCACCCCGAGCTCTGGCGCGCGTCGGCGCGCGACTCGAGCGAGCCGGACAGCACGATGCGCACGAGGTCGGCGGCGTTGCGGGCGCCGAGCTTGGCCATGATGTTCGCGCGATGCTGCTCGACGGTGCGCGGGCTGATGCCGAGCCGGCGGCCGGCCTCCTTGTTGGAGGCGCCCTCCGCGATCAGCAGCGCAACCTCCCACTCGCGGCGCGTCAATGCGCCGTCCGCCCGCGTCATCCCCATCAGCCACAATCCCTTTCCCGGCCCACTCCTAGCGCAATCTGCGCGCGTACTTCAACTCCTTCGTCGCAGCAGGCGCCGCAAGTTCCGCGCCGGCCGGCGAATCGCGGCTGTCCACCGGCATCAGGGTGCGTGCATCGACGCGCGCTTGGACGATGGACAAGCGCGGCGGGGCGTGGTGACGTGGCGGCAACTATCCCGTGCGGGATACAGGATTAGCGATGCTGCAAGGCTGGATCGTCGTTGCCATCGCGCTCGCCTATATCGGGTTTCTGTTCCTGGTGGCGAGCTATGGCGACAAGATGCGCCTTCCGGGGCGCCACGGCCGCTCGCGCCTGCTGATCTATCCGCTGTCGCTGGCGATCTACTGCACGTCGTGGACCTTCTTCGGCTCGGTCGGGCTGGCTTCGCGCACCGGATACGACTTCCTCGCCATCTACATCGGCCCGGTGCTGACGATCGCCCTCGCCTCGCCGCTCGTGGTGCGCATCGTGCGGCTCGCGAAGTCGCAGAACATCACCTCGATCGCCGACTTCATCGCAGCGCGTTACGGCAAGCATCAGGGCGTGGCGGCGATCGTCGCGCTGATCGCGATCGTCGGCACCGTCCCCTATATCGCGCTCCAGCTCAAGGCGGTGGCCAGCTCGCTCGCGACCATTCTGGGGCCGGCCAGCGCCGGCCCGGCGGCGCAGCAGCCCGTGTTCGGCGACCTCGCGCTGGTGGTCGCGCTCGCCATGGCCTCGTTCGCGGTGCTGTTCGGCACCCGCCACATCGACGCCACCGAGCATCAGCACGGGTTGATCCTCGCCATCGCGGCCGAGTCCCTGGTGAAGCTGCTTGCGTTCCTGGCGGTCGGCGTCTTCGTCACCTTCGCGATGTTCCACGGGCCGGGCGCGCTGTTCGGCGCCGCCATGGAGAACGCGCGGGCGGCGGCCGTGCTCGAGCAGGCGCCGACCTTCGACACTTTCGGGGTGATGACGGTCCTGTCGCTGGTCGCCATCCTGCTGCTGCCGCGCCAGTTCCATGTGGCCGTGGTCGAGAACAACAGCGAGAAGGAGATCCGGCGCGCGGCCTGGCTGTTTCCGCTCTATCTCGTGCTGATCAACCTGTTCGTTGTGCCGATCGCGATCGCCGGCCTGCTGACCTTCGAGCCGGGCCGGGTCGACGGCGACATGTACGTGCTCGCCCTGCCGCTTGCCGCGGGATCGAACGCGCTCGCGCTGGTGGCGTTCATCGGCGGCCTCTCCGCCGCCACCGCGATGGTGATCGTCGAATCGGTGGCGCTCGCCATCATGGTGTCGAACGACATCGTCGTGCCGATGGTGCTCAAGCGCCGCGAGGACCCCGATGGCGACATCGGCCGCCTGCTGCTCACGGCGCGGCGGATCGCGATCTTCGCCATCCTGCTGCTCGCCTACTTCTACTACCGCTTCGCCGGCGAGGCGCAGCTCGCGTCGATCGGTCTCTTGTCCTTCGCGGCGGTGGCGCAGCTCGCGCCCGCCTTCCTGGGCGGATTGATCTGGCGGCGCGCGACCGCGCGCGGCGCGATCGCCGGGCTGTCGGTCGGCATCCTGGCCTGGGCCTACACGCTGCTCTTGCCGAGCTTCGCCGATGCCGGCCTGGTCGGCGCCGGAATCCTGGAGCACGGGCCGCTCGGCCTCGCGGTGCTGCGTCCGCAGGGGCTGTTCGGGCTGACCCTGCCGCCGCTCGCGCACGGCGTCGCCTGGAGCCTCGCGCTCAATATCGCGGCCTACATGGCGTTCTCGCTCGCGCGCGCGCCGGCCGCGATCGAGCGGCTGCAGGCCGACCTGTTCGTGCCGCGCGACCTCGCGCCGATCACGCCCAGCCTGTTGCTGCGGCGCTCCGCCGTCACGGTGGGCGAGTTGATCGCGACCGTCGCGCGCTACCTCGGCGAGGAACGCGCCCGCACCGCGTTCGACAGCTTCGCGGCCAGCCGCCGGATCAGCCTCGCACCGGAGGCGCAGGCGGATTTCCAGCTGCTGCGCCATGCCGAGCATCTCATCGCCTCGGCGATCGGCGCGGCCTCCTCGCGCCTCGCGATGTCGCTGCTGCTGCGGCGGAGCACGGTCTCGACCCAGGCCGCCCTCAAGCTGCTCGACGATGCGAGCGCGGCGCTGCACTACAACCGCGAGATCCTGCAGACCGCGCTCGATCACGTGCGCCAGGGCATCGCGGTGTTCGACAAGGCGATGCATCTGGTGTGCTGGAACCGGCAGTTCGGCGACGTGCTGGGTGTGCCGCACGAGATGGTGCGCATCGGCATCGGGCTCGACGAGCTCCTGCGCTTCAACGCCGAGAAGGGCGCGTTCGGCCCCGGCCGCGTCGACGACCTGATCGAGGAACGGCTCGCCGGCTACGCCGGCAACGAGCCCTTCCTGGAACGCTTTCCCGACCGCAGCCTCGTGATCGAGGTGCGCGCCAACCGCATGCCGGGCGGCAGCATCGTGATGACCTTCACCGACATCACGCCGAGCGTCGAGGCCGCCGAGGCGCTGGAGCGCCGTGTGCTCGAGCGCACCCAGGAGCTCAAGCGCCTCAACGACGAGCTCGTGCGGGCGAAGGCAGCGGCCGAGGAAGCCAACATATCGAAGACGCGGTTTCTCGCCGCGGCGAGCCACGACATCCTGCAGCCGCTCAACGCGGCGCGGCTCTATGCGACGAGCCTGGTCGAGCAGAAGGCGAGCGGCGAGCCGGCCCGGCTCGCGGGGCATGTCGACGCCTCGCTCGAGGCGGTGGAGGAGATCATCGGCGCGCTGCTCGACATCTCGCGCCTCGACACCGGCGCGCTCACCCCCGACATCTCCAGCTTCCGCATCGACGAGCTCCTGCGCCAGCTCGAGGTCGACTTCGCCCCGCTCGCGCGCGCGAAGGGCCTCGCGCTCATCTTCGTTCCCTGCTCGCTCACGGTGCGGTCCGATCGCCGGCTGTTGCGCCGGCTGTTGCAGAACCTGGTCTCGAACGCGGTCAAATACACCACCGAGGGCCGGGTGCTGGTCGGCTGCCGCCGGCGCGGCCGGCAGGTGCGCCTCGACGTCTACGACACCGGCATCGGGATTCCGAAATCGAAGCAGCGGGCGGTGTTCGCCGAGTTCCACCGGCTCGAGCAGGGCGCCAGGGTGGCGCGCGGGCTGGGGCTCGGCCTGTCGATCGTCGAGCGCATCGGGCGCGTGCTCGACCACACGGTGGACATCGACTCCACGGTCGCGCGCGGCTCGCATTTCTCCGTCACGGTCCCGGTAGCGCCGGCGGCGGTGCGGCCGCGCGAGGCGGGCGAGCCGAGCCCGGCCGACATGCGCGGGCTCGCCGGAATGGCGGTGCTGTGCATCGACAACGACGCGACGGTGCTCGACGGCATGGCGTCCCTGCTCGGCGGCTGGGGCTGCCGGGTGATCGCCGCGGCCGATCTTGCGGCGGCCGTCCAGGCGCTGTGCGCCGACGCCGCGCCTCCCGCCGGGCTCCTCGTCGACTATCATCTCGACGAGGGCGACGGCATCGCGGCGATCACTGCGCTGCGCCGCACGTTCCAGCCCGGGCTTCCGGCGATCCTGATCACCGCCGACCGCAGCGCGCCGGTGCGGGCCGCCGCGCAGGCGCAGGACATCCAGGTGCTGCACAAGCCGATCAGGCCGGCGGCGCTGCGGGCGCTGCTTGCGCAGTGGCGCATGCAGCGGGTCGCGGCAGAGTGAGGGATTGAGCGCGGCGCCCGCGCTCCCTCTCCCCGCTCTTGCGGGGAGAGGGTCGCCCGCCGCCGCTAAAGCTATGGCGGGGCTTGCTCACTCGCCCGCCGTAGCCCGAAAGGCGAAGGCGGGTCGGGGTGGGGGGCGCTGAGATTCAGCAGACGACTCCAACGCAACGACTCGCGGCGAGGCCCCCTCACCCGACGCGCTTCGCGCGTCGACCTCTCCCCGCACGCGGGGAGAGGTTACGATGCGGCTGGTCCTGCACTCTCCCTCCTCGCGCTGCGAGCGCTGCTGCGGCGCATGCAGCGGGTCGCGGCGGAGTGAGGGATTGAGCGCGGCGCCCGCGCTCCCTCTCCCCGCTCTTGCGGGGAGAAGGTCGCCGCCGCCGCTAAAGCTATGGCGGGGCTTGCTCACTCGCCCGCCGTAGCCCGAAAGGCGAAGGCGGGTCGGGCTGGGGGGCGCTGAGATTCAGCAGACGACTCCAACGCAACGACTCGCGGCGAGGCCCCCTCACCCGACGCGCTTCGCGCGTCGACCTCTCCCCGCACG
>DASTZX010000447.1:0-2615 GCA_035764045.1 Xanthobacteraceae bacterium | reverse complement strand
GGTCGATCAGCGCGACCGCAAGCCCGCGCTTGGCGAGGTGGAGCGCGATCGTGGTGCCGACGATGCCTGCGCCGAGCACGAGGGCGTCGGTTCGAGCCATGACCCTGTCCTGATTGTTCCGCTGGCGAGGCGATGACGCGGGCGGACATGCTCCGCCCGCCGGTTGATATATGGCGGCGTCGCGGCGAAATCAGTATGAACGACGTGCGGCATGGCAGACATGCCGCCGACCCGACCGTCCCAGGCCCCTTCCTCGATGCATTGGCTCACGCGACCGGCCGCAGCACTCGCCTGGATCGGTCGCCAGGGCACGCGCGCGGTCGCGTTCTCGATCTTCGCCGGACTTGCGCTGCCGCCGCTGGCGGCGCTGTTCAAGCCGGCCTTCACGCCGAGCCTCTTCGCCCTGCTCTGTCTCGCCTTCCTGCGGGTCGATCCGGCCGAGCTGCGCGCGCATGCGGCCCGGCCCGGCCTGGTGCTCGCCGCCACCGCCTGGATCATGATCGCAGCCCCGCTGGCCTGCGGCCTCTTGCTGGCGGCTTTTGGGATCTCCGCGGCACCCGGCCTTTACCTCGCGCTGATCTTCCAGGCGATCGCGCCGCCGGTCACCTCCTCGCCGGCGCTCGCCGCGCTGATGGGGCTCGATGGCGCGCTCGCCCTCGCCACCTTCGCGGTTTGCGCCGCCGCCGCGCCCGCAACGACCGCCCTGTTCGCCGCGCTCTTCCTCGGTCCCGCCGCACCGGTCTCGGCGCTGGGCTTGGGCCTGCGGCTGTTCGGCCTTTTGGCCGGCGCTGCCGCAGCCGCCGCCCTGGTTCGCCGCCTCGCCGGTCAGGCCTGGGTCGAGCGCCAGGCGGAGCGGATCGACGGCTTGAGCGTGATCGCGCTGTTCGTATTCGCGGTGGCGGTGATGGACGGCGTCCTCGCCCAGGCGGTCGCGCGCCCCGTCATGGTGCTCGGCCTCGTCGGGCTTGCCTTTGCGACCTCGCTCGGGCTGGCCGTCCTGACCGCGGCGGTGTTTGCGCGCGCCGGACGCAGCGCCGCGCTGACGCTCGCGGTCTCGGCCGGGCTGCGCAATATGGGCCTGATGGTCGCGGCCGCGGCCGGCCTGGTGCCGGACCTGACCTGGCTCTATGTGGCGATCATGCAGTTCCCGGTCTATCTGCTGCCGCACGTCGTCAAGCGACGGCTGGCGCGAGACGGCAAGATCGGCACCCGCTCAGACGTGTGACGCGGCCCGGGTGCTAGGCGCTGACGGCGAGCGACTGGCCCGCGGTGCTGCCCGCCAGCATCTGCGCCTGGTGCGCGATCATCCGCTCGATGGCGTTCTTCAGCCCGCCGCCGGGGCTCGATCCGTTCGCGGCGGGCAGCGTCATCGACACCTGCGAACCATCCGCAAAGGTGATGGTGGTGCTGGTCGAGCCGTCGGAGTTGGTGACGGTCTGGCTGCTGCCGCCCAAGCTCCCGCCCAAGCCGCCGCCCAAGCCCGCCAGCCCATCGCTCGCCCCGTCGCTTCCGCTGCCATTGTCGGCCGTTCCGGAGGGCGCCAAGGGCGGCATTCCATGGTGGTGATGATGATGGACCTGCAATGCCTGCTTGCTCCCGCTGCCGCCCTCGATCGCCTGGGTGAGCTCGTCCGCACTGACCGAACCGTCGCCATTGGCATCGAGCTGCGTGAAGATCTGGTCGGCCTGCGTCGTGTCGCCGTTCTGTGCGAACGCGGTTTCGAATTCCGATTTGCTGATCGTGCCGTTCTGGTCGCTGTCGAGCAGCGAGAAGAGCTGCTGGCTGAAGGCGTCGCCATTGACGACCGGCGCCTGGCCCTGTCCCTGCACGGCGAGCAGGGCATCGAGCGTGCTCGGCGCCAGCAGCGACGTCGGAGCGCTGGCATCGGTCGGGGCGTTCGCGGCGGGGGTGTTTGCTGCCGTGCCGGCGTCGAAAGTGCCTGCGCTCGTCTGCGCGCTGTCCGACCCGCCCGCACCCAGGGTCTGCCGCAGCGTGGCGATCAAGTCGAGCGCGCTCGACGCCGCCGTTCCGGTGAGGAAAAACATCGAAACCACTCCACTCGGTGATGATGAAGAGCCGCCCACCGGCGCTTCCCTCGCAAGAGCCATGCCGGCCCGCGAAATCGCACAAAGCCCTGAAAAACAATGGTTTGGCGCGGTCGCTCGCACGGCAAAACGTGCCGCCCGAAAGCGGGCGCGGCAGTTTCTGCCGGTCGATGCCGCGCGTTGCCGCGTGCGCCGATGCGTGTTAGGCGAACGGGGACGCACGAGGAACCGATGGCCCGCCCGCTGATCATCGCCCCCTCCATCCTCGCCTCCGACTTCGCCAAGCTCGGCGAGGAGGTGCGCGCGGTCGACGGCGCGGGCGCCGACTGGATCCATGTCGATGTCATGGACGGGCGCTTTGTGCCGAATTTGACGATCGGCCCGGTTGTCGTCGAGGCGGTGCGCCGCGCGACCGCGAAACCGATCGACGTGCACCTGATGATCGTCGAGCCGGAGCGCTATCTCGACGCCTTCGCCGAGGCGGGCGCCGATCATCTGCTGGTGCAGGCCGAGCCTTCGGCGACGGTGCATCTCCATCGCGTCCTGTCGCGCATCCGGCAGCTCGGCAAG
>DASTZX010000446.1:0-6575 GCA_035764045.1 Xanthobacteraceae bacterium | reverse complement strand
TCGGCAAGCTCGGGCACCGTCTCGCGCGCGAGATGCGCGCGCATCTTGCGCTGCAGCTCGAGGGCGGGCAGCGGCGCCGCCAGGATGCGGATCAGCGCGAGGCGCACGCCCGCCGGCACCGCGTGCCAGCCGGGCGCGGGCGTGTAATCGGCCGGGGTGAGCCCGGTCTCCTCCGCCACCTCGCGCGCGATGCTGCCGGCGAGATCGAGCCGCCCGTCCACCAGGTCGTTCGGATCGGGCGTGCCGGCGGGAAAATAGATGCGGCCCGCATTGGCGGTATGCGGCGCCATCACCCCGAGCAGGAAGGCGCCGTCGGCGCTGCGCAGCGCCCCCATGGCGAAGCAGTTGATGACGCTGCGGTCCGGGAAGTCCCAGTCGCGCCACGCCAGGAAGCTGGCAAAATCGGTCTCGAAGCAGGTGCCGGTGAGGGTTGCGCCCGCGATGTGATAGTCGCGCGCGAGCAGCACCCGGCCGTTCCACAGCTGCACGCTGCGCGCCAGGCGGCGGGCGAAATGGGCATCGATCTCGGCGCGCCGGGCCTCGGCGAACGGCCACGACCAGGGCTCGCAAGCGATCTCGATGCGATCGAGCGGGACAATCGGCAGGGTCATCCGCAGAGTGGGGACCAAGCGGCCCGGTGCGGTCAAGCCTCGATTGTGCCTTCGCTCACCACAACCGCGGCGCCGCCGATCGCCGCCGTCGCGAGCTTTGCGCCCGCAACGGTGAGCGTGACCTCGATCAGGCTCGGCCGTCCCATCTCATAGCCCTGCTCGATGCGCAGGACGTGCTCGCCGTCGGCGCGTCGGCGATGCGCGGCCCACAGTCCGGCGAAGGCGGCGGCGGCCGATCCGGTCGCCGGGTCCTCCAGCACCCCGAGGGCGGGCGCGAACATGCGGGCATGAAAATCGTGACCCGCCTCGGCGACCTCCCCGCAATAGAGATAGGCGACGCCGGGCCCATTCAGGGCGAAGGTCTGCTCGAAGCGGGCGAGGTCGGGCCGGGCGCGCGCGATCGCGGCGAGCGAACGCACCGGCACGAAGGTCTGCAGGAGTCCGGCCGACCAGCGGGCGGGGCGAAAGCCATCGAAGCCGACCTCCTCCGGCGCGAGCGACAGCGCCGCCGCGGCTGCCGCCGGATCCGGCGCCGCCCCGCCCTCGACCGGCAGACGGGGAAGCCCGAATGACGCCCGGCCGAGGTCGTGGTCGATCATGGCGGCGCGGCAGCGCACGGCGCCGATCCCCTCCTCCACCACGATGTCGCGTGGGGCCGAGCCGCCATCGAGTCGCGCAAGCAGCACCGCGGTCCCGACCGTCGGGTGGCCCGCAAAGGGAAGCTCGGCGGCCGGCGTGAAGATGCGCAGGCGGGCGCGGTGCCCGGGATGCGCGGACGGCAGCACGAACACGGTCTCGGGATGATTGAACTCGCGCGCGATGCTCTGCATCAGGCCCGTCTCGAGGGCGTCGGCGTCGAGCACGACCGCGAGGGAGTTGCCGGTGAAACGGCGGTCGGTGAACACGTCGAGAGTGACGAAGCGGCGGCGCATGGCGCCCTCTCCTGCTGCTAAATCGGTTCCGGCTTGAAGCATTCGCTCGGCGCGACGATCTCGTCCTGCGCCTCGACGAGGAGCATCTCGCGCGCGCCCGCCTGGGCGGTGCGGCGCAGGATGCCGAATACCGACGAGGCGGCGCGCGCGAGCGCATCGGCGGCCACGCCGGTGCGCAGCAGATGCGCGAAGAACAGCGCCGCGATGGCGTCGCCCGCCCCGTTGACCGCAAGCTGCAGCTTCGGCGTGCGCAGACGAAAGCGACCGGCAGGATCGGACACGACGAGATCGATGGCCTCTGGCGGCGTCTCGGCCGTGCCGAGCGACGTGACCAGGACCACCTGCGGCCCCGCGGCATGCAGCGCCTCGATCGCGGCCAAAACCTGGGCGAGGCTGGCGCAGTTGCGTCCGCTCAGCCATTCGAGCTCGAACCGGTTGGGGGTGACCACGTCGGCCGCCGGCAGCGCGCGCTCGCGCATGAACGCGGCAACGTCTGCCGGCACATAGGCGCGTCCGGCATCGCCGAGCACCGGATCGCAGCAGTAGCGCGCCGCCGCATTGGCCGCCTTCACCCGCGCGACGGCAGCCAGCACCTCCTCGCCCAGGCTGGCGGTGCCGAGATAGCCGGAGAGCACGCCGTCGCATCGCGCCAGCGCACCGCGCGCCGCGATGCCCTCGACGAGCTCGCGCACGGCCGCCGGATCGGCGGCGCGGCCGCGGAAGCCGCCGTAACCCGGATGGTTGGAGAACGCGACCGTGTGGATCGGCCACACCTCGACGCCGAGGCGCTGCAACGCGAACACCGCGGCAGCGTTGCCGACGTGGCCGAAGGCGACGTGCGAGTTGATGGCAAGCAGGTTCATCGCCCCAGCATGCCGCGCCCGTGCCGCACGGACCAACGAAATCTGGTGATCGCGACGATCACGACCGTCGGACGGAGCGTGCCCGGCTCCGCATTCGTCAGCCGTCGCTGCGGGACTCGTCCACCTCAATCATTGCATTGCGGGTCATGATGCGGTTCAATCCGCAAAGGTAACATCGTGTTCTGAACTGATTGAGCGGAGGTGGCGCAAAGGCGTTCGAAAATATCTTCAGCCGAACATGCTGCAACGGGGGGAGCGCATGGAACTGCTTGGCAAGCGAGTCATTCAACTTTTTCCAACCTGCCTGTTCACCGGCAAGATATCAGATAGCGGGGCTTGCGAACGGGCCGAGAAAAAGCTGCGTGAGCTGCGAAAATCGGGATGCGGGACGTTCGACCGAACCGCTTACGTCACGCCGGACGACATCTGGAAGCTCGATGAGCTGAAGACAATCGTCGAGCTGATCATGACAGAATCGAACGAGGTGCTGAACTTCTACAAAGTGAAACGAGATTCCCATTACGTATCGAATATGTGGGCCAATATCACGCATCCCAATCACCGGCACCATCTGCATATCCATCCCAACTGTCTCTTGAGCGGCATCCTCTACGTGACGACGCCGAAGCAATGTGGATCGACGGTGTTCGAGGATCCGAGACCCGGCGCAAGGATACTCGAGCCTGAGTACACCGAGATGACGGCCTTCAACTCGAACCGGTTTGTGGTCGCCGCCGAGAAAGGCCGGCTTCTCATATGGCCGAGCTACCTTCTCCATGCCGTCGACGCCGGCAAATCCGAATCGGAGGAAGAGCGGATCGTCATTGCATTCAACGTGATGATCCGAACGACCATCGAGAGCATCACGGCGCGTCTGGAATTGAGATAGCAGTCCTGATTGATCTCTGCATGCGAGCCGCGCCCAGCCAACGAATGGTGGGCTGGGCGCGGCAGGATCGATCGGGAGACGCCTTACTTCGTCCCTGACTTCTGGCCGGCCGCATCGACGAACTTGTTGGTGTAGGTCTTGCTCAGGTCGATGTTGGCCTTCGCGACTTCGGGCACGGACTGGCTGAACACCGCAAGCACCGCCTGGGCGCCCTTCGGGTCCATGCGGCCGGTCATCGAATACATCGGGATCGTGTTCTTGAGCGCCGCGAGATAGAGCGCCTTGTCGGCACCGACCAGGTCCTCGGGCATCTTCGCCATGATCTCCTCGGCGGTGTGCGAATGGATCCAGTTGAGCGTGGCCACAATCGCGCCGGCAAGCGCCTGCGCCTCCGCCTGATGCCTCTCGACCCAGTCGGCGCGGGCATAGAGGGCGCCGCCCGGGTATTCGCCGCCGAACACGGCGAGCGTGTCGTGCTGGGTGCGGGTGTCGCTCAGAATCTTGAGGTCCTTGTTCTTCCCCTGAAGCAGCGTGATCGCCGGATCGAGCATGACCGCCGCATCGACGGAGCCCTGGTCCATCGCGGCGACGGCGGTGGAATCGAGTCCGATGCCGACGATACCGACCGAGTTCGGGTCGACGCCGTTCTTGGCCAGCAGATATTTGAGGAAGAAATCGGTCGATGAGCCGGGTGCGCTCACGCCGACCCGCTTGCCGGCCAGGTCCTTCACGGCGGCGATCTTGCCCGTATTCCGGGGCGCGACGACCAGCGCGAGACCCGGAAAGCGATCGTAGACCACGAAGGCCTGCAGGGCCTGGTTCTTGGCCGCGAGATTGACGCAGTGGTCGAAATAGCCCGAGACCACGTCGGCGCTGCCGCCGAGGACTGCGGTCAAGGCCTGCGAGCCGCCCTTGAAGTTGACGGTTTCGATCTCGATGCCGGCCTTCTTGAATTCGCCGATCTGCTCGGCGAGCACGGTCGGGAGATAGCAGAGGCAGCCCGCACCGCCGATTGCGATGGTGATCTTGGCGGCGGCCGCACTCGCCGTCAGCGCGACGGTGGCGAGCAGGGCCAGCAGGGAGCGAATGAGCGTGCCGAACATCGGATCCTCCGGGGACGATTTTGCCGCTAAGATTAGCGCATGTTCCGGCGCAGGGGCCACCGGTCCGCCAAGAAGCCTGCGCCAATCGGTGACCCGAAAGCTTGTCTTGATGTCGCAGCATCGGGACATGCCGTAGCGAGCGGCTACAAGCATCCGGTATTGCGAATGGCCGACTACCAGCGTCCCTACACGCGCCGAAGCAGCGGCTGGCCCGGCCGCAAGCCGCCATTCCTGGTGATGATGGCGCTCGTGTGCCTGGTCGGGTTCTATGCGTTCGGGTCGCGCCCGCTCGGCCCCGCGCGTTTCGATCGAGAGCAGGCGGAGCCCGGCACGCCGATCATGGGCCGGGCCTGGGTGGTGGACGGCGACTCGATCCGCATCGGCGGCGTTTCCATCCGGCTCGACGGCATCGACGCGCCGGAATGGGACCAGACGTGCGGCGACGGCAAAGGCCAGACCTGGCGCTGCGGGCTTATGGCGAGCCGGCAGCTCAGGGATCAGGTGCGCGGACGCGAGATCAGCTGCCGGCCGCGCGCGCACGACCGCTACGGGCGGACGCTCGCAACCTGCTCGCTGTCCAACGGCACGAACCTCAATGGCTGGCTGGTCCGGCAAGGCTGGGCCGTCGCAACGGGCTTCAGCAGCATCTACGGCGCCGAGGAAGCGGAAGCGAAATCGGAACGGCGCGGCATCTGGTCCGGCTCGTTCATGTTTCCCTGGGAGTGGCGGCAGCAAAAATCCGCTCGTTCCCGCTTCCGCTGGAGCGGCTGGTGGCACTGATCGCGGCAAGGATTGCAGACGGACTCGCCGAGCAGTCCTGCGACGTTCGGGTTCGCGGCACTACCCGCGCGTCTCGGCCGCGACCGGGCGCCAGATCAGCAGCCGGCGCTCGGCCATCGTGACGATGGCGTCGATGACCAGCACGAACACCGCCAGCACGACCATGCCGGCGAACACGCCCGCGACGTCGAAATTGCCTTCGGCCGACTGGATCAGATATCCGAGGCCGGCGGCCGAACCGAGATACTCGCCCACCACCGCGCCGACCACGGCAAATCCGACCGACGTGTGCAGCGAGGAGAACATCCAGGAGAGCGCCGACGGCCAGAAGACATGGCGAAGCAGCTGGCGGTCGTTCATGCCGAGCATGCGCGCATTGGCGAGGATGGTCGGGCTCACCTCGCGGACGCCCTGGTAGACGTTGAAGAACACGATGAAGAAGACAAGGGTGATGCCGAGCACCACCTTCGACCAGATGCCGAGGCCGAACCACAAGGTGAAGATCGGCGCCAGCACCACGCGCGGCAGGGCGTTGATCATCTTCACGTAAGGATCGAACACCGCCGCGATCGTCGGCTGGCGCGCGAACCAGAAGCCGATCAGCACGCCCATGCCGGAGCCGAGCACGAAGGCGAGGATCGACTCCGAGAAAGTGACCCACAGGTGCTTCCACACCGTGCCGGTCGCAAACAGATGGAGGATGCGGCCGCCGACGTCGACGGGCGTGGAGAAGAAGAATGGCGGCAGCACCAGCGTGCCGAAGATCGGCACTGTCGCGAGGAGCTGCCACAGCGCGAGCGCGATGGCGCCAACCAGCACCTGAAAGACGAGGAGCCTGGTGCGGGGCACGATCAAGCTCCTCGTTGCGCGGTGCGGACGCTATCGAGCCGTCATTTGCCGGTCGAGGGATTCTGCCACAAGCCGATCAGGCCGGTGCCACCCTTGGCATGGCCCTCAAGCTTGCCGATAAGCTCCGCGTGGTTCAGCCCGGCCGGGAGTGCGCCGGGATCGAGATCGGTCGCGACCAGGGTGAACGTGTAATGATGCGGGGCGCCCACCGGCGTGCACGGACCCATGTAGGTCGCCTGACCGGCAGTGCCCTTGCCGCCGGTATACTTCGGCGAGGGCTTGCTCGTTTCGCCTTCGGCGAAACCGTGGACGTCCGCCGGAATGTTGTAGGCGAGCCAGTGAATGACGCCGAGCCCGCCGCGACCCTCGGGATCGATCATCAGCAGGGCATAGCTCTTGGTCCCGGCGGGCGGGTTGGCCCAGGACAGCGGCGGCGAGACGTTCTCGCCCACACAATTCGGATTGGACTTGTTGGATCCCGCGTTCTTCTGCGCCATCATCGTGCCGTCCTTGAACGCCGGGGACGTCAAGGTGAAGGACTCGGCCGC
>DASTZX010000445.1:0-2029 GCA_035764045.1 Xanthobacteraceae bacterium | reverse complement strand
GAACATCGCGGTGGACACCGCGATCAGCTCCGAATAGGGGCGCCGGTAGACGACCTCGAGGCCGATCACCACGGTCGGATAGATGCCCAGCACGAAATGATCGATCGCGTGCGCCCAGTTGAGGAACCCGATCTGCAGGCGCTTCTGCGTGACGGCATGATGGTCGGTCGCGTCCATGGCAGGTCCCGGCGGTCTTAAGTCCAAGATGGGAGCGAGCTTGCTTTGAGTCGAGCCGCAACCTACTCTTGCGTGTTTGCGATGTTCTGCCGATTTTCATCGCGTTTGGGCCACCCGGAACCGAGCGGGCCGCCACATGGTCAGGTTCAAGCAGATCGAGCTGCACGACATGTATGACGACGCGCCACGGCCGGTCGCCGCCATGGCCAAGTCCTTTGCCGACGGGTCCCACACCGCTGTGCACGAGCACGGCCGCGGCCAGCTCCTGCATGCGGTCACCGGCATCATGCGCATCGAGACCGCCGATGCCGCCTGGCTGGTCCCGCCGGCGCGCGCGCTGTGGATGCCGCCGCGCATGGCTCACCGCGTCACCATGCGCAGCCAGGTCGAGATGCGCACGCTCTACATCGATCCGCAGGCGGCGAGCGCCCTGCCCCGCTCGCCGACCCTGATCGAGATCTCCGCATTGCTGCGCGAGCTGATCCTCGCCGCGCTCGAGGAGCCCGCCGCCTATGACGAGGCCGGCCGCGGCGGCCTCGTGGCGCGGCTGATCCTCATCGAGCTCGGCCGCATCAAGGATCGCCCGCTCGATCTGCCGATGCCGCGCGACGCCCGTGCGCTGCGCGTCGCCCGCGACCTGCTCGACCGGCCGGCGCTGCCGCTCGATCTCGATCAATGGGCCGAGCGCGCCGGCGCGAGCCGCCGCACGCTCGCGCGGCTCTTCCGCCAGGAGACCGGCCTGAGCTTCGCCGAGTGGCGCGCAAGGTTGCGCGCCGTCGAGGGCCTGGCGCGACTGTCCGCCGGCGCATCGGTCGCCGCCTCCGCCAACGCCGTGGGTTACGACAGCCCGAGCGCATTTTCGGCGATGGTCCGGCGCAGCCTCGGCCAGGCGCCGCGGCGTTTGGCACGAGACGCCACCGCGAGCGCCGCGCCATAGTTCGTAGCCCGCATGAGCGAAGCGAAATGCGGGGACGAGCGGTTCCGGATGTCGCAGAGCTTGTCTTCGGGCTCGCCGAACACCCGGGGGCTCCATCCGGGCAATCCAACTGAAACGACGCGAGAATGTTGAACTGGCCCGAATGAGCAAGTGTTTGGCGCAATGCAACGAGACCTTGGGCAGAGGCGAACCTAACTGCACCGGAGGAAAGAAGATCACACCCGAACGGCCTGCGTACCTCCGTGGAACACTATCTCATCCTCATATCCGTAGCCGCCGTCCTCGCAATGGCGCTCTGGGCCTCCCGATCACGGTCGAAGCCGCCGCAGTAATGCGGGCGCGGGTGTGCCTTCGACTCGATCAGGTTGAGGTCAGCACGGCTGCGATGAGCCGCCGCCCGCGTCAATGCCCCGCAACGGTTAGGTCATCTGCGATTCCGCCCAAGCCCATTCCACCGCCGCCGGAGTATTCTGGACCGGCATGGGGAATCGACTGGAGCGCGCCAAACGGTTCGTGGCTGAGCGTGAATGGCTTGTCGTGGTCCTTACGCTGGCTTGGATCGCAGTGCTGTCCGGCCTGAGTTATCTCGTACTTACGCTGTTAGGATACGGATGATCCGTACCGTTGCCGCGCGGCGCCATGGCGCGGGGCCTTGCGGAGGGCGACGTGCGTGAGCCGCCGCGGATAAGAGACGGCGATTAAAGCCCATAGGCGGCGCCCGCCGCGAGCCGCCAGCATCGTGTGTGTGATTGCACGGGAGGAGTCCAACTCCGTGCCATTCCGCCTTGAGGTCGTCAGCGGGGAGATTGTCGCTCTCGTACAAGCTGCTGCAATATAGTAATGATGAATCCTTGCCTCGTGTGGTGCGAGTGGCCGTATGCCCAAGCCGAAGAAGATCAGCCGCCGCGCGGTGCG
>DASTZX010000444.1:0-3609 GCA_035764045.1 Xanthobacteraceae bacterium | reverse complement strand
GCGGCTCTCGGCCGACTTCCCGCCCGGTCTCGGCTGGCAGATCATCTACAACCCGACGCTCTATGTCGCGGCCTCGATCACCGAGGTGGAGAAGACGCTCGGCATCGCCATCGTGCTGGTGGTGATCGTGATCGTCGTCTTCCTGCAGACCTGGCGCGCGGCGCTGATCCCGATCGTCGCAATCCCAGTCTCGTTGGTCGGCACGTTCTTCTTCATGAGCGCGTTCGGCTTCACGCTCAACAATCTCTCGCTGTTCGGGCTCGTGCTCGCAATCGGCATCGTGGTCGACGACGCGATCGTCGTGGTCGAGAACGTCGAGCGCAACATCGCGGCGGGCTTGAGCCCGCGCGACGCGGCGATCAAGAGCATGGACGAGGTCGGCGCGGCGCTGATCGCGATTGCGCTGGTGCTCTGCGCCGTGTTTGTGCCATCGATGTTCATCACCGGCATTTCCGGCCAGTTCTACCGGCAGTTCGCGCTCACCATCGCGGGCGCGACCGTGATCTCGCTGATCGTCTCGCTTACCCTCTCGCCGGCGATGTGCGCGTTGCTGCTCAAGCCGCACGATCCGGCGCGCCGCCCGCGCTGGTGGGAGCGTCCGATCAGAGGATTCTTCCGGCTGTTCAACCTAGGCTTCGACGCAGTCGGACGCGGCTATGCGTTCGTCACGGCGCGGACTGTGCGCGTCGCGGCGATCGTGCTCCTGGTCTATGTCGGCATCCTCGCCTACGGCCTCAACGAATTCCGCAAGACCCCGCTTGGATTCATCCCGCAGCTCGACCGTGGCTATCTCATCGTGGTCGTGCAGCTCCCGCCCGGCGCCTCGCTCGCACGCACCGACGAGGTGCAGCAGCGGGCGGTCGACATCGCGCTCAAGACACCGGGCGTCGCCCATGCCGTGAACATCGTCGGCTTCTCGGGTGCGACGTTTACCAACGCGCCGAATGCAGGCGCGGTCTTCCTCACGCTCGACCCATGGGAGGAGCGCGGGCGCGATCCGCGTCAGTCTGCCGCCGGGATCACGGCGGCGCTGTTCAAGGAGCTGGCGCCGATCCAGGATGCGCTGATCCTCGTGGTGCAGCCGCCACCGGTCGCCGGCATCGGCAATGCGGGAGGCTTCCGCATGATGGTCGAGGATCGCGGCGGCCGCGGCGCGGCCGCGCTGCAGCAGGCCGCTGCTGCGTTGGCGGCGCGTGCCGGCCAGACGCCCGGCATCTTCCCGCAGGTCTTCACCCTGTTCGAGACCTCGACGCCGCAGCTTTATCTCGACATCGATCGCACCAAGGCGCAGCTCCTCGGCATCAACGTCGCCGACGTGTTCTCGGCGCTGCAGGTCTATATCGGATCGTCCTACGTGAACGACTTCAATCTGTTCGGTCGCACCTTCCGGGTCACCGCTCAGGCGGATGCGCCATACCGGCAGGATCCGAATGACGTGCTCAAGATCCGCGTACGGAATTCCTCGGGCGAAACTGTGCCGCTCGGATCGTTCACGACCGTGCGGGACATTTCCGGGCCCTATCGCGTTCCGCGCTACAATCTCTATCCCACCGCCGAGATCGATGGTGCCGCGGCGCCGGGCTACAGTCAGGGCCAGGCGATCCAGATCATGGAGAAGCTCGCAGCCGAGTCGCTGCCTGAGGGTTTCGGCTACGAATGGACGACGCTCGCCTTCCAGCAGATCAAGGCGGGCAATACCGCCGGCTTCGCCTTCTTGCTCGCCGTGGTGTTCGTGTTTCTGGTGCTCGCCGCCCAGTTCGAAAGCCTGACGCTGCCTCTTGCCGTCATCCTGATCGTCCCGATGTGTCTTGTCGCCGCGATCAGCGGCGTGATCCTGCGCGGACAGGACAACAACATCCTGACCCAGGTCGGGTTCGTGGTGCTGATCGGGCTGGCGGCGAAGAACGCGATCCTGATCGTCGAGTTCGCCAAGCAACTCGAGGATCGCGGCCTCGACCGCTGGGCGGCGGCGACCGAGGCGGCGCGGCTGCGCCTGCGGCCGATCCTGATGACGTCTTTCGCATTCATCCTCGGTGTCGCGCCGCTGGTGTGGGCGCTCGGTGCCGGCGCGGAGCTGCGCCAGACGCTGGGCACTGCAGTGTTCGCCGGCATGATCGGCGTCACCGCCTTCGGCCTCCTGTTCACGCCGACCTTCTATGTGGTGAGCCGCTGGCTCGCGACACTTGCCGGGCGGCGCCGCAGGCGGCGGGCCGCGCAGCCGGCGGAATAGCCCGAACGCCCACACGCCGCGGTTTTCCGGCGCAGCGCCTGCGCGTGACACGCGGATAGGCGAGGCCGCTGCTGCCATGCCACAATGCTCCGCTGGCTTTGTGTCACGGTGGAGCAGATCCGATGGGCGTCGCGCGCGTGCTGGTCACGATCATTCTTGTGCTTGGTGTGGTGTTTGGCGCCGGCGCCGTTTCATCCGCGCAGACTTACCCGAGCCGTCCCATCCACCTCATCGTGCCCTATCCGGCCGGTGGGCCGACCGACGTGCTCGCGCGGCTGGTCGGTGGCAAGCTGTCGGCCATGCTCGGCCAGCCGGTGGTGGTCGAGGATCGGCCGGGCGGCGCCGGCGGCACCGTCGGCGCAAAGGCGGTCGCGACGGCGGAGCCCGATGGATACACCCTGCTGATCTCGCAGGTCGGCGCGCTGACCATCAGCCCGTCGATCTATCGCGTCCCCGATCTCGCGGGCGCCAAGGCCTTCGCGCCGGTCGCGCTGGTGGCGGTCAGTCCGCAATTGCTCTGCGTGACGCCGTCGCTGCCGGTGAAATCGCTCCCCGAGCTCATCGCGTATGCGAAGGCCAATCCCGGCAAGGTCAATTTCGGGTCGGCGGGCGTCGGTTCGCAGCCGCATGTTCTGGGCGAGCTGCTCAAGCTCGTTGCCGACATCAAGCTGACCCACGTGCCGTACCGCGGTTCAGCGCCGGCGATCACCGACCTCTTGGCCGGTCAGATCCAGATGATGTTCGACACGCCGGTCGTGATGCTGCCCCATATCGAGGCGGGCAAGATGCGGGCGCTCGCGATCACCTCCGCCGCGCGCAGTCCCCAACTGCCGAACGTGCCAACCGTGCTCGAGGCGGGATTGCCGCGCCTGCAGGCCAATCTGTGGAGCGGTCTGCTGGCTCCCGCCGGCACCCCGCCGGAGATCGTCGCCAAGCTCAACGTCACCTTCAATGAAGGCATGAACACACCGGAGATGCGCGAGGCCCTCAGGAAGCTCGGCGCCGAGCCGCAGGCGATGTCGCCCGACGCGTTCGGCCGCTTCCTTGCGTCCGAGACACAGAAATGGTCCACCGTCGTGGCGGAGGCCGGCATCAAGCCGGAATGAGCATGACGGGCGCGCTGTGCGACAACCCGGCGCTCGGCCGCTACGAGATGGAGTGAGACGGCAAATGATCGACAACGCGCGGGGGTGTCGATGAAAGCGATGCTGCTGCGGGGGCCGAACACGCCGTTCGAGCTGGTCGACGTACCCGATCCGGTCGCTGGACCGGGCGAGGCGGTCGCCCGCGTGATCACCTGCGGCTCCGGCCTCACCATCCAGCACGTCAAGGCGGGACGGCGGCAGATCCGGTTTCCCCGTATCATCGGCCACGAGATC
>DASTZX010000443.1:0-8251 GCA_035764045.1 Xanthobacteraceae bacterium | reverse complement strand
GCGCCGGATCGCGCCGCGTTCTTCAACGGGGCGCTCAGCCGCTACCTGGACTTCATGGACAGCTATCTCGCCCCCGGCGAGACCTGCCACCCGTCCGACAATCTCGGCGCCGTGCTGGCCGCCGCCGAGATGCGCGGCGCCGGCGGCGCCGAATTCCTCGCCGCGCTCGCGGTCGCCTATCAGGTCCAGGCGCGGCTGAGCGACGTCGCGCCGGTGCGCGACAGGGGCTTCGATCACACCACCCAGGGCGCCTACGCGGCCGCGGCCGGCGTGGCAAAAGCGCTCGGCCTTCCGGCCGGCCAGATCGCCAACGCGATCGCGATCAGCGGGACCGCCAACAACGCGTTGCGCGTGACCCGCACCGGCGCGCTCTCGCAATGGAAGGGGCTCGCCTACCCCAACACCGCGATGGCGGCGACGCACGCGGCGCTGCTCGCCGCGCACGGCATCACTGGGCCGGCCGAGGTGTTCGAAGGCAACAAGGGTTTCAAGGAGACGATCGCCGGGCCGTTCGACATCGAGTGGGGCAAGGAGGACCTGGAGCGAGTCCGGCTCACGATCGTGAAAAAGCACAATGCCGAAATCCATGCGCAGTCCGCAATCGAGGCCGCACTCGACATCCGTGCGCGGGGCGGCGTGCTTGCCGGGCGGATCGCCGCGGTGCGGCTCAACACGTTCGATGTCGCTCATCGGATCATCGGCGGAGGCGAGGAGGGCGACAAGCGCGTCGTGCGCACCAAGGAGGAGGCTGATCACAGCCTGCCCTACATGCTGGCCGTTGCACTGATCGACGGGGAAGTTGAGCCCGCGCAATACGCGCCTGAGCGCATCGCGGCGGCCGACGTACAGGCGCTGCTGCGCAAGGTCGAGATCACGCCCGACGACGCCTTGTCGGCGCAATTCCCCCGCCGCATGCCGGCCGAGCTGGAGGTCATGCTCGCCGGCGGCGAGGTGATGCGCGCGCATCGCGATGACTACCGCGGTTTCCATACACGGCCGTTCGACTGGTCGGCGGCGCGGGAAAAATTCGATCGCCTTGCCGGTCCGTTCACCACGGCCTCCGAGCGCGATGCGCTCGCCGACGCGGTCGCGACTCTCGATGAGCGGCCGGTTGCGCATCTCGCGGCACTGCTCGGCGGCGTTCGCGCCCCGCTGCAGACGCCCGCACTTGCCCCGTCCTCGCTCCCGATCCCGGAGAATGCCCGATGACCGAGACCACATTCACCTTCGTTCCACGAGCATACCGGCCGGCCAAGCCGCGCAAGACCGGGGTCACCGAGATCCGCGGACCTTATTACAGCGCGTACGGCCCGCGGCACCTTGCCGATATTCTGGAGACCGTCGGGGCCTGGGTCGACGGCATCAAGTACGCGGGCGGCTCGTTCGCGCTGATGCCGCCGGACGCCGTCAAGGCGATCAACAAGCTAGCGCACGACCACGATGTCTATGTGTCGACCGGCGGCTGGATCGAGACCGTGCTGCGCTACGGACCGGACGCGGTCGATCGATACATCGCGGAGGCGAAGGCGCTCGACTTCGACGTGATCGAGATTTCGACCGGATTCATCAGCCTGCCGGTCGACGCTGTCGTCGGCCTGGTCGCGAAGGTCAGGAAGGCGGGGCTGAAGGCGAAGCCGGAGCTAGGCATTCAGTTCGGCGCCGGCGGCAGCACTTCGGCGGCCGAGCTCGCGGCGGAAGGCACGCAGGACGTCGGCTGGCTGATCTCCCGCGCCAATCGCCTGTTCGACGCCGGGGCCGACATCCTCATGATCGAGAGCGAAGGCATCACCGAGAACGTCAAGACATGGCGCACCGACGTGGTCGGGCGGATCGTCGACGCGCTCGGACTGGAAAAGGTGATGTTCGAGGGTGCCGATCCCGAAGTCTTCGAGTGGTACGTCAAGAACTACGGCAACGAGGTCAACCTGTTCGTCGATCACAGCCAGATCGTGCAGCTCGAAGCCTTGCGCTCCGGCCTCTGGGGCACCAAGGGCACCTGGGGCCGCGTGCACAATATCGCGCCTTCCGCATGAAGGCTGTTTTCATCTCGATGCTCTGCGCCTGCGCGGGCCTCTTGGCCCGCAAGCGCGGCTGACCGCGCGTTGATCGGCGTCCGTCCCGCAAGAAGCGGTGCAGGCCATGCCGGGATATGCGCTCGCGCGCGGATCACACCCCTGGCGGCAGATCGCTCCCCCACTTGGCGCGGATGCGATCGTCGAGCGCCTTGCTCGATCGTGCGACGATCGGGAAGGACTTGCGCCGGCGGAACGGGATGCACGCGTCGATGATCACCCGCGAGTTGCGGCGATCGGTGTCGCCGTCATAGCACATCGGGTCGAGCGCCGAGCTCCAGCCGCCGTGGATGATGTCCACCTGCTCGCGCGGATCGCAGCGCGTGCACATCGCCCAGATCACGTCGTTGAAATTGGTCGGATCGATGTCGTCGTCGACCACGATGGTGAACCGGTTGCAGTAGGCGCCGGCATGGCAATGCGCCGCCACCATCGCGGCCTGTTTGGAGTGGCCGCCATAGAGCTGCTCGATCGCGATGGTGAGGAGGAAACGGCTGCCGCCGGCCTCGTGCGCCCACACGCCCTTCACCCCCGGAATGCCGGCCGCCTCGAGCTGGCTCCATACCGCGCCGCAGCGGTAGGTGCCGAGATAGAAGGTGTTGTCGTTGGGCGGCACCGCCGGGATCGCGCCCATGAGGATGGGATCGTTGCGATACATCAATGTCGAGATGCGGATCGCGGGCTCGGGCCGGCTGCCGCCGGCATAATAGCCGGTCCACTCGCCGAGCGGGCCTTCCTGCACCAGGTCGTTGGGATGAATGAATCCCTCGAACGCGATCTCGCAGTTGGCCGGCACCGGCAGCCCGGTCTTCGGCATGTTGATGACTTCGATGGGCTCGCCCAGGATGCCGCCGGCGGCTTCGAGCTCGTTCTGGCCGTAGGGAATCTCCAGCCCGCCGAGCATGAACAACGCGGGATGCAGTCCGGCGATGACCGCGACCGGACACGGCTTCCCGCGCTCATGATACTTGCCCATCATGATGCGGCCGTGCTTGCCGGGCGACATCATCACGGTCGCGAGGTTCGGACCGTGGCTCTGCACCCGGTAGGTGCCGTAGTTGATCCATCCCGAATCCGGATCCTTCATCACCACCATGCAGGCGGTGCCGATGAAGGGCCCGCCGTCATGCTCGTGCCACACCGGCGTCGGGATTTTTCCGATGTCGACTTCGCCGCCCGACAGCACGTTGTCGAGCACCGGCCCGCCGTTCACCTCGCGCGGCTTGTGGCTCGGCTTGTCGCGCATGTAGCCCCGCCACCACTGCACCAGCTCCATCTCGGACGCAGCCGGCGGCAGGCCGAGCGCGATATTGATGCGCGGCACCGAGGTCAGGATGTTGGCGAGCACGCGGTGGCCTCTGGGGAAGCCCGGCACCTCGTCGAACATGACGGCCGGATGGCCCATCTTGCGCTGGTAGAGGTCGACGATGCCGCCGATCTCCTCCTTCGGCTCGGCGCCCTTGATCACCTTGAGCTCGCCCGCGGCCGCCACCGCTTCGACCCAGTTCCGCAAATCCTTGTTGGCCACGTTTCACTCCTTCCTATAGATCGAGGGATAATGCCACAGTAGGGTGGGCAAAGGCGGCCCGAACGTTCGTGGGATTCACGGCCTCAGTTCCGCCGTGCCCACGCATCCACCGCCCCGCGTGGGCACGGCGCGTGCGCGCCTTTGCCCACCCTACGAATGCACCGCGTCCGCGCGCCGCTTGGCCGCAATCCGCACCGCATCGAGGATCTCCGGATAGGCCGAGCAGCGGCACAGGTTGCCGGCGAGATAGTGCCGGATGTCCTCGTCGCTCGGATCTGGGATCGCATCGAGTAGCTGCTTGACCATCAGGATGAAGCCCGACGTGCAGAACCCGCATTGGAACGCGCCGGCCTCGATGAAGGCCTCCTGGACCGGATCGAGCCCCTTGGCGGTTTCAAGCGACTCGATCGTCGCCACGGTGCGGCCGTCGAGAAACCAGGCCAGGTAGAGACAGCCGGACACAGCCTGCGAGTCGACGATCACGGTGCAGCATCCGCACAGGCCCTGGCCGCAGCTTTCGCGCGCACCGCGCAGATCGAAGCGCTGCTGCAGCACGTCGACCAGCGTCTCGTGCGGCATCACGTCGGCCGAGACCGGGCTGCCATTGAGCGTGAAGCGGATAGTGCGCGCCGTGCTCATGATTGCGCCTGCGCAATGCCTGCGGCGGTGAGCGCGCGAAAGACCGCTTCGGCATCGACCGGCAGATCGGTGAGGCGAACGCCGACCGCGTCGGCGACGGCGTTGCCGACCGCCGGCGAGAGCGCGATGGTGGTGCTCTCGCCCGCGCCTTTTCCGCCGAACGGCCCGCTCTCCTGCCGCGACTCGACGATCTCGTTGATGAAGTCGCGCGGGATGTCGAGCAGGGTCGGAATCTTGTAGTCGGCGAGCGAGTTGGTGGTCAGCTGGCCGTCGCGGAACGTCATGTTCTCGCTGGTGGTGAATCCGAACTGCATGATGGCGCCGCCCGAGAGCTGCGCCTGCACGAGCTTCGGATTGAGCGCGGTGCCGACGTCGGCGACGTTGACGAGCCGCGTGACCTTGAACTCCCCGGTCTCGGTGTCGACTTCCACCTCCGCGCCTGTTCCGGCGACGCCCCAGAACGGGGTGACATTGGCGGACTGGCCGGTGGCCGGATCGGGTTTCTCGTAAGCCGGAATGAAGCTGCCGGTGCCGATGATGTTGCCGGCCTGCATGCCGTATTTGCGCCGAAACAGCTCGTCCAGCGGAACGTTCGTCCCGGGCGGCAGGCCGAGCTCGCGCGCGAGCTCGGCGATCTTGCGCTTGGCGTCCTCCGCGGCGAGGCGGACCGCCGTGCCCATATGGAAGGTGGAGCGCGAACCCAGCGTTCCCATGTCGTAGGGCGTCACGTCCGTATCCGAATGGATCACGCGGATCGCTTCCGCGTCGATGTTGAGGACTTCACCTGCGATCTGCGCCATCACGGTGTCCGAGCCCTGGCCCATGTCCACGGTGCCGACATAGAGCGCGCAGCTTCCGTCGGCATAGAGATTGACGACCGCAACCGAGGTGGTGGGTGCGGTGATTCCCTTGAATCCGATCGCGAGCCCGCGCCCGCGCCGGATCCGGCCGCTGCCCCGGTCGAGCGGCCGGCTCCAGTTCATACGCGCCGCGAGATGATCGAGCACGAGGCCGAGCGCGGCGTCGCGCAGCACGGTCCCGGACGCCTGCGGCCGGCCGTTGTGCAGCAGGTTTCTGCGCCGGAATTCGACCTGATCGATGCCGAGCGCCGCGGCGATCATGTCGGTGTGGCATTCATAGGCCCAGGCGGTCTGCGGCGCCCCGAAGCCGCGCAGCGCGCCGGCCGGCGGACGGTTGGTGTAGACCGCATAGGAGCGGATCGACACGTTCTCGATGTCGTACGGGCCGGCCGCGGTGAAGCCCGCCTTCTGCGTCACGCGCGGACCGATGTCGGCGTAGGCCCCGCCGTTCCACCAGATCTCGCATTCGCGCGCCGTGATCCGTCCCTCCGCGGAGACCGCGCTCTTGATGCGGAAGGTGCAGGGGTGGCGCGTCACCATGAAGAACTGCTCGTCCATGGTCAGCGAAATCTTCACCGGCCGCCGGGCGAGCAAGGACAGCGCGGTGACCAGCGCCTCGAGCTTGATGTAGAGCTTGCCGCCGAACCCGCCACCCAGGAACGGCACCTTCACGCGCACCCGGTTCTCCGGCCAGCCGAGCAGGCGCGAGATCTCGATGCGCACGAAGGACGGATTCTGCGAGGCGGTGTGCAGCGTGAGCCGCCCGCCGTCGACGTCCGCGACGGCCACGAACGGCTCCAGCGGCGTGTGCATCACCTGCTGGGTGCGGAACGTATGCTCGAAGACATGCGCCGCCGATGCGAACGCCGCATCGGGGTCGCCGCGGAGAAGCTGGTAGTCGAGCGCCACGTTGGTGCCGCGCCGCCCTTTGAGGTGCTGCAGGTCCGGGAACGTCGCGGCCGGCTTGAGCTCGTCATGCACGACCACCGGCGAAGTCGCGGCTTCGACTTCGTCATGGACCGCCGGCAATTCCTCGTACTCCGCCGTGATCAGGCCGACGGCCTCCTCGGCGACGCGCCGGTCGGCCGCGAGCACCACGGCGACCGGCTCGCCCGCGAAGCGGACCTTGCCGTCCGCCAGGATCGGCTGGTCATGGAAGGCGGGCCCGTAATAGGGATGCGGGATGACGGTGCGGATGTCCTCGATCGTCACCACGCTGTGCACGCCCTCCAGCGCCCGGGCAGCGGAGACGTCGATCCGCTTGATGCGGCCGTGCGGGATCGTGCTGCGGAAGATCTTTCCATGCAGCATTCCGGGAAGCCGCAGGTGATGCACATACTCGGTCCGGCCGGTGACCTTCCCGCGCGCCTCGAGCCGGGGGATCGAGCGGCCGATCTGTCGGGACGGCGTGACGGCGGCCATGCGCTACTCTCCGGCCAGGCTGTCGAGGGCGCGCGCCAGGTAGACACGCAGCAGGTGCTTCTTGTAATCGGCCGAACCGCGGTCATCGGACTCGATGTTCGCTTGTTCGGCAGCGGCGTCGCCGGCGCGCCGCAACGATGACCGGTCGATCTCACCGCCCCGCAGCGCCGCTTCCGCCGCGATCAGCCGTGTGGGGCGATCGGTCGCGGCGCTCAGCACGATCCGCAGATCGGTCGCCTGCCGGCCCTTGAGCGCCATCGACACCGCGAGGCCCAACGCGGGCCAGTCGTGGGCGGAGCGGGTCGTGACCTTGACGTAGGTCGAGCGCCAGGCGGGCCGGACCGGAACGCGCAGCTCGGCGATGAGGTCGTCGTGGCCTAACGTCGTCTCGTAATAGCCGGCAAAGATCTCCTCTACCGGAACGGCCCGTTCCCCGCCCGGACCGAGGATCAGCACTTGGGCGCCGAGCGCGATCCAGATCGGCGGAAGGTCGAGATGCGGATCGGCATGGGCGAGATTTCCGCCGACAGTGGCGACATTGCGCACCCGCACATTGGCGAGCCGTTTCATGGCCTGGGTGACGACCGGGAAGGAGCGCCGGATCTCCGCCGAGCGCTCCAGCTCGGAGAACGTCGTCATCGCGCCGATCCGGATCATCGCGCCATCGTGGCCCGGCGCGATGCCGGTGAAGCCGTTGTCGAGCGCCCGCAGGCTGACCAGGCGCACCGGACGGAAGACCTGGGCCTTCATCATCAACATGAGCGCAGTGCCGCCGGCGATCGGACGGATCGCGGGATCATCGCCGGCGAGGAACCCGAACGCTTCCTCGACCGTGCGCGGCTCGACGATTTCGAAGCTGGACATCAGGGGGATTCAACCAGGGCAGCCCCCAATGTGCCATAGGGTCGTGGCGTCTGGCCACAGGCTCCAAGCGCAGCGCCTTATCGCGCCCCTCCGGTCTTCGTTGGCACCTGCAACCTCGACGCTGTAGTCAGTGCGAGCCTGGTGCTCTACTTTGAAGCAGCGTTCTTGGTCCGGTGCTCTCCCGGATGACTTTCTGTGCAGCAGTGGTGAGGCATGTATAAGCTCTCCGTCGCCGACCTGGACTCCCCGTCCTATTTCGTTGCCGCGGCCGCGGTCGATCTCGGCTTCTTCAAGCAAGAAGGAGTCGATGCTGAGCTTCTGGTGGATTTCGGCGCCAAGAACGGCCCGGAAGCCCTGCGTGATGGGACGCTGCATTTCTTCGGCGGTCCTGCCTTTGCGGCGACTCGCGCGTTTCCGGCCTGGAAGGGCGCCAAGCTGTTGTGCGCGTTATCGCAATACTCGTATTGGTTTCTGGCCGTTCGCGCGAATCTTGACGTCAAGCGCGGCGACATCAATGCGCTGAAGGGATTGCGCCTCTCGGCATCGCCGCCTTGGCCGATCCTGAGCCTCAGATACATGCTGACCGAGGCAGGCATCGACTTCGAACGCGACAACGTCCGGATCGTGGACGCCGCGCCGATGACCGAGTGGGCGCAAGGCCACGTTGGCATCGCAGCCATCCAGCAGGATATTGCCGACGGTTACTGGGGCAATGGCATGCGGGTTGCGCTGGGCGAGAAGCTCGGCGTCGCCAAGCTGCATCTCGATCTGCGCCGCGGCGACGGGCCGCCCGGGGCGCGTCTCTACAATTTCGCCGCGCTGACCGTGAGTGATCGGTTCATCGCCGAACACCCGGAGGCCGCCGC
>DASTZX010000442.1:0-6961 GCA_035764045.1 Xanthobacteraceae bacterium | reverse complement strand
CTCGATACCGGCCCGTCGGTCGGCGTGCAGGCGAAACAATTCGCCGAGATCTGCAAGGTCGTGTGCGCCGACCCGACGGTGGATCTCGTGACCGTGCAGGGGCTGCTGCCGGTCAATCCCGAGGATCCCTACGATCCGGCGCCGCTGCGCGGCGTCTTCGAATCGACCGACAAGCCGGTGCTCGCCTTCGGGCGCATCGCGCAGAACGTCTCGGAAATCAGCCGCAAGTTCCAGGCCGAGACCGGGGTGCCGTTCATCCACGGGCTGCCCGAGACGGTACGGGCGTTGCAGGGCCTGGTGCGCTATGCGGGCGCGCTGCAGCGCGGCTCGGCCATCTTTTCGCCGGAGCCCGAGGCCGCGCGGCCGCTCGAGCCCGGCGCGCTCGACGCAGTCCTGGTCCGGCACGGCCTCACGCCGCCGCGCGCGGCGCTCGCGGGCTCGCCGGACGAGGCGGGCGCGAAGGCGGCGGAGATCGGCTTCCCGGTCGCGGTGAAGATCGTCTCGCCGCAGGCGAGCCACAAGACCGAGGTCGGCGGGGTCACGCTCAATCTCGCCGACGCGGCCGCGGTGCGCTCCGCCGCTGCCGCCATGGCGGCGCGGCTCGCCGCGCACGATGCGCGCGCCGCAATCGACGGCTTCCTGGTGCAGGAGATGGTCGGCGGCCTCGAGATGCTGGTCGGCGTGCGCGAAGACCCGCAGTTCGGCCCGGTCATGGTGGTCGGCCTCGGCGGCGTCTCGGTCGAGGTGATGCAGGACGTGGCGATCCGGCTGCTGCCGATCGACGAGGCCACCGCGACCGAGATGGTGCTCTCGCTGCGCGGAGCGCCGTTGCTCGAGGCGTTCCGCGGCCGCACGGAACGCGATCTGGCGGCGCTGACCGCCGCCATCGTCGGCCTGTCGGACCTCTTCACCGCCTACCGGCGCTGGTACTCGGACATCGAGATCAACCCGCTGATCGTGCGCGCAACGGGGGACGGCGTGTGCGCCGTCGATGTGCGGCTGGTGCAGCGCGCGGCGCCCGCCAGGCAGGCGACATGAGACGGAGGCGAGCGCATGGATGACGCGACCGCGGCACCCGAGGGCCTCAACTTCGATCTTCCCGAAGACATCCGCATGCTCAAGGAGACGGTGCGCAAGTTCGTCGACCGCGAGCTGATCCCGATCGAGCGCACCTCCCGCAACGGCCACAAGCTCAAGCCCGAGGTGCGCGCGCATCTGCGCGCCAAGGCCAAGGAGCTCGGCCTCGACGGCTACGACGTGCCGCGCGAATACGGCGGGCTCGGCATGGGCCTTGTCGCCAAAGTGACGGTGTGGGCGGAGCTCGGCCGCACCATCGCGCTGCCGAGCCGCGGCGTCGACGTGTTCGGGCCCAATGTCAGCCCGATCCTCTATCACGTCGACGCGGCGCAGAAGCAGAAATATCTCCTGCCGACGATCCGCGGCGAGCTCCGCTGGTGCCTGGCGCAGACCGAGCCCGACGCCGGCGGCGATCCGGGCAGCATGCGCACCACGGCGGTGCGCCAGGGCGACCATTATGCCATCAACGGCACCAAGCGGTTCATCACCGACGCCGACGAGGCGAACTATGCCCAGCTGATCGCGGCGACCGATCGCTCGAAGGGATCGCACGGCGGCATCTCCGCCTTCATCGTCGACCTCAAGGCGCCGGGCGTGAAGCTGGTGCGGGCGCAGGAGCTGGTGATCGACGACCGTCCGTGGGAGATCACGTTCGAGGACGTCAAGGTTCCGGTCGCCGACCGCATCGGCAACGAGGGCGAGGGTTTCAAGCACGCCCAGCACTGGCTGAACGTCGGCCGCATCCGTCACGGCGCCCGCAGCATGGGCGTGATCGAGCGCTGCCTCGAGCTCGGCACACGCTATGCCAAGCAGCGCGTGACCTTCGGTCAGCCGCTCGCCGAGCGACAGGCGGTGCAATGGATGCTGGTCGACAGCTTCATGGAGCTGCACCAGCTCCGGCTGATGGTCTATGACGCCGCCTGGAAGTACGATCAGGGCCGCGACATCAGGGCCGAGGCCTACATGGCCAAGATCTTCGGCGACACGCAGTCGTTTCACGCGGCCGACCGCTGCCTCGAGATCCATGGCGGCATGGGGCTGGCGACCGACCTGCCGATCGAGAAGTTCTGGCGCGACCAGCGCAGCATGATGATCACCGAGGGTCCGATCGAGATCCTCAAGATGACGCTCGCGCGGCACGTGCTGCGCACCTACGGCTGACCACGCACACCGCAAACCGAAACGGAGAACACCCATGGCCGAGTACAAGTACGAGTTCGTCAAGGTCCGCATCCATGACGGCATCGCCTGGGCGATGCTCAATCGGCCGGACAAGCGAAACGCCATGAGCCCGCAGCTCCATTACGACATGGACGACGCGCTGGCGCGGCTCGAGACCGACGAGAACGTGCGCGTGGTCGTGGTGAGCGGCGAAGGCGGCAACTTCAGCGCCGGCCAGGACCTCAAGAAATTCTTCCGCGAGCTGGAGAAGAACCCGGCCGAGCGCAAGAAGGCGGCGGCCGCCGCCAACCGGTGGCGCTGGGAGCGGCTGTACGGCTACGACAAGCCCACCATCGCGATGGTGCACGGGTTCTGTGTCGGCGGCGCGTTCATGCAGCTGCTCGCCTGCGATTTCGCGATCGCGGCCGAGGACGCGACGTTCTCGCTGTCCGAGGTGAACTGGGGAATCCTGCCGGGCGCGCTGGTCTCGAAGGCGGTGGCCGACACGGTGCTGCCGCGCCACGCGCTCTATTACGCCTGCCTCGGCGACCCGTTCGACGGCAAGGAGGCGGCGCGCATCGGCATGATCAATTACGCGGTGCCGGCCAACAAGCTCGAGGATGCGGTGATCGCGCTGGCCGAGAAGCTGATGAAGAAGAGCCCGGCCGTGCTGCGCGCCACCAAGCACGCCGTGCGCCAGGTGCGCACCATGGACGTGCCGCAGGCCTACGACTACCTCGCCGCCAAGGGCCAGGCGATCAAGGTCGCCGACAAGGAGGATTCCTACAACACGGGCCTGCGCCAGTTCCTCGACGAGAAGAGCTACAAGCCGACCTACGAGCCGTTCCGGCTCGGCACCATGTTGACGGATCAGCGCGGCAAGCCGGGGAAGGGATAAGGGAGTGACTCGTCATGGCCGGCCTTGTGCCGGCCATCCACGCTTCCTTTGTGACGCCGCGTCAAGACGTGGATGCCCGCAGTCGCGGGCATGACGCAGGAGCACCTGGCAGCCGCATCCCCTTACTCGCCCTGGATGCCGAGCGACGTCACGATGGCGCCCATCCGCTTGATCTCCGCATCGATGGTGGCGGCGAATTCCTGCGGCGTGTCGGTGACGGGCTCGGCGCCCTGGTCGACGATCTGCTTGACGACGTCGGGCGCGTGCACGGCTTGTACGAACGCCGTGTTGAGCTTGCCGATCACCGGCTCCGGCGTGCCGGCCGGCGCCATGAGGCCGAACCAAGTATCGAGCTCGAAGCCGCGGAATCCGACTTCCGCCATGGTCGGCAGCTGCGGCAGCGCGCCTAGGCGTTTCGCCGAGGTGATCGCGAGGGCGCGCACCTTGCCGGACTGATAATGCGGCAATATCGACGCGTATGAGATGAACATGAAGTCGAGCCGGCCGGTCGCGACGTCGAGGCCAGCCGGGCCGGCGCCGCGGTAGGGCACGTGAACCATCGGCACGCCGATGTGGCGCGCGAACGTGGCGCCGAGCAGATGCCCGGTGCTGCCGCTGCCCTGCGAGCCGTAGCTCAAACCACCCGGCTTGGTCTTCGCGTAGGCGGCAAGCTCGGCGACCGATTTTGCCGGACTGTCGGCCGGCACCACCAGCAGCTGGGGAAAGCTCCACATCAGCGTAATCGGCGCGAAATCCTTGCGGGCGTCGTAGGGCAGCGACGGGAAGAGCGTCACGTTGGCGCCGTGCGTGCCGGAATTCGCCTGAAACAGCGTGTACCCGTCGGGCAGCGCGCGCTTGACCGAGGTCGCCGCGACCGTGCCGCCGCCGCCTGGCCGCGACTCGACGAGGATCGATTGCCCGGTGTTCTCGGTGACTTTCTTGGCGACCAGGCGCTGGAAGGTGTCGGAGCTCGCGCCCGGCGTGAACGGGATGACCACCGTGATGGGACGGCTCGACAGCAGCTCGGCCGCGGCACGCTCGTGGCCGATCAGGCTCGCGACCGACAGCGCGGCGATCGCCGCGGCGACGGTGACGATCGGCCGGCCATGGCCAGCATGTCCGCGATACCGCCTTGCCGCCATGTGGCCCTCCCGGTTTGCGTCGTCTTGTCCCGCCTAATCGAGCCGGATGTTCGCCTCGCTCGCGACCTTGCTCCACAGCGCGATCTGCCGCGCCACCAGGTCGCGCATCTCGGCCGGCGTGGTGCTGCGCACCTCGGCGCCGAAGCTTTCCAGCCGGCCACGGACCTCGGGCACCCGGATGGCGCGCTCGATCTCGGCATGCAGGCGCGCGATGATCGGTTGCGGCGTCTTGGCGGGTGCGGCGAAGCCCGACCACGAGATGACCTCGAAGTCATTCATCCCCTGTTCCGCGACGGTCGGGATGTCGGCGAAATCCTTCCACCGCGCCTTGCCGGTCACCGCGAGGCCGCGCAGCTCACCGGACTTGAGGTGCGGCGCCGCGAGCGTCGAGGTCGCGATCATCAGGTCCACCTCGCCGCCGAGCAGGCCGGTGATCGCCGGCGCCTCGCCGCGATACGGAACGCTGAGGACCTTCACCTTGGCGAGGCTCGCGATGAGCTCCGTCGTCATGTGCGAGATCGAGCCGATCCCCGCCGTCCCGGAGCTCACGCCGCCCGGCTTCTCGCGCGCAGCGGCAATCAGATCCGCAAGCGTCTTGAAGCGCGCGTCCTTCCGCACGCACAGCACGAATGGATAGAAGCTCACGGTCGAGATCCACGCGAAGCTGTTGAGCGGATCGTATCGCAGCTTGCGGTAGACGGCGGCGACCGCGGGATGGAGACCCGCCACGAGCAGCAGCGTGTAGCCGTCCGGCTCGGCGCCCGCTGCCGCCTCGGCGGCGAGGTTGGCGGCATTTCCGGGCTTGCCTTCGACCACGATGGTCTGGCCAAGACCCTTCGCCATCTCCTGCGCCACCAGTCGCGCGACGATGTCGACGTTCCCGCCGGGTGGGAAGCCGTGCAGAAGCTTGATCAGCCGATTGGGGTAGTCGGGCGCCTGAGCGCGTGCGGCCCACGGCACGCCCAGCGCCGCCGCTCCCGCGAGCCCGATAAAGTCGCGACGCCTCATCCGGATGCCTCGCTCCATGCGATGATCGGCAGCCAGAGGCAACGATAACGCAGGCTCCTGTCCGGCGATAGCGGGAGGCGACGGTTTAGCGCGGGGCCCGGCCGAACAACCGCAGGATCGCGTCCCAGATCACCCGCGCCAGGAGTGAGAATCCCGAGATCGGCGCGGCTGCCGGCGGCGGTGGCGCGGAGTGAGCTGCCGGCGCGCCCGTGGGGGCGCGCGCCGGCGCATCGCTCGCAGGCCGCGGCGGCGCGGCGGCCAACTGCGTCTTCAGGTTGTCGGCGAACTGCTTCATCAACTGCGCCGCGGTGGCCTGGATCATGCCGACGCCGCGGCCGTACTGGGCGACCGCACCCGAGAGCGTGAGATCGGTGTGCACCAGCACCTTTGAGCCGGCGGGCGTCGGCTCGAGGCGGAACGACGCCGTCGCGTTCGCGCCGCCGCGCCCTTTGGCGTCGCTGCCCTGCGCCTTGACCCGCGCGGTGTGGGCGGCGTCATCGATCTCCTCGAACTTCACCAGGCCCGCGAAGGTGAGCGCCACCGGCCCGAGCCGCACCGCGATGTTGCCCTTGTAGGTCGTCCGGTCCACCACCTCGGTGAGCTGCGCGCCCGGCATGCAGGGCGCGATGCGGGCGATGTCCATCAGCACCGGCCACGCCTCGGCGGGCGGCAGCGGCACCTCGAAGGCGTTGTCGAATTCCATGGTGTTGCTCCGAAGTACTCGTCATGGCCGGGCTCGTCCCGGCCATCCACGTCTTGATGTGCGCCGATGTTTTAAAGACGTGGATGCCCGGCACAAGGCCGGGCATGACGAAGGAGCGTTGGGCGGCCTCGCGGCTTCGCCACTAGCCACCTACGGGTTCCTGCGTCGCGCGATCAACTCCACGATCCGCGCCGGCGGCAGGGGCGTCTGCGCGACGCGCACGCCGAAGGGCGCGAGCGCATCCTCCACCGCCGCGATCACCGCCGCGGCGGCCGGAATGGTGCCGACCTCGCCGGCCCCCTTGGCGCCGAGCGGATTGAGCGGCGATGGCGTCTGCTGGTAGAGCGTGTGCATCCGCGGCACTTCGGCCGTGCCCGGCAGCAGATATTCCGCGAAGGTGGTGGTCATCGGCTGGCCGCCCGCGTCGTATCCCATCCATTCGAGCAGCGCATTGCCGATGCCGTGGGCGATGCCGCCCTGCACCTGGCCGTCGACGATGGTCGGGTTGATCAGCGTTCCGGAATCCTGGATCGCGCAGTAGCGAAGAATGCGCACCCCGCCGGTCTCGATGTCGACCTCGACCTCGGCGACATGGCAGGCATTCGCATAGGCGAGCGCATCGAGGCGGTGGTTGACAGTGGAGTCGAGCCCGGGGTCGACGCCGGGCGGGAAGCCGAAGCCGGGCGCGCCCTGCAGCACGCGCGCGAGCTCGCCCAGGCCAACCGCGAGCTTGGGCGCGCCCACGACCCGCACGGCGCCGTCGACCACCTCGAGGTCGTGCTCGCCGGCTTCGAGAAGATGGCTCGCGAGCCTCAATGCCTTGTCGCGCACCGCGCGCGCGGCGAGCAACACCGACGAGCCGGCCGTCACCGTCTGCCGGCTCGCAAAGCCGCCGAGCCCGAGCGCCACCATCGCGGTGTCGCCGCTCACCACCGTCACGTCCTCGGCCTTGACGCCGAGCTCGTGGGCGCA
>DASTZX010000441.1:0-6946 GCA_035764045.1 Xanthobacteraceae bacterium | reverse complement strand
AGCGGCCCGAGCGTGTAGAACGGCGCCTCGCCGCATTCCTTGAGCTGCTTGTCCATGTTGATCTTGATCTTGTGCATCGGCACGTGGCCGGGGCCCTCGATCATGACCTGGCAGCCCTTGTCCCAGGCGATCCTGGTGAGCTCGCCCAGGGTCTCGAGCTCGGCGAACTGGGCGCGGTCGTTGGCGTCGGCGATCGAGCCCGGACGCAGGCCGTCGCCGAGCGAGAACGACACATCGTACTTCCGCATGATGTCGCAGATCTCGTCGAATCGCTCGTAGAGGAAGCTCTCCTTGTGGCGCGACAGGCACCACTTGGCCATGATCGAGCCGCCGCGCGACACGATGCCGGTGACGCGGTTGGCGGTGAGCGGCACATAGGCGAGGCGCACGCCGGCGTGGATGGTGAAATAATCGACGCCCTGCTCGCACTGCTCGATCAGCGTGTCCTTGTAGCACTCCCAGTCGAGCTTGACGGGATCGCCGTCGACCTTCTCGAGCGCCTGGTAGATCGGAACGGTGCCGATCGGCACCGGCGAATTGCGCAGGATCCATTCGCGCGTGTTGTGGATGTTGCGGCCGGTGGAGAGGTCCATCACGGTATCGGCGCCCCAGCGGATCGCCCACACCATCTTGTCCACTTCCTCCTCGACCGAGGAGGTCACGGCCGAGTTGCCGATGTTGGCGTTGATCTTGGTCAGGAAGTTGCGCCCGATCGCCATCGGCTCGAGCTCGGCATGGTTGATGTTGGCCGGGATGATGGCGCGCCCGCGCGCGACCTCGTCACGAACGAATTCGGGCGTGATGAACAGCGGCACCGAGGCGCCGAAGCTTTCGCCGTCGGTGCGCGCGGCTTCCGCCCGCTCGAGCTGCGTCTTGCGGCCGAGGTTCTCGCGCTCCGCGACGTAGACCATCTCCTTGGTGATGACGCCGCGGCGGGCCCATTCGAGCTGGGTCACGGGCTTGCCGTCGAGCGCCCGCATCGGCTTCGGCGTATTCGGGAAGGCGCGCGCCAGGTGCTTGCCGCTGACGTTGCCGTTGTCGACCGGCTTGATCGCCCGGCCTTCGTATTCTTCCACTCCGCCACGCTCCCGCACCCAGTCGATGCGCGTGCGCTTCAGGCCGGTCTCGACGCTGATCGTGCTGTTGTCGTCGGTGTAGGGGCCGGACGTGTCGTAGACCGGAAGCGGCGGCTCGCCCGACGCCTGCGACAGCACGATCTCGCGCAGCGGGACGCGCAGATCGGGTGCCGCATCGGGCGTCACGTGGGTCTTGCGCGAGCCGGCGATCGGCCCGGTCGTGACCTTCGGGGTCGCGAGATCGGAGGGGGCGAGGGGCTTGTTCATCGCATATGCTCCCGGAGCGTGGGCTCCAAATCCGGTGGCCATCCTCTCCTTCCGCTTCGCCCTCGCGGGCTGCGGCGGACAGATCGGGATGGAGCAGGCATGACGCCTGCGGCCTCATGCGGTCCGGAGCATGCGAGTTTCGGGGGAAACGTCCCGTCCCTTCGCCGGCATGACCCGGATCAGGTTCGAAGGGTTTTCGCGTTCGTCGCGAATCTCAGCTCCTGCCGGAGCTCCCCTCGGAACACATCTAATCTAAGCCGATGGCGGGGGGTGTCAATTGGAGGGCGGACACCGACTCTGCGCTTCCTCTCCCCGCTCTCGCGGGGAGAGGGTCGCCCGCCGTCGCTAAAGCTATGGCGGGGCTTCCTCACTCGCCCGCCGTAGCCCGAAAGGGCGAAGGCGGGTCGGGGTGAGGGGCGCTGAGGTTCAGCAATGTAAATCGTTGCGAATTTAACGGCTAGTGGCGGCGCCCCCTCACCCGACCGCGCTGCGCGCGGTCGACCTCTCCCCGCTCGCGGGGAGAGGTCGGCCCGCGAAATCCTCGGGGCAGGATTGCAGAAAACAACGCCCGGCGCCCCCGGTCGCTGCATGCTAGAGTTCCCGCCAACAACAAACGAAGCGCGTCCCAGGCGCCTCCGTCATGCGCGGGCTTGTCCCGCGCATCCACGTCTGTCCTGCCCCTTGGCGAAGACGTCGATGGCCGGGCATAGGCGAGCGAGGCGACGCCGTTCTTCGAATGGGCTATGCCCGGCCCTGACGCAAGCCGTGACGCAAGCCGGGAGGGATTGCCATGGTGAACATTTCGCGGACGATGACGCGGGGATAGGGTGACCCAACCGGCTAAAGCTTCGGGCCGCGTCCCCGGGTGACCAGATCGAGGATCGCCGCCTTGGGGCTCTCGCCGGCTTTCCTCAGGGCGCGCTGCATGAACAGCGCACCGTCCCCGCGATTTCGCCACTCCACCCGCAGGCGCCGCGCCGCCCAGGCGAGATATCCCGCGGCTTTGACCGGAGCGGAGAGTGTGGGGTGGTCGAGCTGAAACAACAAGCGGCGGAACTGCCAGCGCGCGCCGATCCGGCGGGATATCGCGCCGGCAGGAACCTGCGCGCCGAAGAGCTCGCGCACCGTGATCAACGCAAGCTCGAGCGCGCTGCGCGAAAGCTCGTCGGGCATGGCGTGCAACAGCGCCGGCCAGTCCACCCCCGGCGGCCCATCGATCAGCTCGGCGAGCTCGAGGGCGTGGCGCAGGTCGAGCTTGCCGAGCCACCAGTCACCGTCCTTGATCAGGTCGTGCACAACGATGTGCGCGGCGCGCTGAGTTGGCGAGGGGAGGCGTGCGGTGGCGCCGTTCCGCTCGGTCCGCTCGGCGCGCGCGGACAATGCGTCGATGGCCGGGAAGTATTCAGCGAGAGCGCCGGGCGGGTAGTGCAGATCGACACAGCCGACATCCGTCGTCCGGCCCCAACCCAGCCCGCCCATCCGCTCGCGCCCGAGCGCGCGCAGGCATGCTTCGGCAACGGGCAGCTCGCTGCGGCTCAGCATCAGGTCGAGATCCGCCATCATGCGCGCACCGAACTTTTCCGGCGGCGCCGTGAACAGGTGGATCGTCCCCTTCATCAAGGTGGGCGCGATCCCGGCGCGATTGAACGCGAGCAGGATCTCCTCGAGCTGTTTGCGGAGACGCGCGTTGCGTTCGCAATTGCGCGCGTGGATGAAGGTCACGAACGAGCGCACGTCATCGGGAAGCGATTCCAGGCGTGAGCTTTTGGCGAGCGCGACGTAGATGGCCGGGACGAGCCAGTTCTCGTTTGCGGTGCGCAGCACCGGCTCCCAATCGGCAATCTCGGGGACCTGCCCCCGCAGACACTGCAGGACCTGGGCGGCTGGGCCGCGCATTACGGACAGGCGGCGCCGATCGCCGCGGCGGCCGTCTTCGGATCGCCGTACGACAGCATGTAGCAATCGGCGCCGGTCAGCCCGTCCACCAGGGACGAGAACCCCGCGCCGTCGAGCGCCTGGGAGGGCGTGAACGCGCCCGCGATGATGGCGCGCAGCGCGTCGACGGGATGCAACGGATCGAGAGACGGCTCGGCCGCCTGGTTTCGCCGGTCAAGCAGGATGACGGCGCGGATCGGGTAGGATCCGCTCGCGACGGCCCGCGGGCGCAGGTATTTGACCTCTTGGCCGTCGCCGCGGCGATGGATCGGCGCCTTGTCCAGCGTGCGCGCAAAGCAGCGCTCGAATTTCCATGAGCCCGATTTCACCGCTGCCGGAAACGGAACGCCCTGGGCGAGCCCGCCGGCGCGAAGAAGCACGATGTCGTCGCCCGCGAATGTCATGCCGGCGGCGACGAGCGCGAGGCACAGCGTCGTTTTCCCGGCGCCGGGCGGGCCAACGATGAGAACCGCGCGGCCCTTCCGCTCCAGCACGGCGGCATGCAGGGCCAGCTGATAGCGCGCCAATTGGAGAACGGTTTCGGTGAGCTGCGCCTTGATCGTCGGCATCACTTGGTCCGGCGCCTGCACGACGGCCGAAAGGTTCGCGCACCGCACGTCGATCCCGGATGCGCTCTGCTCCACGACCAGGCGGACGACGGGCGCCGCGCTGGACGATTGCAGATGACCGAACAGCGAACGCACGCTGCGGCGAATGTCGGCTGCCTGACCGCGGAGCTCGATCGGCACGCCGGCAATCTCGATCACCTGCCGCCACCCGGCGGCTGCGCGCCGCGAAATGGTGCGCGAGGTGCCGTTCGGGTCTCGGATCGCGCCGAGCCGCGCGAGGTCATCGGCGGATTTGCGGAAAAACAGTTCCGCCGTCTTGCGGTCCAGCCCGCCGGCGACAAGCTCTGCGATGATGCCCTGCCGGTCCAGCCCGTCCTCGAGCCGGCACCAGATGAACGCGCCGACGTCGTTCAGCTCGAGCAGCTTCTGTTCGCGCTCGTTGAACAGGAGTTTGCGGCCGTTCATCACACGGAAAACGGCGGCCTCGTGTCCGGCACGATCAGGCGCGCCGGCGCGGGCCTTCGTCGCTCCCGCACCCTCGGAGGGCCTCGACGCCTGACCGGACAATCCGGTCAGGCGGCTCGACTGGCCCACGGCCGCAGGGTTCAACGATCGGTGTCCTCTTTCCCGGAGTTGCCCGGCACGCCGTCGTCGCCCCCATTGCCGAAGCCATTATTGCCCTGAGGGCCGCCGCCACCGCCGCCACCGCCGCCGCCCGATGCCGCGATGGCGCCCGAGTTGAGCGATGTGGAGAGCAGCAAGGTTACGGCCGGGGGAGTTACCGCGGCGAACCTGCCACATGTGCGCAGAAAGGTTCGACGATCCTGTTCGGCCCTGGATTCGCCCGACGGGTTAGGGAGAGTCGAATTCATCGTGCCACTCCTTGGAGGATCACACCCGGAAGGCTAACACGGAAGGGTGTCATGATGATCTAGGGTACGCGAAATAACGGCGCGCAGGCTGCCCGGCCCGTGAATGAAGCGGAACAGCGCATGAATCCGAGCGATATCGACGACCCCTATCTGTGGCTGGAGGAACTCGCCAGCGCGGAGGTGCGCGCCTGGATCGCCGAGCGCAACGCCGTGACGCTCGGAGCGCTGGCGGATGCGCGCTTCGAGGCGGATCGCAGCAGCGTGCTCGACCTCCTCAATGCCGACGACCGCATTCCCCAGATCGGCCGGCGCGGCAGCTTTGTCTACAATTTCTGGAAGGACGCCGCGCATCCGAAGGGGATCTGGCGGCGCTCGACCTTGGCCGAATACCGCAACAAGGAGCCGGCCTGGGACGTGCTGCTCGACGTGGATGCGCTCGCGCGCGCCGAAGGCGAAGACTGGGTCTGGCAGGGCTGCGATGCCTTGCCGCCCGATTACCGGCGCGGACTCGTGCGGCTCTCCCGCGGCGGCGCAGATGCGAACGTCACGCGCGAGTTCGACCTCGAAACCCGGCGCTTCCTCGACGACGGCTTCACACTGCCGGAAGCCAAGACCTCGGCGACATGGATGGACCAAGACCGGCTGTTGGTCGCGACCCCGCTCGGGGGCGCTGAGTTCGCCACCCAGTCCGGCTATGCGCGCACCGTGCGGCTGTGGCGGCGCGGCACGCCGTTCATCGAGGCGCCGATCGTGTTCGAAGGCGAACGCGGCGACGTCTACATCTACGCCTGGCAGGCGCACGAGGCGGCGCGGCCGCGCACCTTCTTCGCCCGCGCCTTCGACTTCATCAACACCGAGCTGTTCGTCGAGGAGCAGCCGGGCAGCCGCCGCCGCATCGAGGTGCCGACCGACGCCCACGTCTCGGTATTCCGCGACTGGCTGATGGTCAACCTGCGGACCGATTGGGAGATGGCCGGGCAGCGCTTCCCGGCCGGCGCGCTGCTGGTCACCGGTTTCGACGCCTTCATGGCGGGCGGGCGCGATTTCACCACCCTCTTTACCCCAAGCCGCACCGCATTCCTGCAGGGCTTCGACGCCGCGCGCGACGCGATCGCCTTCAAGACGCTCGACGACGTGCGCTCGCGCGTGATGCTGGCGCGGCCGAACGGTGGCGCGTGGCGCACCGAGCAGTTCGAAGGCTTTCCCGAGCAGGCGGTGGTCGACATCGGCGGCCTCGATGCCGATCCGGTGAGCGCGGCCACGGGCGACGGCGCCTTTGTGATGCAGGTCAACGATGCGATCACGCCGCCCACGACCGTGCTGGTGCGCGTCGGCGAGACACCGGAGGCGCTCAAGTCGGCGCCGGCGCGCTTCGACGCGCGCGGCCTCGCGCTCACCCAGCATCACGCCGAGGCCGAGGACGGCACGCGCATCCCGTACTTCCAGGTCGCCCGCGCCGATCTCGACCGCGACGGCGACAATCCGGTGCTGATGACGGGCTACGGGGGGTTCGAGATCTCGCTCCTGCCCTACTATGCGAGCGTCGCCGGCAAGCTGTGGCTCGAGCGCGGCGGCGTGTTCGTCATCGCCAACATCCGCGGCGGCGGCGAGTTCGGCCCGGCCTGGCACGAGGCCGGGCGGCGCGCCGGAAAGAAGCGCGCGCACGACGATTTCGCCGCGGTGGCGCGCGATCTGATCGCGCGCGGCATGACGCGGCCCGCCCGGCTCGCCTGCCGCGGCGGCAGCAATGGCGGGCTCCTGGTCGGCAACATGTATGCGCGCTATCCGGAGCTGTTCGGCGCGATCGTCTGCGAGGTGCCGCTGCTCGACATGCGCCGCTACACCAAGCTCAGCGCCGGCCCGAGCTGGATCGCCGAATACGGCGATCCCGACCAGCCGGAGGACTGGGCCTTCCTCAAGGAGATCTCCGCCTATCATCGGGTGGCGCCGGACCGCGCCTATCCGCCGATCCTGCTCACCACCTCGGCGCGTGACGACCGCGTCCATCCGGGGCACGCCCGCAAGATGGCGGCGAAGCTCCTGGCATTCGGGGCCCGCGTCCTTTTCCACGAGCCGGCGGAAGGCGGGCACGCGGGCGCGGCCGACAACGCGCATGTGGCGCACAACGAGGCGCTGGTTTACGCCTTCCTGCGCCAGACGATCGCAAAGGAAGTGGCGTGACCGCGCTTTGCCCTCCCCCTGGAGGGGGAGGGTCGGCGAGGCGAAC
>DASTZX010000440.1:0-16497 GCA_035764045.1 Xanthobacteraceae bacterium | reverse complement strand
ACTGAAAGTCGGAGAACCCCCATGCCTATCGTCAATCGCCTGTCGGATCTGCAAGCCGAAATCGCGGCATGGCGGCAGGATCTGCATGCCCATCCGGAGCTGCAGTACGACGTGCACCGCACGGCGGCGACGGTGGCCGAGAAGCTCAAGAGCTTCGGCTGCGACGAGGTGGTCACGGGCATCGGCCGCACCGGCGTGGTCGGCGTGATCCGCGGCGGCAAGCAGGGCCCGGGCGGCGACCGCAGGGTGATCGGGCTGCGCGCCGACATGGATGCGCTGCCGATCGAGGAGGCGACCGACGTCCCCTATAAGTCGACGGTGCCCGGCAAGATGCATGCCTGCGGCCACGACGGCCACACCGCCATGCTGCTCGGCGCAGCGAAATACCTCGCCGAGACGCGCAATTTCGCCGGCACCGCGGTCGTCATCTTCCAGCCGGCGGAGGAGGGGGGCGGCGGCGGAAACGCGATGGTCAAGGACGGGCTGATGGACCGCTTCGGTATCGAGGAGGTCTACGGCATGCACAATTTTCCCGGCATGCCGGTCGGGCAGTTCGCGCTCCGGCCCGGACCGCTGATGGCGTCGGCCGACAGCCTCACGATCGAGATCGAGGGCAAAGGCGGGCATGCGGCGCGCCCGCATCTTTCGGTCGATACCGTGCTGGTCGGAGCCCAGATCATCAACGCGGTGCAGTCGATCGTGTCGCGCAACGTCGATCCGCTCAAGTCGGCGGTGGTCTCGATCTGCATGTTCCACGCCGGCAATACCGACAACGTCATTCCGCAGACCGCGAGCCTGCGCGGCACCGCGCGGGCGCTGGCGCCCGACGTGCGCGATCTGCTGGAGAAGCGTCTGCACGAGGTGGTCGAAGGCACGGCGGCGCTGCACGGCGCGACTGCCAAGCTCACCTATCGGCGCGGCTATCCGGTGCTGGAGAACCACGAGCGGCAGACGGCGTTCGCGGCCAGGGTCGCGGGCGAGATCGCGGGCCAGGACAAGGTGGATACCGCGGTGCCGCCCGTGATGGGCGCGGAGGATTTCTCCTTCATGCTGCAGGCGCGGCCCGGCGCCTTCATCTTCGTCGGCAACGGCAATACCGCCGGGCTGCATCACCCGGCCTACAATTTCAACGACGAGGCCATCCCGTACGGGACGTCCTACTGGGCGCGCCTCGTCGAGACGGCACTGCCGGGATAGGCCAGGTCATTCCGGGACGGCGCGCAGTGGCGGCCCCGGAATCCATCTATGAGACGTGCTGCGGGGTTTTTGGATTCCGGGTTCGCGCTTTCGGCGCGCCCCGGAATGACGGCTTCAGCCGATGACGACCAGCGTTACTGCGCCGTCTCGATGCGGTTGTCGGGCTGCGGGGCCGGCTGGCTGATCACGGCCCGCACCGCGCGGCGCGGCAGGAGCTCGGCGAGCGGCCCGCGCAGGCGCGCCTCGGCCTGCCTCCAGAACACGAAGTCGTTGAACCGCGTCTCCTCGAGTGCGGCGAGCAGCGCCGCGGCGAGGAACGGCAGGCTTTCCACGATCAGCACGTCGCCGAACAGGTTCACCTCGCGCACCTGCTCGTAATTGGTCGCGAACACCATGATCGCGCCGGCAATCAGCAGCAGCCCGAGCACCGCCTCGTAGAAGGCCGGGAAGCTGACGCGGCCCTTGCGGGCGCTGCCTCCCTTGGCGGTGCGCACGAAGGGCAGATGCTCGGTCACCAGTCCGCAGGCGACGGCACGCGCCACCGTCCATTGCATCGCCATCGCGGCGATCATGGCGGCCGCCATCTGACCGGGCGGGATCGCGACCCGGCGGCGATAGAGCGTGAGGAAGTGGGCGACCGACACCGCGAAGGCGGCCATGATCGGCAGCGTGAGCACCTTGTCGGGAATGGCGACGCCCGCGAAGGCGACGACCGGCACCCAGACCAGATTGATCAGCGCGACCGCAACGCCGATGCTCTCGGCGCCGAGCCAGTTGAGCCAGCCGATGGCGAATTCGCGCTTCTGCTCGGGGGTGAGCGCGCTCATGCCGGGCAGGAAGCGCCGCCAGTGCTTGCGCACGATCTGCAGGCCCCCATAGGCCCAGCGGTGACGCTGCTTCTTGTAGGCCTCGAAGGTGTCGGGCAGCAGGCCGCGGCCGTAGCGGCGACGCGTGTACAAGGTCGCCCAGCCCTGCTCGATGATGGACAGGCCGAGATCGGTGTCCTCGCAGATCGTGTCGCTCGACCAGCCGCCGGCCGCATCCAGCGCGGCGCGCCGGATCAGGCACATGGTGCCGTGCACGATGATCGCGTTCTCCTCGTTGCGCTGGACCATCCCGATGTCGAAGAATCCGGCGTATTCGCCATTCATCGCCCAGTGCAGCGGCGTCGTCTCGTCGCGATGGTCCTGCGGCGCCTGGATCAGCCCGACCTTGGGGTCGGCGAAGGCCGGCACCACGTCCTTGAGCCAGTCGGGCTCGACCGCGTAGTCGGCATCGATCACGCCGATGATCTCGGCATCGGGCGCCGTGTGCGCGAGCGCGAGCCGCAGCGCCCCCGCCTTGTAGCCGGCGAGCTTGTCGACATTGATGAACTTGAAGCGCTCACCGAGCCCGCGGCAATGCTCCTCGACCGGCTGCCAGAATGCCGGGTCGGGCGTATTGTTGATCACCACCACGCATTCGAAGTTCGGATATTCGAGGCGGGCGACCGCGTCGAGCGTCTGCTTGAGCATGTCGGGCGGCTCCATGTGAGCCGGGACATGGATCGAGACCTTGGGCGTACGGGGGCCCGCAGCCGGTGCAGCGGCCGGCGCGAGCAGGCGGAGCGGCGCGTGGCCGAACAGCACGGTCGCGATCTCCTGGATGCGGGCGAGCGCGATCAGAACCAGCGGCACCAGGAGCAGGAGGCCGACCAGCAATGCGATGCCGGCGCCGAGCACGAAGTAATGCCCGTTCCAATAGTCCACGACCGTGGCGGCCCAGGCGCCGACCACGTGCGAGGCGAACGCCATCAGCACGGCCTGGCGAAGCGTCGCGACCGCGAGCGCCAGGATCGGCAGCGAGATCAGGAAGCCGACCCCCACAGCGAGCGCAGCGATTTTCCAATGGTCCGCATAGCCGATCGGGCCCGTCCAGGCGAACTTGGCCTGCCGCGAGGCGTCGAGCATGCCCCAGTAGCGGCCGACGCTGCCCTCCGCCGTCTTCCACGGCTGATCGAAAGCTTCGATGACGTTGTAGTCGATGCCGAGCGCGTCGGCGCGGGTCACGAACTGCCGCAGCACCGTCGCCTGCTCGAGCCGGCCGGGCTCGGCGGCGCCGTAATTGTAGCCGGCGCTCGGCCAGCCGAACTCGGCGATGACGATGCGCTTGCCGGGGTGCGCCTGCCGGAGCTTGTAGAAGACGTCGAGCGTGTGGTCGACCGCCTGGGTGTAGGGCACGTGATCCCAATACGGCAGGATGTGCGCGGCGACGAAGTCGACGGACGAAGCGAGCTTCGGATGGTCACGCCAGATGTCCCAGGTCTCGCCGGTGGTGACCGGCACGGACACCTGCCGCTTGACGCGCTGGATCGCCTTCACCAGCTCGCCGACGTTCCATTCCGCCTTGATGTCCTCGATCGTGCGGCCGGACTTCGCCGCCTGCTTGCGCAGTCCCTCGTTCCATGTGCCCTGGACGTCGGCGAGGGCCGATTGGAAGTCGGAATACTTGTGCTGGCCGTCCGCCTCACGGCTCTCATAGGCCTTCTCGGCCTCGTCGGACTGAGCCGCCGAGAACATCGACCGCCGCAGCGTCGTCTCGTTGCCGACCACGATCGCGTTGATGTTGTTGTAGGTGTGGGCGAGCTTGACCGCCGATTTGATCTCCGCGTCGTTGCGGGAGAGGAGCTTGGTCGGGTCGTCGGAATCGCGCACGAGATCGTAATTGCCGTCGCGATCGAGATTGGTGTCGAGCCAGACGCCGAGCGTCACCTTCAAGCCGAACTCGGCCGCGATCGCCGGCACGAGCTCCATGCCGCGGGTCGAGCGATAGGTGCGGATCGTGTCGGTGTAGGGCGCGATCGCCTTCAGGTCGGCACGGATCTGCGCGGCCGTTGGGGCGTCATCCGAATTGCGGATACCCTCGAAGGGTGCGTAGGAGACGCTGGCGAGCGGCTTGCCGACGTTGGGAGCGCTGCCCGTGGTGTTGAAATAGGCCCATACACCGGCATGCAGGCACGCTGCGAGCGCGACTACGGTTGCGACGGAGCGCATCGGACTCAATACCGTACGGGGCGGAAGATCGTGGACCCGAGCCTGTCCCCTAGGCCCGACCGGGACCTGTCGTCGAGCAACAACATCTCCCGGGAGTGGCGACGCATCATGTATTTGGCCCGCATGTCAAATCAATGGCAGTGACGCTGCCTGATCGAACTATTCCGCAGAAAATCGCCCGATGAGCAAACGTCCTCAGCGTGGTCCGGTTCCTGCCGTCGCCGGAGGTTGTGCCGGCGGTGTCGCCGCAGCCGCCGCCGGTCCCGAATTGGGATTGATCCAGCAGGTGTGGACGCGCGCGTCGAGCGTGTCGGACGCCTTGGGGTCCGGGATGCCGCCGCGGATCAGGCAGCGGAAGCTCGACTGGACATGGGCGCCCGGGCAGCCGAAGCGGTCGTACAGGTCGAGGTGGCGAAAGGCGGTGTCGAGATCGTCCCGCGACAGCAAGTTGACCACCCGTTCACCGAGCCACGTGCATTCCGGATTGGCCGCCGGCCCGGTCAGCGCACGCGCCGCCTCGGCGATCGCATCCGCCTGGCGGGCGCTCTCGGATTTCTTGGGCTCCCCCGCCTTTTGCTGGTCGGGGGCTTTTTGCTCGGCTGGCTGGGCGAACAGCGGTGAGCTAAACGCGACCACCGCCGCCGTACCGGCGAGAATGACGAGGCTACGCAGACCTGAAACTGACATGACGCCGTGTGTTGCTGGGTGTTGGATTGACGCTGCCCGGAGGCTTTCTTTGGATCATCCGAATAGGTCGGCAATGCGGCCGGCCACGCGCTTTTCGCTGACATGCAATGAAGGTGCGGGGCTTGTCCAGCGCCCGTCGAAAGCGTGCTTAAAATCGCCGGGCGGAATGGTAGATTTCGGGTCAGATGATGATGCGCCGATGAACGAAATGACAGTTTGCCGCCTGCGCGGCCCCAGCAACCTTAACCGCCGCCCTTTCCTTGCCACCCTTTATCCGAGCGGGAGCGGTTAACGGTAATGCGTCTCCCCTTCAGTCTGCTGGTCGCCTCGGTGGCGGCCGTGGTGGCGGCGTGGTGGTGGCTGGGACGGCCGGTCGCCATGCCGGCCGACGCGGCGGCGTCGGCCGACGGCAAGCTGCAATGCATCTCCTATGCGCCGTACCGCGCAGATCAGAATCCCCTCGACGACCGCACCCATGTCGATGCGCGGCAGATCGAGCAGGATTTGAGTGGGCTCAAGCAGCTCACAAACTGCATCCGCACCTATTCGCTCGAGCACGGAGAAGACCAGATTCCGGCCATCGCACAGCGGCTCGGCATGAAGGTGATGCTCGGAGCCTGGGTCAGCGCCCTGCGCCCGCGCACGCAGGCCCAGATCGAGAGCGCGATCGGCCTCGCCCGCCGCTATCCCGATACGGTGATCGCGGTCGTGGTCGGCAATGAGGTGCTGCTGCGGGGCGAGCGGTCCCCGACCGAGCTTGCGGCGATGATCCGCGAGGTGAAGGCGGCGGTGCCGTGTCCGGTGACCTATGCGGACGTGTGGGAGTTCTGGAATCGATTTCCTGAGGTCGCCTCTTCTGTCGACTTTGTTACGATTCACCTTCTGCCGTACTGGGAGGATTTTCCGATCCCGGTCGAGCAGGCGCCCGCTCATGTGGAGGCGATCCGCAGCCAGATGGCGGCGCGGTTTCCCGGCAAGGAAGTCATGATCGGCGAGGTCGGCTGGCCGAGCGCCGGGCGCATGCGCGAAGGCGCCTTGCCGTCGCCCTCGAACCAGGCGCGCTTTCTGACCGAGGTGATGGCCAATGCCCGCCGCGCCAAGTACCGGGTCAATGTCATCGAGGCCTTCGACCAGCCGTGGAAGCGCCGGTTGGAAGGCACGGTCGGCGGTCACTGGGGTCTGTTCGATGCCTTCGCCCGGGCGCCGAAATTCGTCTGGGGCGCGCCGGTGTCCGATCATCCGCTGTGGCGCTGGCAGGCGGCCGGCGGCGCGGTGTTCGCGATCCTGGTGTTCGCGGCTGCGGGTGTCGCGGGACGGTCGCGTGGTGTCGTGCCGGCGCGGCGCTGGCTCGCGGTCGCCGCGATCGCGACCGTGTCCGGCGTGCTGATCGGTTGGGCGGTCGCCCAGGTGCCGGTCGAAAGCCTGGGGCCAGGCGGCTGGCTCGAGGGGATCGCCTGGACAACGGTGGCGTTGGTGGCGCCCCCGGCCGTGGCGGCGAGCCTTGTCGCCGGGCTGCGGGCGCCCGCCTTTGCCGAGATGCTCGGTCGGGCCGACGAGCGTCCGCGGGCGCCGCTCGGCCTCGTCGTCGGCGCCGGGCTGGTGGCGCTCAGCGCGCTCGCGCTCCAGGTCGCCCTGATGCTGGTGTTCGATCCGCGCTACGTGGATTTCCCGTTTGCTCCACTGGTCGCCGCCGCCGTTCCCTACGTGCTGTTGGGGTTCGCCATTGCGCCGGAGAAGGGCGTGTGGCCCGGCGCCGAACGGGTTGCCGCCTGCGTGCTGGCAGGCGCCGCGATCTACATCGTGGTCAATGAGTCGGTCGCCAACTGGCAGGCGGTGCTGTTCTGCGCCGGACTGGCGATGCTCGCGCTCACTCTGGCTCGGCAGCGGGTCGCGCGAGACTGAGGATCAGCAGCGCGCCGGCGAGCGCCGACAAGCCGAGATTGTGCATCACGATGCCAAAGCCGGCGGCCGCCAGCGCGATTGCGGTCATGACGACCGACGGCCGCAGCAGGTTGATCAGGGCGGCCCCGAGCGCGACCCCTCCGAAGACCCAATGGTTATAGAGGACGATCACGGTCCGGAACGTGGCGCACAGCCATGTGTCGAGCCCGGCCTGGCAGGCGAGCGACACCTCGGCGAACTCGATGGCGCGGTAGCGCAGCCACAGCGCATAGCCGACGGAGAGGAAGCCGACGCACAACAGCCAGTTGGTCTGGCGGGCGGTGGGAAGGAAACGGCGCTTCATCGCATGCCTGTCAGTCGTCATTTCGAGGCACGGGCGATAGCCCGCGAACCCGGAAATCCGGAGCTGAACAATGACGATAGCAATTATCGCAGCTCGAGGCTCTGCCCGTTGTAAGAGGCGGGGCGGCAGCTGATATGCGCCGAGGCGAGGGCGGCGCACAGGCGGGCGGCCGCATCGTGATCGGCGACCGGCCCGGCGACGAGGTGGAATTCCATGACGCCGGGCTGCGCGGCGCTGTTGCGAGTCGCGACCAGCGGCTTGAGCCCGCCGAGCAGGGTCGGCTGGGCGGTCTTGAGCGCCCCCCAACGGGCGCGCAATGCATTGACGTTCGTCGCCATGGCGAGGTCGACTGCGGTCGGCTTCGGCGCAGGCGGCACGCTGGCTGTCGCCTCGGGGCTGGACGGCGCCGCGGCAACCCGGGCCGCGGGGCGCGAGGCCGAGGCCGACGAGGTGTAGGACTGGATCGACCCGAGCGGTCCGGGCCGTGCCGGGGGCCTGACGATGGTCCCGAGGGTGGGCGCCGCCGTCTCGGCAGGCTGCGCTTCCTCGGTCGAGCTCGCGCTGTCCGGTGTGACCTCGGGCGCGATGCGGGTGGCAGGCGGCGCAGGCGCCGCTGCCGGGGGCGCGGCCGACGCCGCGACTTGGGGCTTCTCGCTCTCGGCCGTCGCGGGCGGATTGCTGGGAGTGGCGGCGGCCGCGGAGCGATCGCGCGCAATCGAGCCGGTGAGGTCGCTGAGATTGCGTTCAAGCGTCGCGACGCGGTCCGCCAGCCGGTCGCGGTCGGCGGTCAGATTCTCCACCGCCTGGGCAAGCTTCTTCTCTTCCTTGGTCGGGGTCGCCGGCCCGGCGGGCTGCGACAGGAATTCAAGGGGTGAGGCGCGCAACGCGGCCAGCGCCGCGCCGGCGCGCGCCGTGCCGAGCTCGGAGCGGCCCGCCAGCACCGCTGCACCCGTCGCGATCAACGCGCAGGCGCCCCATACCGTCACTCGCAACAGTGGACGCATATCGAGGTGGTCCTCATCCTCATCCGAATAGGAAGTCGTCTGGCGAACCATGAACGCACCGCTGTTGCGAGCGCTGCGCAGCCGAATCGACCGCGAGCGAGCGCAGGCTAACAGAGTTGAATGTGCGTGCCACGTCCCCCGCGGTCTGCGACGCCCGCCTTTCCCATTTTCTCCCCGCAGGTTATGACGACCGCGCGAATTGGTCGAGAGCGAAAGTGAGAGCGGCGCCGGAACAGTGCATAGTCCCGGAAAGCGCACCCCGCTTGGCGGAAAATGACATGCGTTACGAAGTGGCAAGAGCGGCGCATCGATGAACGCGAGCATGGGCGCACGATCCTGCCTTACCATCGTACTTGCAGCCGGCGAGGGGACGCGTATGCGCTCCTCGCGGCCGAAAGTGCTGCATGCCATCGGCGGACGCCCGCTCCTCGCGCATGTGCTGCATACGGTCGGGCAAACCGCCGGCGCAGTCGCGGTCGTGATCGGCCCCGGGCAGGACCGGGTGGCGGCGAGCGTTGCGGCCGGAATGCCGCAGGCGGCGATCTTCGTCCAAGGCGAGCGGCGCGGTACGGCGCACGCGGCGCTCGCGGCCCGCGATGCGATCGCGGCGGGTGCGGACGACATCCTGGTCGTCTTTGCCGACACTCCGTTGATCCGTCCGGATACGCTTGCGCGGCTGCGTGCGCCGCTCGCGGGCGGCGCGGCGGTCGTGGTGCTCGGCTTTCGTCCGGCCGATCCGGCCGGCTATGGCCGGCTGATCATGCAGGGTGAGCGGCTCCTGGCGATCCGCGAGGAGAAGGACGCGAGCGAGGCCGAGCGCGCCATCGGGTTGTGCAATGCCGGGCTGATGGCGCTGCGCGGCGACGTCGCGCTCGCGATCCTGGATCGGATCGGCGACGCGAATGCCAAGCGCGAATTCTACCTGACCGACGCTGTCGCGATCGCCCGGGCGATGGGGCTCGACGCGGTCGCGATCGAAACCGAGGAGGACGAGGTGCGCGGGATCAACAGCCAAGCCCAGCTCGCGGAAGCGGAAAGCGTTCTGCAGCGCCGCCTGCGCGCCGCCGCGCTCGAGGCGGGCGTCACCATGGTGGCGCCCGAGACGGTGCATCTTGCGGCCGACACGCGGCTCGCACGCGACGTCGTGATCGAGCCCTATGTGGTGTTCGGTCCCGGCGTGGTGGTGGAGGAGGGCGCGGTGATCCGCTCGTTCTCCCATCTCGAGGGCGCGCACATCCGCAAAGGCGCGACGGTCGGCCCCTATGCGCGGCTGCGGCCGGGCGCGGATATCGGCCCGGACGTGCGCATCGGCAACTTCGTCGAGGTCAAGGAGGCGAAGATCGGGGCCGGCGTGCGCGCCAACCATCTGAGCTATATCGGCGACACCACCGTGGGCGCGGGTGCGAATATCGGCGCCGGCACCATCACCTGCAATTACGACGGGACCCACAAGCATCGCACCGAGATCGGCGAAGGGGCCTTCATCGGCTCCAATTCGGCGCTGGTTGCGCCGGTCACCGTCGGCGATCGCGCCTATGTGGGCTCCGGCTCGGTGATCACCAGCAACGTGCCGGCCGACGCGCTGGCGGTCGGGCGGGGCCGGCAGGTTGTTAAGGAAGGCTGGGTGTCGCGCTTGCGAAAGGCCAAGTCCGGAGGCACAAAGGACGCCGGATGAGCCCTGCCGGCGACCTGCGTCACGAACCGCAATGTGGCGAAAGAGTTCGTGATTTCAGCGAATTGATGTGCCGGCTTAAAGCGTTGCGCAAAGGCCCGGGCCTGCGAAGGGGCTAGTTTCGACACATGTGCGGGATCGTCGGCATAGTGGGACGCGAGGCGGTCGCTCCCCTGATGGTCGATGCGCTCAAGCGCCTCGAATACCGCGGCTACGACTCCGCGGGCGTCGCGACGCTCGAGGACGGCCGCCTCACGCGACGCCGTGCCGAGGGAAAGCTCAGGAATCTCGAGCAGCGGCTCAACCGCGAACCGCTCGTCGGAACGATCGGCATCGGCCATACCCGTTGGGCGACGCACGGCCGCCCGAACGAGGTCAATGCCCATCCGCATGCGACCGACAAGGTGGCGGTCGTCCATAACGGCATCATCGAAAACTTCGCCGAGCTGCGCAAAGAGCTCAGCGCCGCCGGAGCCGAGTTCGCCACCGAGACCGACAGCGAGGTGGTCGCCCATCTGGTGACGAGCGAGCTCGCCAAGGGCTGCACGCCGATGGAGGCGGTGGCGGCCGCGCTGCCCCGCCTCAAGGGCGCTTTCGCGCTCGCTTTCCTGTTCGCGGGCGAGGACGACCTCCTGATCGGCGCGCGCCGCGGCTCGCCGCTCGCGATCGGCCATGGCGACGGCGAGATGTATCTCGGTTCGGACGCGATCGCCCTCGCGCCGTTCACCGACGAGATCAGCTATCTCGAGGATGGCGACTGGGCGGTGGTGCGCCGCTCCGGCGCCGTGGTGCACGACGCGGCCGGACGCCTGGCGAGCCGCGCCGTGCTCAAGTCGAATGCCTCGGCCTTCCTGGTCGACAAGGGCAACCACCGCCATTTCATGGCGAAGGAGATCCACGAGCAGCCCGAGGTGGTGGGGCACACGCTCGCCCACTACATCGACATGGCGGCCGGAAAGATCGCGCTGCCGACGCCGCTGCCGTTCGACTTCAAGGACATCCGGCGGCTCGCCATCTCGGCCTGCGGCACCGCCTATTACGCCGGGCTGATCGGCCGCTACTGGTTCGAGCGCTTCGCCCGCCTTCCGGTCGAGATCGACGTCGCGTCCGAATTCCGCTATCGCGAGGCACCGCTCGATCCCGGCAATGCGGCGCTGTTCGTGTCGCAGTCGGGCGAGACCGCCGACACGCTGGCGACGCTGCGTTACGCGCGCGGCTGCAAACAGCACGTGCTCTCGATCGTCAATGTCCCGAGCTCGACCATCGCACGCGAGAGCGACGCGGTGCTGCCGACGCTCGCCGGTCCGGAGGTCGGGGTCGCCTCGACCAAGGCCTTCACGTGTCAGCTTGCGACGCTCGCCTGCCTCGCCATCGCGGCCGGCCGCGCCCGCGGAGTGCTCGACGAGGAGGATGAGAAGCGGCTGGTGCGGGCGCTGATCGAGGTGCCGCGCCACATGGCCGACGCGCTCGCGCTCGAGCCGCAGACCGAGCGGCTGGCGCGCGACCTCGCCGGCAGCCGCGACGTGCTCTATCTCGGCCGCGGCACGAGCTTCCCGCTCGCGCTCGAAGGGGCGCTCAAGCTCAAGGAAATCTCCTACATCCACGCCGAAGGATATGCGGCGGGCGAGCTCAAGCACGGACCGATCGCGCTGATCGACGAGAAGCTGCCGGTGATCGTGATCGCGCCGTACGATCGCGTGTTCGAGAAGACCGTCTCCAACATGCAGGAGGTGGCGGCGCGCGGCGGCCGCATCATCCTCATCACCGACGCGCAGGGCGCGCGCGCCGCGACCGTCGACTCGCTGCTGACGCTGACCCTGCCTGAGATGCCGGCGACCGTGACGCCGCTGGTCTATGCCATCCCGGTGCAGCTCATCGCCTATCACACGGCGGTGCTGATGGGCACGGACGTCGACCAGCCGCGCAATCTGGCGAAGTCGGTGACGGTGGAATAGGGCGGCCCTGGCCGCGCGATCACGCCTGCGCGATCACTCCCGCGCGATCACTCCTGCGCGATCACTCGTGCGCGATCACTCGGCCTTGACGCCGGCGAACTTGATCACCTTGGCCCACTTCTCGGTCTCCTCGGCCACGACCTTGCCGAACTCGGCCGGCGAGGCGGGCGACGGCACCGTTCCCAACGCGTCGAGACGCGTCCGGACGGTCGGATCGGCGAGCGCCGCATGGATCGCGCCGCTGAGCTTATCCACAATGGCCGCCGGCGTGCCCTTGGGGGCGCCGATGCCGCCGGCGGTGTTCGCCTCATAGCCGGGCACGAAGTCGGCGATGGTCGGCAGGTCCGGCAGTGCCTCCGAGCGCTTTGTCGTCGTCACCGCAAGCGGGCGCAGCCGGCCGGCTTTGATATAGCCGATCGAGGAAGCCACGATGTCGAACATCACGTGCACCTGGCCGCTCATCAGGTCGGTCAGCGCGGGCGCAGAGCCGCGATAGGGCACGTGATGCATGTCGGTGCCGGTCATCATCTTGAAGAGCTCGCCGGCGAGATGGGTGGAATTTCCGACCCCTCCCGAACCCATGTTGAGCTTGCCGGGATTGGCCTTCGCATAGGCGATGAGCTCGGGGATGCTTTTGACCGGGACGGAGGGGTTGACCTCGGCGACGAGAGGCGAGCGCGTGCAGCCCGCGACCGGCGCGATGTCGCGGATGAAGTTGTAAGGCAGGTTCGGGTTGAGCGTGGCGTTGATGTAGTTGCTGGTCACCACCCAGAGCAGCGTGTACCCGTCCGGCGGCGCATGCACGACGAGCTCGGTCGCGATCGTGCTCGCCGCGCCCGGCCGGTTGTCGATGACGAAGGGCTGGCCAAGGTGCTCGCCGAGCCATTGGCCGAGCAGGCGCGCGCTGATGTCGCCGGACTGGCCGGGTGGAAAGCCGACGACGAGATGGACTGGTCGCGCCGGGTATGATGCCTGCGCGCGGGCGACGTAGGGCGCGGCCGGGAGTGCCGCGGCACCCGCGGCGAGTTGCAGGAAACGGCGGCGCGCAAGCGTCATCATGCCCTCCCGACGGCGTGCGCGGAGACCATTGCGGCGTGTCGTCCCCGGTCTGCACCCGCAAAAAGTACACTGCTCGCGGCGGCGGAAACAGGCGCCAAGCGGGGGCAGGGCTGCGACAATTGCGTCGCGCCCCCCGCGCCGTCCGGTCATCTTGTCCCCTCACGGCTGGCAGCCTAGAATCGCCGGAGAATCTGCCGTGAACCCGATCGGCCGCGCCGGGACTGGCCAAAACAGCGAGACTTGCGCGCATGACGCCCAACGACCCTGCCGCGGAGGCCAAGTCCGAGGCCGCAAGCTTGGCGCCCACGGCGCCGGGCCACCCGACGAGCGCCGGCTACCGGCTGCGCAACTATTTCCTCACCGGCCTCGTGGTCGCCGGCCCGCTCGCGATCACGGTCTATCTCACCTGGTCGTTCATCACCTGGGTGGACGACTGGGTGCGGCCCTTCATTCCGGTGACGTACCGGCCCGAGTTCTACCTGCCCTGGAAGGTGCCCGGGACGGGGCTGATCGTCGCGTTCTTCGCCATCACGCTGCTCGGGTTTCTGACCGCCAACCTGGTCGGCCGCACGCTGGTCGAGGCGGGCGAGACATTGCTCGACCGCATGCCGCTGGTGCGCTCGATCTACAAGGGGCTCAAGCAGGTGTTCGAGACGCTCTTTTCCGAGTCGGGCTCGAGCTTCCGCCGGGTGGCCCTGGTGGAATTTCCGGCGCCCGGCATGTGGTCGCTGGTCTTTCTCTCCCAGCCGCCCGGAGCCGAGATCACGGCGCGGCTGCCGCTGCAGGACGAGTACGTCTCGGCCTTCATGCCGTGCACGCCCAACCCGACCACCGGGTTCTTTTTCTACGTGCCGCGCCGCGATGTGATCGAGCTCGAGATCCCGGTCGAGGCGGCGGCCAAGCTGATCATGACCGCAGGGCTGATCCAGCCGAACGGTGGGGCGGACACGCAGAAGAAATTGCAGGCGATGGCGGACGCCGCGCGGGCCGCGCAGGGCCTGCGCAAGGCGCCCGCGCCGGTGCCGAGCGAATGAGGGGCACGTAGGGCGGGTTGAGCGCAGCGAAACCCGCCAGCCGAGTCTCCTGTTGCGATTCCCGTGATGGGTTTCGCGGTTGCTCAACCCATCCTGCTTCAACCGGCCCGTATCAATCTGATCGCGTCATCGCGCTCGAACAGATAGAGCAGCATCCGCAGCGCCTCGCCGCGCTCGCTCACGAGCTCGGGGTCGCGCGCCAGGACGAGGGCGGCATCGTCGCGGGCGGCCTGCAACAGCCGCCCGTGCGTCTCGATGCGGGCGACCTTGAAGCCGGGCAGGCCGCTCTGGCGGGTGCCGAGCAGATCGCCCTCACCGCGCAGGCGCAGGTCCTCCTCGGCGATGCGAAATCCGTCTTCGGTCTCGCGCATGATGGCGAGGCGCGCCTTGGCGGTCTCGCCGAGCGGGGCGCGATAGACCAGCAGGCAGGTCGAATGCTCGGCTCCGCGGCCGATACGGCCACGCAGCTGGTGAAGCTGGGCGAGGCCGAAGCGCTCGGCGTGCTCGATCACCATCACGGTCGCCTCCGGCACGTTGACGCCCACCTCGATCACGGTGGTTGCGACGAGGAGCTGCGTCTCGCCGGCGGCGAAGCTTTCCATGGCGCGGTCCTTGTCGGCGCCCTTCATCTGGCCGTGGACCAGGCCGACTTTGGCCCCGAACCGTTCCTGCAGCGACTTGAACCGGTCTTGCGCGGCCGCGAGGTCGCTGGTCTCCGATTCCTCCACCAGCGGGCAGACCCAGTAGACGCGGGCGCCCTCGTCGATCGCGCGGCCGACCGCGGCGACCACGTCATCGATCCGGCCGAGCGGGACCGCGCGGGTATCGACCGGCTTGCGGCCGGCGGGCTTCTCGCGCAGCTCCGAGACCTCCATGTCGCCGAAATAGGTGAGAACCAGGGTGCGCGGGATCGGCGTCGCGGTCATCACCAGGACGTCGACCGCCTCGCCCTTGGCGGCGAGCGCGAGCCGCTGATGGACGCCGAAGCGGTGCTGCTCGTCCACCACGGCGAGGGCGAGGTCGCGGAATTCCACATCCTCCTGAAAGAGCGCATGCGTCCCGACGAGCAGATCGATCTCGCCGGCGGAAAGGCGCGCCAGGAGCTCGCTGCGCTCGCGCCCGCGTTCGCGGCCGGTGAGAAGCGCGATGCGCAGGCCCACGGCCTCGGCGACGGCCGAGATGGTCGCGAGGTGCTGGCGGGCGAGGATCTCGGTCGGCGCCATGATCGCGGCCTGGCGGCCGGCTTCGATGACGGCCGCGCAGGCGAGGAGCGCGACCACGGTCTTGCCGGAGCCGACGTCGCCCTGGAGCAGGCGGAGCATGCGGTGCGGCGCGGACAGATCCTTGGCGATGTCGGCGGCTGCGCGCTCCTGCGACCCGGTGAGCCTATAGGGCAGGGCGGCAATGATCTTGTCGCGAAGCTGGCCGTCGCCGACGGTTCGGCGGCCGCTGACCCGGCGCATATGGGCGCGCATCAACGCGAGCGCGAGCTGGCCGGCGAGAAGCTCGTCATAGGCGAGCCGGGCCCAGGCTGGCGAGCTCGGCAGCACATCGTCGGGCGCCTTCGGCCGATGCAGGTGGCGGAGCGCGTCGGCGACGGGGGGAAATTTTTCGCGGCCGAGATAGGCCCGATCCTGCCATTCGGGCAATGCGGGCAGCCGATCGACCGCAGCGTCGACGGCCTTGTGCAGCTGGTTGGGAAAAAGCCCCTCGGTCAGGGGATAGACCGGCTCGACCAGCGGCAGCTTGGCGAGGCCGGCTTCGTCCACCACTCGGTCCGGATGCACCATCTGCAGCATGCCGTCATAGAGTGCTGTGGTCCCCGAGATGTAGCGCCGCTCGCCCATGGGCAGGAGCTTCGCGATGTAGTCCCGGTGGGCGCTGAAGTAGGTGAGCACCAGGTCGCCGGTGTCGTCGCTCGCATAGACCAGATAAGGCGCGCGCGAACGGCCCGGCGGGGGAGGGCGGTGGCGATCAATGGTCACCGCGACGGTCACCACGGAGCCCGGCACCACGTCGCGCAGCTTCGGCCTGGCGCGGCGGTCGACAGCGCCGGTCGGCAGATGCAGCACGAGGTCGACGACGCGCGCGCCCTCGTCGCGCCCGGTGACGCGGGCCAGAAGCTTGGCGACTTTCGGTCCGACGCCCGGCAGGCTCGTGACGGACGCGAACAGGGCATTGAGCAAGGGCGGGCGCATGGCTGGCGTGGGTGAGAGCGTCGTGCCCGCGCGTGTCGCGGGCATTGGCTAAAGCCACAAAGTGGAAGACGTGGATGGCCGGGACAAGCCCGGCCATGACGGAAACTTAAGTGAGCAAGGGCGGGCGCATGGCTGGCCGTCGGTGAGGGCGTCATGCCCGCGCTCGTCGCGGGCATCCACGTCTTCGCTGAAGGCACAAAATTTGGAAGACGTGGATGGCCGGGACAAGCCCGGCCATGACGGAAACTTAAAGCGAGCAAGGGCGGCGCATGGCTGGCGTCGGTGAGAGCGTCGTGCCCGCGCGTGTCGCGGGCATTGGCTAAAGCCACAAAGTGGAAGACGCGGATGGCCGGGACAAGCCCGGCCATGACGGAAACTTAAGGCGAGCAAAGGCGGGCGCATGGCTGGCCGTCG
>DASTZX010000439.1:0-18514 GCA_035764045.1 Xanthobacteraceae bacterium | reverse complement strand
CAGCGCAGGTCCCTCCGGCGGGCCGCCGATGACGCCGCCGAATCGCGGCGCGGCTTCGTAGGGGCCCGGTCGTGCGATCTCCCGCAGCGAGACCGTGCGGCCCGTCCGGGCATCGACCACGATGCGGTACTCGACGTCATCGGGATCCAGCGCCTGCAGCGCATATACATTGCCGTTGCGCACCGGCCGGCCGACGGGATCGAAGCCGTTTGCGCGCACGATCGCCATGATCTGACCCGGCGGCAGCCCGGCGGCGATGTTTGGCGGCGGCCCAGCGGGCTCGGCCGCGGCGGCACCGGCCAGCGCGAGCGAGGTCCCACACAGCATCAAGAAAGCGTGCAGTCGCACGATGAGCTCCCCTCCATGGCGCGGCCGGTCATGCGACATCTCGCATCGCGACGACCGGCTGGCGCGTGCTGTCATCCCTCCCCATCACACCGTCCGAATGCGGCGCCGCTGGGGCCGCGGCGCGGCATCAGCCGGCCGCGACGGTGACGAAACGCTCGATCTCGGCCTCGGTGGTGGCGAACGAGGTGACGAGGCGGGCCAGCACGTCGCCGTCCTGGATCGCGATCCCGTCGGGCAGGCTTTGGCTCGCGCGGGCGTAATAGCGCGCGCCCGCCGCCCGCAGGCGCGCATCGGTGGCGGCCGGCAGCACGACGAAGACCAGATTGGCTTCGACCGGCCAGACCGGCGCGAGCCGGTGCGCCGCGAGTCCGTGCGCAAGCCGCGCCGCCATGCGGTTGGCGTGGCTTGCCCAGGCAAGCCAGTTGTCGTCGGCGAGAAATGCGGCGAACTGCGCCGCCAGGAAACGGTGCTTGGAGACGAGATGCCCGCCCCGCTTGCGCCGCTCGTGCATGGCATCGGCCGCCTTCGGGTCGAAGATCACGACCGCTTCGGCGGCGAGCGCCCCGCCCTTCGTGGCACCGAACGACAGCGCATCGACGCCGGCCTGCCAGGACATCGCGGCCGGGCTTGCGCCGAGGCGCGCAAGCGCATTGGCGAAACGCGCCCCGTCCATGTGCACCGACAGTCCGCTCGCGTGGGCCATTGTGGCCAGCGCGCGGATCTCCTCGACCGTGTACACGGTTCCGGCTTCGGTCACCTGGCTGAGCGACAGTGCCCTGGCCTGCACGGCATGCGGGCGGTGCCCGCTGTGGCGTGCGATCGCCGCCGAGAGTGTCGCGGGGCTCAGCTTGGCGCCGGCGCCGGGCAGGCCGATCAGCTTGATCCCGCCGCCGAAGAATTCCGGCGCGCCGCATTCGTCGATCGCGATGTGCGCCTCGGCGTGGCAGAGCACGCCGCCCCAGGGCGGCGTGAGATGGGCGAGCGCCAACGCATTGGCGGCGGTTCCGGTCGCGACCAGGAAGACGGCGAGCTCGCACTCGAACAGCGCACTCATCCGGCGCTCGAGCGCGCGCGTGAGATCGTCATTGCCATAGCCGAGCGCAAAGCCCGGATTGGCCCCCAGGATGGCCTCGAGAACGGCTGGCGCGACGCCTGCCGCATTGTCGCTCGCGAAGTCCATGCCGCCTCCTGGTTCCCGGCACGCTGATCAAGCTACCGCTCCGGTGGATGCACACCCCGAAGCGCCGAATCCGGCCCCGGAACCGCCTCCGCGAGCGCCAGAACGGCACCTCCGGCGCAGAACGGCGTTGCACCTGTACGCCGTCCGTGTTCCTCTTGGTGGGTTAACCCAGACCGCGGCAACAAAAGCCCCGTAAAATGCGATTCAGGCGTGGCGAACCCTTGTTTCCGTGGCAAGATTTTGGCAAGGTGAGTTAGGACAGCATTGCTGTCCCATACGGGCGGCCCGCGACCGGCCGCAAGCCATTCCCGCTGATCGGCGCGCGGGAATGCGGCGAGGATGCTGGGTCGCATGTGGGGCGCCGAAACGAGCGGCCACGCTGTAAGGCCAGAACGGCGGCACGGCTGCCCGGCACGACATGGTTTGCCTCGCATCGCGGCGCCGCTCAGGTACCGCGCGCGAGGCAGGTGCGCCAGCCGGCAAGCATGCCGCGGCGCGAGGCGAGGACGGAGATGAGCACGACACGGGCCGGCCAGGAGCATGCGCGACACGCCGCTTCGGTGACGAAGCAGGACGTGAAACGCATTGCGCTGCCCGGCTGGCCCGCGACGGCCGACCCGGGCGTCCCGCCCGCGCGCGGCCTCTACGACCCGGTCCTCGACAAGGATTCCTGCGGCGTCGGCTTCATCGCCGACATCAAGGGCCGCAAGTCGCACCAGATCGTCTCCGACGCGCTCACCATTCTGCTCAACCTGGAGCACCGCGGCGCCGTGGGCGCCGACCCTCGCGCGGGCGACGGTGCCGGCATTCTCACCCAGATCCCGCACAAGTTCTTCGCCAAGAAGGCGGCCGCGCTCGGCTTCGCCCTGCCGGCGCCCGGGCAATATGCGGTCGGCGTCCTGTTCCTGCCGCATGACAAGGATCGGCAGCAGGAGATCGTCGGCATCTACGAGGACGTCATCGCCGCCGAAGGCATGCGGCTCCTCGGCTGGCGCGACGTGCCGACTGACAATTCGACGCTCGGCGAGTCAGTGAAGCCGACCGAGCCGGTGCACCGCCAGGTGTTCATCGGCCAAGGCGAGAAGAAGTTTTCGGAAGCTGATTTCGAGCGCCGGCTCTACATCCTGCGTAAGACGATCTCGGGCGCCTTCTATCGCCGTTACGAGCGGCGTGCCTCGGGCTACTATCCGGTGTCGATCTCGTGCCGCACCGTGATCTACAAGGGCATGTTCCTCGCCGACCAGCTCGGCACCTATTACCCCGATCTGCACGATCCCGATTTCGAGAGCGCGCTGGCGCTGGTTCACCAGCGTTTCTCCACCAACACCTTCCCGACCTGGTCGCTGGCGCATCCCTACCGGATGATCGCGCACAACGGCGAGATCAACACGCTGCGCGGCAATCTCAACTGGATGGCGGCGCGCCAGTCCTCGGCGCGCTCCCCGCTGCTCGGCGACGACATCCACAAGCTGTGGCCGATCTCCTACGAGGGGCAGTCGGACACCGCGTGCTTCGACAACGCGCTCGAATTCCTGGTGCAGGGCGGATATCCGCTCGCGCATGCCGTGATGATGATGATCCCGGAGGCGTGGGCCGGCAATCCGCTGATGGACGAGGAGCGGCGCGCCTTCTACGAGTACAACGCCGCCCTCATGGAGCCGTGGGACGGCCCGGCGGCCATCGCCTTCACCGACGGCCGGCAGATCGGGGCGACCCTCGACCGCAACGGGCTGCGTCCGGCGCGCTATCTCGTCACGCGCGATCACCGCATCGTCATGGCGTCCGAGATGGGCGTGCTGCCCATCGCGGAAAAGGACATCGTCACCAAGTGGCGGCTGCAGCCCGGCAAGATGCTGCTGGTCGATCTCGAGGAAGGCCGGCTGATCCCGGACGAGGAAATCAAGGCGCAGCTCGCCGACAGCCATCCCTATCGCGAGTGGCTCAAGAACACGCAGATCGTGCTCGAGGACCTGCCGCTCGCGCACAGCCGTCCGGCGCTCTCGAACCTCTCGCTGCTCGATCGCCAGCAGGCGTTCGGCTACAGCCAGGAAGACCTCAAGATCCTCATGTCGCCGATGGGCACGACCGGCGAGGAAGCGGTCGGCTCGATGGGCAACGATACGCCGATCTCGGCGCTGTCCAATCGCCCGAAGTCGCTGTTCACCTACTTCAAGCAGAACTTCGCCCAGGTGACCAACCCGCCGATCGACCCGATCCGCGAGGAGCTGGTCATGAGCCTCGTCTCGATCATCGGGCCGCGGCCGAACCTGTTCGACCTCGAGGGCATGTCGACCACCAAGCGTCTCGAGGTGCGCCAGCCGATCCTGACCAATGCGGACCTGGAGAAGATCCGCTCGATCTCCGCGATGAGCGACTCCCATTTCCGCTCGCTCACCCTCGACACCACCTGGGGAGCCGACGGCGGCGCCGCCGGCATGAAGCGCGCGCTCGCGACGCTGTGCGAGCAGGCCGAGAAGGCCGTGCACGACGGCATCAACATCATCATCCTGTCGGACCGCCACGCCGGCGCCGACCGCATTCCGATCCCCTCGCTCCTCGCCTGCGCGGCCGTGCATCATCACCTGATCCGGCAGGGCCTGCGCATGTCGGTCGGCCTGGTGGTGGAATCGGGCGAGCCGCGCGAGGTGCACCATTTCGCCTGCCTCGCCGGCTATGGCGCCGAGGCGATCAACCCGTACCTCGCCTTCGAGACGCTCGTTGCCATGCGGGACGAGCTGCCTCAGAAGCTGGATGAGAAAGAGATCGTCAAGCGCTACATCAAGTCGATCGACAAGGGGCTGCTCAAGGTGATGTCCAAGATGGGCATCTCGACCTACCAGTCCTATTGCGGCGCGCAGATCTTCGACGCGGTCGGACTCAAGTCCGATTTCGTCGCCGAGTATTTCACCGGCACCGCGACCCGCATCGAGGGGGTCTCGCTCGATGAGATCGCCGAGGAGACGGTGCGGCGCCATCGCGACGCTTTCGGCGACTCGCCGGTCTACCGCGAGGCGCTCGATGTCGGCGGCGAGTATGCGCTGCGCCTGCGCGGCGAGGACCACGTGTGGACCTCCGCGACGGTCGCGGCCCTCCAGCACGCGGTGCGCGGCAACTCGCTCGATCAATACAAGGCGTTCGCCAAGGTCGTGAACGAGCAGACCGAGCGCCTGCTCACCATCCGCGGCCTGTTCCGCATCAAGGGCGCCGACGAGGACGGCCGCAAGCCGGTCCCGCTCGAGGAGGTCGAGCCGGCGAAGAATATCGTGCGCCGCTTCTCGACCGGTGCGATGTCGTTCGGCTCCATCTCGCGCGAGGCGCACACCACCCTCGCCATCGCCATGAACCGGATCGGCGGCAAGTCGAACACCGGCGAGGGCGGCGAGGAATCCGATCGGTTCAAGCCGCTGGCGAACGGCGATTCGATGCGCTCGGCGATCAAGCAGGTCGCCTCGGGACGCTTCGGCGTCACCGCCGAGTACCTCGTCAACTCGGACGTGATGCAGATCAAGATGGCGCAGGGCGCCAAGCCCGGCGAGGGCGGCCAGCTGCCCGGGCACAAGGTCGACAAGACCATCGCCAAGGTGCGCCACTCGACGCCGGGCGTCGGGCTGATCTCGCCGCCGCCGCACCACGACATCTACTCGATCGAGGACCTGGCGCAGCTCATCTTCGACTTGAAGAACGTCAATCCGACCGGCGACGTCTCGGTCAAGCTGGTGTCGGAAGTGGGCGTCGGCACGGTCGCGGCCGGCGTCTCCAAAGCGCGCGCCGACCATGTCACCATTGCGGGATTCGAGGGCGGCACCGGCGCCTCGCCGCTCACGTCGATCAAGCACGCCGGCAGCCCGTGGGAGATCGGTCTCGCCGAAACCCACCAGACGCTCGTCGCCAACCGCCTGCGCAGTCGCATCGCGGTGCAGGTCGACGGCGGCATCCGCACCGGGCGCGACGTCGTGGTCGGCGCCATGCTCGGGGCCGACGAGTTCGGATTTGCCACCGCGCCGCTGATCGCGGCCGGCTGCATCATGATGCGCAAGTGCCACCTCAACACCTGCCCGGTCGGGGTCGCGACCCAGGACCCGGTGCTGCGCAAGCGCTTCAAGGGGCAGCCGGAGCACGTCATCAACTACTTCTTCTTCGTCGCCGAGGAAGTGCGCGAGATGATGGCCGCGCTCGGCTACCGCAAATTCGACGAGATGATCGGCCAGATGCAGATGCTCGACCAGCGCGCCATGGTGGCGCACTGGAAGGCCAAGGGCCTCGACTTCTCACGCCTGTTCACCAAGCCCGAGGCGGGGCCGGATGTCGAAATCTATCGTTGCGAGCCGCAGGATCACAAGATCCACACCATTCTCGACCGCCGCCTGATCGTCGAATCCCAGGCGGCGCTCGACCGCGGCGCGCCCGTGCGCATCGTCACCACGATCAAGAACACCGACCGCACCGCCGGCGCGATGCTGTCCGGCGAGATCGCCAAGCGCTACGGCCACGAGGGGCTTCCCGACGACACCATCCATGTGAAGCTCAACGGCACGGCCGGCCAGAGCTTCGGTGCCTGGCTCGCGCGCGGGGTCACGCTCGAGCTCGAGGGCGAGGCCAACGACTATGTCGGCAAGGGTCTCTCGGGCGGGCGCATCATCGTTCGGCCGCCCGCCGACTCGGGCGTCACGCCTGAGGACTCCATCATCGTCGGCAACACGGTGCTCTACGGCGCCATCGCGGGCGAATGCTATTTCCGCGGCATCGCCGGCGAGCGCTTCGCGGTGCGCAATTCGGGCGCCATGGCGGTGATCGAGGGCGCCGGCGACCATTGCTGCGAGTACATGACGGGCGGCATCGTGGTTGTGCTCGGGCCGACCGGACGCAACTTCGCCGCCGGCATGTCGGGCGGCGTCGCCTACGTGCTCGACGAGGACGGGAGCTTCCCGACCCGCTGCAATCTCGCGATGGTCGAGCTCGAGCCGGTCCCGGACGAGGAAGCGGTCAATGCACGCGAGTACGGCCATGCGGCCGATCTCGGCGCGCACGGCCGGGTCGACGTGCTGTCCGACATGACGCGCTACGATGCTGCTCGGCTGCACTTCCTGATCTCGCGGCATGCGCGCTTTGCGGGCTCGGGTCGCGCCGCCCATATCCTCGCGCACTGGGACGCGTATCTGCCCAAGTTCCGCAAGGTGATGCCGGTCGAGTACCGCCGCGCGCTCGCCGAGCTCGCCAAGGACAAGGCGGCCGCGATGCAGGCGGCCGAGTAGCGTCGGATGCGGGCGGTTCTCTGGAATTGTCGCCGACGCGCTGACTGCTGCCTTGCAGTCGGCGCCGGCGCTCGCGCGGCAGCGGCCGATGCGCGGTCGTGCGCAACGGTGGACATGCGACTGGGGCTTGCGATCAGTGGGTAAGATTACCGGCTTTCTCGAATTCGACCGCGTCGACCGCGACTATGCGCCGGTCGACGAGCGCGTGCGCCATTGGAACGAGTTCGTCCTTCCCCTCAGCGAGAAGGAGACGCGTGATCAGGCGGCGCGCTGCATGAATTGCGGCATTCCGTATTGTCACACCGGCTGCCCGGTGAACAATCAGATCCCGGACTGGAACGATCTCGTCTACGCCGGCGACTGGAAGACCGCCGCGCGCAACCTGCACTCGACCAACAACTTCCCCGAGGTGACCGGCCGCATCTGCCCGGCGCCGTGCGAGGCCGCCTGCACGCTCAACCTCGAGGACAATCCCGTCACCATCAAGACCATCGAATGCGCGATCGCCGACCGCGCCTATGCGGAAGGCTGGATCGAGCCGCAGCCTCCGGCGCAGAAGACCGGCAAGCGCGTCGCGATCATCGGCTCCGGTCCGGCCGGCCTCGCCTGCGCGCAGCAGCTCGCGCGCGCCGGCCATGACGTGCATGTCTACGAGAAGCTCGCCAAGCCCGGCGGCCTGCTGCGCTACGGGATCCCGGACTTCAAGATGGAGAAGCACTACATCGACCGCCGGGTCGCGCAGATGCAGGGCGAAGGCGTGACCTTCCATTGCGGCGTTCATGTCGGCGTGGGCGTCGCGGCCGAGAAGCTCGTCGCCGAGCACGAGGCGGTCGTGCTGGCGGGCGGCGCCGAAGCCGGCCGCGACCTGCCGATCCCCGGCCGCGATCTCAAGGGCATCCATTTCGCGATGGACTTCCTGCCGCAGCAGAACCGGCGCGTGTCGGGCGAGCCTGCCGGCGACGCCGAGCCGATCCTCGCCAACGGCAAGCACGTGGTGGTGATCGGAGGCGGCGACACCGGGTCCGACTGCATCGGCACCTCGATCCGTCAGGGCGCGCTCTCGGTGACCAATTTCGAGATCATGCCGATGCCGCCCGAGAAGGAGAACAAGCTGCTGACCTGGCCGGACTGGCCGCTCAAGCTGCGCACCTCATCGAGCCACGAGGAGGGCGCGCTGCGTGAGTTCTCGGTGCTGACCCAGAAGTTCAGCGGCGAGAACGGCGCAGTCAAGAAGCTCCACTGCGTGCACGTCGACGACAAGTTCAAGGCGAAGCCCGGCACGGAATTCGAGCTCGATGCCGAGCTGGTGCTGCTCGCCATGGGCTTCGTCCATCCGGTGCACGAGGGCATGATCAAGTCCCTCGGCCTCGCCCTCGACCAGCGCGGCAACGTCAAGGCCGACACCGAGAGCTACAAGAGCTCGCTCGCCAAGGTGTTCGCCTGCGGCGACATGCGCCGCGGCCAGTCGCTCGTCGTCTGGGCCATTCGCGAGGGCCGGCAGGCCGCGCACGCCGTCGACAAGTTCTTGATGGGTTCGACGCTGCTGCCAAGGTGAGCAGAAACTCCCGCCGAAGGAATCTCGATCCGCAAACGGACGAGCACGTAGCGCGAGATTGCTTCGCCTCTGCATCACGGGAGGAAGCCATGCAGCTGAATTGGCGCCATTCATCGACCTTGATTGGATCGCTCGGATTGATTCTGAGCGCGGCAGTCCCCGCTGCGATGGCGGCCGATTACCCGGCACGGCCGATACGCGTGATCGTGCCGTATGCGCCCGGCGGCGCATTGGACACCGTGGCGCGCGTCCTTGCCGGCCCGGTCGGCGATGGCCTCGGACAGCCCCTCGTCATCTACAACCGCCCTGGCGGAGGCGGACTCGTCGGCATGAATGAGGCGGCGAAAGCGACGCCGGACGGTTATACGCTGCTGCTCGACCACAGCGGCCTGACCTACATGCCCGGGCTGCACGCCAATCTACCGTTCGATCCCGGTAGGGATTTCGCCGGCATCATCACCGCGGTCTCGGGCTCCTACGTGCTGGCGGTCAACAACGACATACCGATCAAGTCGGTCGCCGAGTTGATCGCCTATGCGAAGAGCCATCCCGGCAAGCTGAGCTACGGGTCGGCCGGGATCGGCACGTCGATCCACCTGGCGGGCGAATTCTTCGCGCGCATCGCCGGCGTCGACATCATGCACGTGCCCTACAAGGGTGCCGCGCCAGCCCTCACCGACCTGATTGGCGGCCAGATCCCGATGATGTTCGGTCCCACCACCGACATCCTGCCGCTCGCCCGTGCGGGAAAAATCCGCGCGCTGGCGGTGACTTCGCCGAAACGGTCGGCGCTCGTGCCCGAGTTGCCGACGGTGGCGGAATCGCTTGCCGGCTTCGACGTGGTCGGCTGGTACGGGCTTGCGGCGCCGGCCGGCACGCCGGCGGACGTGATCGCCAAGCTCAACAGCGTGACTAACCGGTTGCTCCAGGCGCCGGACCTGATCGCGAAATACAACGGGCTCGGCTTCGAGCCAGTGGGCGGCTCGCCCGAGGAGGCCAGCGCGCGGATCAAGGCCGATGTCGTGCGCTGGACCAAGATCATCCGTGATGCCGGCATCAAGCCGCAGTGAGCCGCGGCCCGCGATGGACCAGAATCTCTCGACCGACGCGGTGACGCTCACCAAAACGCTGTGCGCACATCTCGGGGCTGCGGAGTTTGGAGATCTTACGCCTGCCGCCCGCCACGCGGCGCGGCGCGGCGTGCTCGACTGGATCGGCTGCGCGCTCGCGGCGTGCCGCCATCCGACGGTCACGACGCTCCTCGACGTGCTCGCCGAGACCGGCGGACGGCCGCAGGCGACCGTGCTGGGGCGCGGCGTCAAGCTGGGCCTCATCGACGCGCCGCTCGCCAACGGGCAGATGGGCCACCTGCTCGACTTCGACGACACGCACATGGGAGGAGTGGTGCTGCACACGTCGTCGCCGGTGCTCGCCGCGCTGCTCGCGCTCGCCGAGCGCACGCCGGTGAGCGGCGCCGAGCTGATGCTCGCCTATGCGGTGGGTTTCGAGGCGGGCGTGCGCAGCGGCCGCACCGCGCCCGGCCATCACAAGGGCGGCTGGCATCTCACCGGCACACTCGGCTCTATTGCGGCCGGCGTGGCCGGCGGCCGGCTCGTGGGCCTCGACGCGCAGCGGCTCACCTACGCGCTCGGCATCGCGGCAACGCAGGCGGGCGGCATGCAGCAGAACCGCGGCACGATGTGCAAGTCGTTCCATGCCGGCAAGGCGGCCGCCAACGGCGTGCTGGCCGCGCTGCTGGCCGAGCGCGGCTTCGACAGCAGCCAGGAGATCGTCGAGGGCAAGCGTGGCTTCGCGCGCATCTACAGCGACGTCGCGGCGCCCGAGCAACTGACGGCCGGACTCGGCGAGAGCTGGCTGATCGAAACGAACGGACACAAACCCTATGCGTGCGGGGTGGTGCTGCATCCGCTGATCGATGCGGTCATTGCGCTGCGGGCGCGCGAGCGGATCGATCCGGCGGCAGTGAACGAGATCGGGCTGCGGGTGCATCCGCTGGTGCTGTCGATCACCGGCGTGGTCGAGCCGTCCAGCGGACTGCAGTCGAAGTTCAGCTTCCGCCATTCCGCCGCGGTGGCGCTCGTCGACGGCGCTGCCGGAATCGCGCAATATTCGGACGCGCGTGCCGCCGACCCCACGGTGGCGGCGCTGCGCCGAAAGGTGCGCGCCGTCGCAGACGAGACGCTGGGCAAGGACGAGGCGCATGCCGAAGTGCTCGCGGGCGGCGCTCGCCACGAGGTCCACGTCGCGCATGCGAGCGGCACCACCGGCAATCCAATGAGCGACACGGCAATAGAGGCAAAATTCCTCGCCAATGCGACGCCCGCGATCGGCAAGGAGCGTGCTTGCCGGGCAAGCGAGCTCGTTTGGTCGCTGGAGAAATGTGCGGACGTACGCGAACTGATCGCGCTCGTGGGGTAGTGCCGGATCAGGTGATCGGCGTCATCGCCCGCCGAAGAACGGGAAGAAGAACGGCCGCGCGGACGGGAAGATGCTGCGGCGCTGCTCGCTGCGCGCCTGCTGCTGCTGTTCTCTCTGGGACGGCCGCGAACCGGCCTGACGTGTCGGCGCGCCGCCGCGCGACGGAGGCGTGGGCTTGGGCGGCCCGACCGCTGCCGCCGCCGCAGGCGCATGCTGCTGCTCGCCCTGCATCGGCGTCATCGGCGTCGTGGTGGTCGCGACAACCGGGTCGGTCCCGAGCGGCGCCACGCCGCGGCGCGGCCAGGCGAAGTCGTCGGCGCGTCCCGCCGGCACATGCGTTGCCTCCCCGCGCACCAGCACGCGCGAGGCGATCGCATCGCTTGCGGTCTGATGAGCGCTCGTCCCGCCGAGCAGCTCGTCGGCCTCCGACGGGGTGGTCAGCGGCATCACCGGCCCGGCGAGCGGACGCGGGGTCGGCCCGGAGCGGACGGCCGGCGCCTGCGAGGGCGGCTCATCGGTCGCCGGCAGCGCAACCGGCGTCGTCCGCGTCATCAGCGAGCGCTGGATCTCGCGCTCGACGTAATGGGCGAGCTTGCGCGCGCCCGCCTGGGTGAAGTGCACGCCGTCAGCCGAGCGCAGCCGCCGGATCTGTCCCTCGAAATCGGGTCCCTGCATCACGAAACGCCCCGACTCGTCGACGAATCCGTCCCAGGTGTCGATATAGGTGATCCCCGCTTTTTCGGCGCGGCTGCGATAGAGATCATTGAGATAGCTCAGATCGGCGGAGACCTTCGGGCTGCGCACCGGCGGCAGGCCGACCCAGAACACCGGCACGTTCTTCGCCTTGAGCGACGCGATCGTCTCGTCGATGCGCTTGATGTAGAGCTCGGTCCACTTGTCGGAGCGGAATTCGTAGCTGACCGTCCCGGGGACCGTGGGCTCGGGCTCCGACTCCGGTGGCGCCGGCGGCTCGTCGGCCGCGCTGTCGCGCTCCGCGTCCTCCGGCTGCCGCGCGGGCGCAGGCTGAGCCGCGCCCGCCGCGGCGCCGGGCTTCGCGGGCGCCTTTTCCCGGATCGAGCGGCGGTCATTGAGACCGATCATCATCACGACGAAGTCGGCCTTGTCCGCATTGAGCACCTCGCGCACGGTCTGCGGCCAATCCGGATACTCGCCGCGCGGATCGTGCTTGAGCTCGATGCGGATCAGGCCCGAATAGGTCCGGGGCCGGCGCAGGATGCCGATGTCGGGCGACTCGGCGGCGGCCTGCTCCAGTCCGTAGGCCAGCCAGTCGGCCATCGAATCGCCGAGCACCACCACCGAGGTGAGCGGGGCCGAATCGCTCTTGCGCGCCGGAGGCGGCGCCTTGGCATTGCTCTCGCTCCCTCCGCCCTGGCGGCTGTCATTGCCGCCGCCTGAATAGGACCGGCGCTGGCGCTGCTCCAGGAACGGGAAACGGTCGTCGAACACCACCTGCGCCGCTGCCGGAGCGCTCACGCTCGCCATCAGCGCGAGAACGGCCGCGCCCTCGGCGAGCGTCATGAGAAGCGCGCCCAACAGGAGGCCCAGAGGCCGGGCGAATGCCCGCCCCGATGTCGCGCGTGCCATGCGGATGGACCCGAAAATCACGGCCAACCAACGCCTTGCAGACCTGAGGGTTCCGGCCGACGCCGTCGCCGGAGTCATACCATGGCGGCCGCGGCGGCGGAAAGGACCTCGCGGTTTTGGTTACCGTCGCGCCATTCCAGCCGAACGCATGCGGTCAAGCAATCCGGCGGTCGCAAACCCGTCCGGAACCAGACCGGCCGCCAGCTGATACCGCCTCAGCGCGCCACGCGTGCGCACATTGATCCGGCCGTTCGGCTCGCTGCCGATATCGAAGCCAAGCGCCACCAGATGCTGCTGCAGCTCGTAGCGCTCGGCGCTGCTGAGCACGCGCTCGTCGCGCGGCCAGGAATGGACGAACTCCGGATCGCCGCGCAGCCGGTCGGCGAGATGGCCGATCGCCAGCGCATAGGCTTCCGCCGGGTTGTAGCGCATGATCACCCGGAAATTGTTGAGCATCAGGAAGGCCGGCCCGCGCGCTCCCGCCGGAAGCAGCAGGAATGCCTTCTCGGACGGGCGCGGAAAGGCCTTGCCGCCGGCTCGCACCACACCGTGCCGCGCCCAGTCCTGCAGCGTCATCGGCTTGGCGCCATCCGCGAGCAGATAGTCGAAGCCCGCCGGCAGCCTGACCTCGTAGCCCCACGTCTCCCCCGCCTTCCATCCGTCGAGCTTGAGATTGTTGGCGGTCGAGGCGACGAGATCGGGGATCGAGTCCACCACGTCGCGCCGGCCGTCGCCGTCGAAATCGACCGCATAGCGCTTGAACGCGGTCGGCATGAACTGTGTCGGCCCGAACGCGCCGGCCCACGAACCCTTGAGACGATCCGGCGCCACGTCGCCGCGATCGAGGATCTCGAGCGTCGCGAGGAACTCGTCCTTGAAGTAGGCCTGCCGCCGCCCCACGCAGGCGAGCGTCGCGGTCGACCGCAGCACCGAGCGCTCGCCGATCGCGGTCGAATAATTCGACTCGATTCCCCAGATCGCCGCGATGACGTGCCGATCCACCCCGTAGGTCCGTTCGACCGCGTCGAACGCAGCCTTGTTGGCGGCGAGGATCTCCCGCCCGCGCTTGATGCGCGCGTCGCTCACCAGGATATCGAGATAATCCCACAGCGCCTTGGTGAACTCGGGCTGCGCATCGATGAAATCCATGATCTTGAGATCGGGCGTGAGCCGCGCGGTCGCGCGCTCGAACGTCGCGCGGCTCACGCCGCGCCGCGCTGCGTCCGGCCAATAGCCCGCAATGCAGCTGGGGAAATTCTCGGCGGCGGCGCGGATCGCCTCGGCCTGCATCAGCGGATGGCCGGAAGCCCCCGACGCGCCGCTCCACCCGTCCCGGCTCGCCGGTCCGACCGGCGCCGGCGGAGCGCCGAACAGCCGCGCTCCGATGTCGGCGAACAGGCTGCCCGGACTCTGCGCCTGCGCGCTGCTGGCTGCGCCGAGCACAGCGCCGAGCAGCAGCCCGGCGGCCGCCAGCGTCAATCCTCCCCTCCGCCTCATCGTCGCAAATCCGCCTTTCGAGGCCCCGCCTCGCCGCCGCCATTAAGAGAGCAGATGTGGTTTCAGTATGTTTAACATGCGCCCGGACGGAGGCGAACCACATGCGCCCGGAGGGGCGAACCGCCGCGGCGTTGATTCGTTTACCCCTCCGGATGCCGCCCATGCTAAACACCTCCCCGCATGTTCCCTTCTCGAACCTCCTGAGCGACGCAGGTTTCGGCCGCGCGCCGTCACGCCGCTCCACCGCGACATCCCCATGAAGACGATCCGCAAAGCGATATTCCCGGTTGCCGGCCTCGGGACCCGGTTCCTCCCCGCCACCAAGGCGATGCCCAAGGAGATGCTGCCGGTCGTCGACCGGCCGCTGATCCAGCACGTCGTCGACGAAGCGCGCGAGGCCGGCATCGAGCATTTCATCTTCGTCACCGGACGCAACAAGGGCGTGATCGAGGACCACTTCGACCGTCAGTTCGAGCTCGAGGTCACGCTCGAGGAGCGGAACAAGCGCGAGGAGCTGTCGCTGCTCGAGGGCGATCTTCCCGGCCCCGGGCAGACCAGCTTCACCCGTCAGCAATCGCCGCTCGGGCTCGGCCATGCGGTGTGGTGCGCCCGCGAGCTCGTCGGAGAAGAGCCATTCGCGCTGCTGCTGCCCGACGTGCTGGTGCAGCACCAGCCGGGCTGCCTCGCGCAGATGGTCGACGTCTACCGCAACGCCGGAGAGGCCGCCAACATCGTCGCAGTGGAGGAGGTGCCGCGCGAGCGCATCCACATGTATGGCGTGGTCGGCATGGGCGCGAAGCTCGGCAACAAGGCGTTCAAGATCACCCAGATGGTGGAGAAGCCGGCGCGCGAAGCCGCGCCCTCCAACCTCATCATCACCGGCCGCTACATTCTGCAGCCGGAGATCTTCGACATCCTCGCCAACCAGACGCACGGCGCGGGCGGCGAGATCCAGCTCACCGATGCGATGATCCGGCTCGCCGGGGAGCAGCCGTTCCTCGGACTGAAATTCGCGGGCAAGAGCTTCGATTGCGGATCGAAGATCGGCTTTCTCGCCGCCAATGTCGCCTACGCGCTCGCGCGCGAGGATATCGAGCCCGGTTTCCGGGCCGAGCTCGAAGAGCTACTCGGCAAGCGCTGAACGCCTCGACCTACCAGCGCCGGCCATAGCCGCGGCGCCAGCCCCAGCTCGGCCCGCGCACCAGCCGGATGATCAGCAGCAGCACCACCGCGCCGATCGTCGCGTTGATGATCGCCGAGATGATTCCGACGCCGAGATGGATGCCGAGACGCGGCAGCAGCCAGTCGCCGATGAAAGCACCGATGATGCCGACGATGATGTCGCCGATCAGGCCGAAGCCGTAGCCGCGCATGATTTTACCGGCGAGCCAGCCGGCGACGAGACCCACGAACAGGATGACCAGAAGGCTTTCGTTGGAAAGGTGCATCTGCCGCGTCCTCCGGGCGGTTCAACCCGGGGAGATGACGCGGGGCCGGTCCAAAAGTTCCATGCTGCGCCGCGGCCGCGGCGCCCCGTTTTGGATCGATTACCGGAGGGAGCCGGCGGCTCAGCCGCCGCGCATCGACTCGACCAGACCGATCATCATGCTGTGCATCACGGGCATCGACTGCACCGCCATGTGGTCCATGCCGGGGATGCGGCCCACATCGATGTTCTGCAGGCGGCCGTGGAAGCCCGGTGCCGCCGCGAGTGTCGCGCCCGAGCCCGCAATATAGAAATTGACCGCTTTTCGCACATTGGCCGCCACCGGTCCGCTCGAGGTCGAGTCGAGCGCGATCAAGAGCGTGACCGGCACGCCGGCGTCGTTGAGCGAATCCGCGACCGACAGCACCGCCCAACCGCCCAGCGAGTGACCGATCAGCACGATGCGCCGCGCCTGACCGCTCCGATAATCGCGGATCGCGTCCGCCGCCACGGCGCCCGACTGCGTATGGCTGTAGACGCTGGCCTCCGCACCAAACCGCCTGAGCTCGGCCGCCAGCGCATCGAGGCCGATCGAGACGTCGAAGATGCCGCGCACGAGATACACGTGCGTGCCGCCGGCCGCCGCGGCGGGCCTTTGCGCGAACAGAACGAACAGCACCAGCAGCCAAACGAGGCCGCTGGGCCTCAGGCGATGCAATGTCATGAGATTCCTCGAGGGGGGCCAGGGCGAGGCTGGAAATGAAGGGACCGATGCGGCCGGCCGACGCCCCCGTCAGCCGAACGGCGAAGCCCGGACCGCTCCGCCGATTCGCGGGATTTTCGCCAGGGCGCTGCGGTCGTCAAGTCACGGTGGGGATAACGCAGGCGCAGTCGGCTACAACCAGCCCTGAAGCTCGCGCAGCACCACCGCGCGGATCACATCCATGCCGGGCGCGCTGTCGTTGAGGCAGGGAACGTGGGCGAAGTTCTCGCCGCCCGCGCGCTTGAAGATGTGCCCGTTCTCGACCGCGATCTCCTCGAGCGTCTCGAGGCAATCGGCGGCGAAACCGGGCGTGATCACGACCAGGTTCTTGATTCCGTCCGTGCCGAGCTGTTTCACCGTCACGTCGGTGTAGGGTTGCAGCCACTCGGCCCGCCCGAAGCGCGACTGAAAAACCAACCTGAGCTTTTCGCCGTCGAGCTTGAGGCGCTCGCGCAGCAGCGCGAGGGTCGCGGCGCACTGGTCGTAATACGGATCGCCATTCTCGACATAAGCCTTCGGCATTCCGTGGAAGGACGCGAGAATGACGTCCGGCTTGAACGGCAGCCGTGCGAGCGTGCTTTCGAGCGTGCCCGCTACCGCCTCGATATAGACCGGGTCGGCGAAATAGGGTGGCGCGACGCGCAGGCTCGGCTGCCGGCGCATGCGCATCAGGACGCGGAACGCCGCGTCGCAGACCGTGGCCGTGGTGGCGGCGGAGTACTGCGGATAGAGCGGCACGAGCAGGATGCGGTCGCAGCCTTGCGCCGCGAGCGACGTCAGGCGGTCGGCGATCGAGGGATTGCCGTAGCGCATCGCCCAGTCGACAGTCGCGGTGTTGCCGAGCGGGAGCATGGCGGTGAGCTTCTCGGCTTGCGAGCGGGTGATGGTCTTGAGCGGCGACTCGTCCTTCTCCTGGTTCCAGATGGTCGCGTAGTCCCGCGCCTTGCGGCGTGGCCGGAACGGCAGGATGATTCCATTGAGCACGAGCTGCCACACCAGCCCGGTGTCCTCGATCACGCGCTTGTCGGCGAGGAACTCGCGCAGATAGCGGCGCACCGATTCGGCATTGGCCGCTTCCGGGGTGCCGAGATTGACCAGGAGCACGCCCACGCGGCCCGTCGTAGCAGCGGGGCGGGATGACGTTGGCGCAGTGGGCTGGTCGGCGGCGTCGTTCATCGCTGGAACCTCCCGCCAAACATAGGCGTTGGCGGGCGGCTGTCCATGCGTGATAAGGCATCCCCATGACCCCCGACGAGCAGCGCGCGCTGGTCATGGCCGAGAAGCCGGAGCTGCGCATCCTGCCGACGGGCGAGCTCAACGCCGAGACGCCGGCGCACCTGCTCGACGACGACCTCACCCCGGCGCACCGCCTGTTTGCGCGCAATGCCGGCACGATGCCGGCGCCGACCGCCGCCGAGACCGCCGCCTGGACGCTGGCGATCGACGGCCGCGTGCGGGCGCCCGAGCGCTGGACCATCGCCGAATTGCAGCAGGAATTCGAGACCGTGACGCGCATCGCGGTGCTCGAGTGCGCCGGCAACGGACGCGCGTTCTTTGCCGAGCCGGCCGGCACCGTGCTGTGGCAGCACGGCGCAGTTGGCTGCGTCGCCTGGACCGGGGTACGGCTGGGCGATCTGCTGCGCCGCTGCGGCCTCTTGTCCGATGCGGTCTACACCGCGCATCACAGTCCCGACATGCGGCTCGACGGATGCGGCCCGGCGCTCTCGCGCGGCGTCCCGATCGCCAAGGCGCTCGCGCCGGAGACGCTGGTTGCCTGGGCGATGAACGGCGCGCCCATTCCGGCGCTGCATGGCGGGCCGCTGCGGGTCGTGGCGCCGGGCTTTCCGGGCTCGGCTTATCAAAAGTGGATCACCCGCATCGGCGTGCGCGATTGCGAGCACGATGGGGAACGCATGCTCGACCTGCACTACCGCTTGCCGCGGGTCCCGGTCCGGCCGTTGTCGGCAGGCGAGCGCTATGACGATGCGCTGTTCGAGGTGATCACCGACATGCCGGTGCGCGCCGTCATCACGTCGCCGCAGGACGGATTTGCGGCGCCCGCCAACCGGCCCCTCGCCGTCACCGGCCGGGCCTGGAGCGGTCATACGCCGCTCGCCTCGGTGGCGCTGTCGTGCGACGGCGGGCGATCGTGGCAGGCCTGCGATCTCGGTCCTCTCGCCGACACGTTTGCGTGGCGTCGGTTCACGGGCGTGCTGGCGGCACCGCCGCCCGGCCCGATCGAGATCATCGCGCGGGGCACGGACGCAAAGGGCCGCGCCCAGCCGCTCGAATCGGCGCCGTGGAATCAGCGCGGCTATTGCAACAACACGGTTCACCGCGTGCGTGGCCGCATCGGATGACGCGGCGCGATGCACCGGCGTTCCACCGCAATCACGGACCCATCTGGTCGGCGATCGGGCCGTTTCTCGAACGCGCGGCCGGCGACGTC
>DASTZX010000438.1:0-22609 GCA_035764045.1 Xanthobacteraceae bacterium | reverse complement strand
CAGTCCGGATCGCGCACCTTGAAGGACGCGATGAACGACGCGCTGCGCGACTGGGTCACGAACGTCGCCGACACCTTCTATTGCATCGGCACGGTGGCGGGTCCGCATCCCTATCCGGCGATGGTGCGGGACTTCCAGGCGATCATCGGCCGCGAGACGCGCGAGCAGATCATGAAGGCGGAAGGCCGTCTGCCTGATTCGCTGATCGCCTGCATCGGCGGCGGCTCGAACGCGATGGGCCTGTTCCATCCCTTCCTCGACGAGCCGGCGATCGAGATCTTCGGTGTCGAGGCGGCGGGTCACGGCATCGCGAGCGGCAAGCACGCGGCGTCGATCGCCGGCGGGCGGCCCGGCGTGCTGCACGGCAACCGCACCTACCTGCTGATGGACCAGGACGGGCAGATCGAGGAAGCGCATTCGATCTCGGCCGGCCTCGACTATCCGGGCATCGGCCCGGAGCATGCCTGGCTGCACGAGGTCGGGCGGGTGAAATTCCTTTCCGCCACCGACGACGAGGCGGTGGCGGCGTTCGAGCTGTGCAGCAGGCTCGAAGGCATCATTCCGGCGCTCGAGCCCGCGCATGCGCTGGCGCGCGTCCTCGACCTCGCGCCGCAACGGCCGAAGAATCATCTGATGGTGCTGAACCTGTCCGGCCGCGGCGACAAGGATCTCGCTTCGGTCGAGGCGTATCTGGAAGGGCGGCGGCGATGACGACGCGCATCGATCGCCGCTTTGCGGCGCTGAAGGCGCAAGGCCGCGCCGCCCTGGTCACCTTCGTGGAGGCCGGCGATCCGGATCCCGAGACCTCGCTCGAGATCGTGAAGCGCCTGCCGGCCGCGGGCGCCGACCTGATCGAGATCGGCATGCCGTTCACCGATCCGATGGCGGACGGCCCGGCGATCCAGGCCGCCGGCGTGCGCGCGCTCCGCGCCGGGCAGACGCTGGCGAAGACGCTTCGGTTGGTGCGCGATTTTCGCCAGGGCGACGACGAGACCCCCATCGTGCTGATGGGCTACTACAACCCGATCTACATCTACGGCGTCGCGAGATTCCTGGCGGACGCAAAGGCGGCCGGCGTCGACGGCCTGATCGTGGTCGATCTTCCGCCCGAGGAGGACGACGAGCTCTGCATTCCGGCGCTCGACGCCGGGCTCAACTTCATCCGGCTCGCGACGCCGACGACCGACGACCGGCGGCTGCCGGCCGTGCTCGCCCATACGTCCGGCTTCGTCTACTACGTCTCGGTCACCGGCATCACCGGGTCGGCGGCGCCGGACGCCGCCAAGGTCGGCGAGGCGGTCGCCCGCATCAAGCGCCACACCAATCTGCCGGTCGCGGTCGGCTTCGGCGTGCGCACCGCGCAGGCTGCCGCCGCGATCGCGCGCGGCGCCGACGGCGTGGTGGTGGGCTCGGCGCTGGTCGATGCGGTCAAGGCGAGCCTCGATGCCGACGGCAAGGCGACCGCGCGCACCATTGCGGCGGTGACGGATCTCGTGGCCGATCTCGCCGCCGGCGTGCGCAACGCCGGCCGGGTGGCCGCGGAGTGAACGCAGGACTATTTAGTAAGCCATTGCGTCATTGCCCGCGAAAGCGGGCAATCCGGTAAACTCAGGCGCCGGGAGTGCGACGAACGGTTCATCACAATTGGGGATGGGCCGTATCGATGACGGTTTCGGTGCTCACGATCGATTCCCGGGCGTACTAGATTGCCCGCTTGCGCGGGCAATGACGGTGAACGAGAGGTTCGAGGCAAGCCATGAACTGGATCTCCAACGTCGTGCGGCCGAAGATCCGCAGCTTCCTCAACCGCCGCGACGTGCCGGAAAATCTCTGGATCAAGTGTCCGGAGTCCGGCCAGCTCGTGTTCTACCGCGACGTCGAGTCGAACCAGTTCGTCATCCCGGGCTCGAACTACCACATGCGCATGGGCGCGACCGCGCGCCTCAAGTCGATGTTCGACGGCGAGACCTGGATCGACGTCGGCGTGCCCGAGGTCGCGCCCGATCCGCTCAAGTTCCGCGACGAGCGGCGCTACGCCGACCGCCTCAAGGATGCGCGCACCAAGACGAGCCTGAAGGATGCGATCAAGCTCGGCTTCGGCAAGCTCGACGGCCTGCCGGTGGTGATCGGGGTGCAGGACTTCGACTTCATGGGCGGCTCGCTCGGCATGGCCGCCGGCGAAGCGGTGATCAAGGGCATGGAAACCGCGGTCGATCGCGGCACGCCGTTCATCCTGTTCGCGGCGTCCGGCGGCGCGCGCATGCAGGAGGGCATCCTCTCGCTCATGCAGCTGCCGCGCACCACGGTCGCGGTGCAGCGGCTGCGCGAGGCCGGCAAGCCCTACATCGTGGTGCTGACCAATCCGACCACCGGCGGCGTCACCGCCTCCTATGGCATGCTCGGCGACGTGCACATCGCCGAGCCCGGCGCGCTGATCGGCTTCGCGGGGCCGCGCGTGATCGAGCAGACGATCCGCGAGAAGCTGCCCGAGGGTTTCCAGAAGGCGGAGTATCTCAAGGCGCACGGCATGGTCGACATGGTGGTGCATCGCCATGAGCTGCGCGGCACCATCTCCAACCTCTGCCGCCTGCTCACCAAGGCGCCACCCGCGCCCCCGCCGCCCGCTCCGCCACCCCCGGAGCCCGAGCGTCCGGCCCTGCCGGCCCCGGCCGAGGCCAACGGCGGGACATGAGCAACATGTTCTGCGTCATTGCCCGCGACAGCGGGCAATCGAGTAGACACCGCCCTTTGTGGATAGGCGCTTCGTTGCCACGGCTCCGTCACGAAGTACTGGATCGCCCGCTTGCGCGGGCGATGACCGAGCAGTAGGGGCCCGCCGCATGACCCACGTGGACGCGATCCTGGCGCGCCTGCTCGCGCTGCATCCCCGCCGCATCGACCTCTCGCTCGATCGCATGTGGCGCATCCTCGACGCGCTCGGCCATCCCGAGCGGGCGGTGCCGCCTGTGATCCATGTGGCCGGCACCAACGGCAAGGGATCGACCGTCGCCTTCATGCGCGCCATGCTCGAGGCGGCGGGAAAGAGCGCGCACGTCTACACCTCGCCCAACCTGGTGCGGCTCAACGAGCGCTTCCGCCTCGGCCGCCCCGGCGGCGGCGTGCTGGTGGGCGACGAGGAGCTCGCTGCGACGCTCGCCGAGTGCGAGCGCCAGAATGGCGCTGCGCCGATCACCGTGTTCGAGATCGAGACCGCGGCGGCGCTGCTGCTGTTCTCGCGCCATCCCGCCGACGTCCTGCTGCTCGAGGTCGGCCTCGGCGGCCGGCTCGACGCTACCAACGTGATCGAGCGGCCGCTCGCCAGCGTGGTCACGCCGGTGTCGATCGATCACATCGAATATCTCGGCGACACCCTGGAGAAGATCGCGATCGAGAAGGCGGCGATCCTGCGTCGCGGCGTGCCGGCCGTGATCGGCCGTCAGACCGAGGGGCCGCTCGCGGTGCTGACCGCGCGCGCCGAGGAGGTCGGCGCGCCGCTGCACGTCATGGGCCAGGACTGGGTCGCCGGCGAGGAGCGCGGCCGGCTCGTCTATCAGGATACGGAGGGCCTGCTCGATCTGCCGCCGCCGCGCCTCTTCGGCCGCCACCAGTTCGACAATGCCGGCACCGCGATCGCCGCCCTGCGCGCCGCCGGATTGGGCCTGCCGGTGCACGCGTTCGAAGCCGGCGTGGCCGGCGCCGACTGGCCGGCCCGCATGCAGCGCCTCGCGACCGGCACGCTCACCGCCCAGGCGCCCGCCGGCAGCGAGCTCTGGCTCGACGGCGGCCACAATGCCGAGGGCGGGCGGATCATCGCCGGCGCGCTCGCCGATCTCGAGGAGCGCGTGTCGCGCCCGCTGGTGCTGATCGTCGGCATGCTGTCGACCAAGGACCACGAGGGATTCCTGCGCAATTTCGCCGGTCTCGCGCGCGCGATGATCGCGATCCCGGTCGGCCAGGAGAAGGGCCTGTCGCCCGACGCGCTCGCCGCCTCCGCGCGCCGCTTCGGCATTGCGGCGCAGAGCGCGGGCGACGTCGAGGACGCCCTCGCGGCGGTCGGCGACCTCGGCCTCGCGCCGGCGCCGCGCATCCTCATCACCGGCTCGCTCTATCTCGCGGGCGACGTGCTCGCCGCCAACGGCACGCCGCCGACGTAACTGCTCCTACGATCCCACGACATTTGCGGAGACACCTGCATGCTTGCCGACATCGATCATGTTTCCCCCGCCAGCATGGCGCCGCCGGGCGGCCATTACAGCCATGCGGTCGCGGCCGGCGGACTGGTCTTCATCTCCGGCCAGCTGCCGATCGCCCCCGACGGCACCAAGCTCGCCGATGCGTCCTTCGAGGACCAGGCGCGCCAGGTGCTCGACAACGTGGCGCATGCGCTCAAGGCCGCCGGCAGCGGCATCGACCGCCTCGTGCAGGTGCGGGTCTACGTGACCGACATCGGGTCCTGGCCCGCCTTCAACACGATCTACGCCGCCTGGGCCGGCGCCGCGCGCCCGGCGCGCGCGGTCGTGCCGGTGCCGCAACTGCACTACGGATTCAAGATCGAGGTGGAAGCGGTCGCGACGGGGTAGGGCAGGGCGGGGCAACGTGCCACCGCGCTCATTCTAGAACGTCCCCTTTCCGCGCCCTTCGCCCTGCGACACGCTGAGGAAAAGCTCTTCCAGCGGAATCTTTCGCTTGATCAGCCCCTGCTCGTGCGAATAGCCGACCAGCGTCTCGAGGATGTGGCGGTTGCGCTTGGTGAGCCCGTATTCCCACGGGTCGGGACCGAGGATGTCCTGCTGCTCCTCCCACGCCTCGCGATACCAGGCGAGCGGCACGATGCGCGGGTTCTCCATCCGCCGCATCCCGATCCGTTTCGCCTCCTCGAAGGCGATGAACATGTTGACCGGCACCCAGGGATATTTCTCGACGATCTCCTGGCGGAAGCCGACCACATGCATGATCGGGAAGATGTCGGTCTTCTTGAACCAGGCGATCTCCTCCGCCTTGTAGTCGGGAAACAGCCGCCCGATCCGCGGATCCTTGTCGCGCACCGGCTTGATCAGGTCCGGATGCAGCACCGCGTCGAGCTCGCCCGCGACCAGCATGTCGGCGATGGTCCTGCCTTTCGGCACCTGGGTGATGCGCACGCCCTTCGGCGGCGCGGCGTCCACGTCCTCGTCGAGCTCGCAGTACCAGTCGATCGACTTCATCGGCACGCCGTAGTCGTGCTCGAGGATTCCGCGCAGCCACAGCGCGGCGCTGTTGAGGAAGAATTTCACCCCGACCTTGCGGCCGACGAGATCGGTCGGCTTGGTGATGCCTTTGCTGGTGTTGATGTAGATGAAGCCGTGGCGGAAGCGGCGATGCGGAAACACCGGGATGGCGCGGAACGGCAGGCCGTTGTCGCGCGCCGCGATGTAGCCCGAGGACGACACCTCGGCCATGTCGAACTCGCGGTTGCGCAGGAAGCGCCAGTGGCGGGTCGGCGAATCCATCGCGGTCACGACGCGCAGATCGATGCCGTCGGGGCGCACGAGCCCGTCCTTGAGCGGCCGCAGGATCTCGTAATCGCCGCAGGCCAGTGTGAGTTCGACAGCAGTGGGCATGAATGTCTCCGGCTTGAGAGCGTCATCGCCCGCGCAAGCGGGCGATCCAGTACTCCGTGGCGGCGCGGCTATGTCGTGATTGGCGACCGGCGGGGGTTTACTGGATTGCCCGTTTTCGCGGGCAATGACGGAGGTTGATGGGCTCCTGAAACACGTCGGCCGCAACCATGCGGGTTGCGGCCGAGGCGATCAAGACCTGTCTGGGCGCGAAAAGGGCGTCGTCACACCGCGGCGGCCGCCGAGGTGATCCACTGCTCCAGCTTCTGCTTCGGCGCGGCGCCGATCTGGCGCGAGGCGAGCTCGCCGTTCTTGAACATCATCAGGGTCGGGATCGACATGATGCCGTACTTCTGCGCCGTCTTCGGGTTCTCGTCGACGTTGAGCTTGACGACCTTCACCTTGCCGTTGAGGGAGCTGGCGATCTCCTCGAGCGCGGGCGCGATCATCTTGCAGGGGCCGCACCACTCGGCCCAGAAATCGACCACGACGGGCTCGTTCGACTTCAAGACCTGCGTTTCGAAATCCGCGTCGGAAACCTTTGCCACGCCCATGGTCGACCTCGTTCTGTTGGGGAGCGGGCGAATCCGGCCCGCGAAAGAAAACCGAACCTATGGAGCGTCACCCCGAGCGTCAAGGCGCGCTCACGCGGAGGTGACGCGCGCCAGCGTCCGATCGAGGAGGTCGGGTGAAATCTCCATCAGATCAGGCACATCGGCCCATACCAGCACGGCCCGCACCGGCCGCTCCGGGTACAGCCTGGCGACCACGGCCTGATAGAGCGCGAGCTGCCGGACGTAGGCGTCCGGAACCTCGGCCGGGCTGCGCGGGGCCGGCCGGTTGGTCTTGTAGTCGGCGATCAGCACCGCCTCGGGCGTGACCGCGAGCCGATCGATCTGGCCCGACACGGCGAGCGGCGTGCGGCCGGGCCGATCGAGGCGGCCAACGATCGGCACCTCGGCGCGGCTCCCCGGCGAAAAGAGCGGCGCAAACCGCGGCTCAGCGAAGAGCTGCAGCACCGTCGCGACGAGGCCCTCCTGCTCGGCCGGCGCAAGATCGCCGGCGGCGCGCGCGACATGGCGGCGCGCCGCGTCCGCGCGGCGGTCCGGCGCGATCTCCGGCAGCGACTGCATCAGCCGGTGAATCAGCACCCCGCGCCGCATCGCATTGCGGCGCGCCTCGACGCTGCCGCCCGATCGATCGCGCCACACGGGCGTCTCGTCCTCCGACGGCGTGACCACGACCGGCGCGGCCGCTTCCGCCGGCGCATCGCGCTTGAGCCAGCCCGGACGCGCGACCGCCGCCGCCGCCGCGGGCGCCGGCATCACCAGCGCGAGCTCGCTGTCCGCGACCTTGCGATAACGCCAGATCTGCGCCTCGCCTTCGCCGATGGCGGAAAATCCTTCGCAGCCGCGCAGGCCCTCGAAGATCAGGTCGTACCAGCAGCCGGCCGGACGTTTCCGCTCGCCCTCGAACCCGGCGACGATCAGCCGGTCGGCGGCGCGCGTCATCGCCACATAGAGCAGGCGGCGGTATTCGTTCTCGGCTTCTGCGAGCGTGCGCGAGCGTGCGTCCACGACCGGGCGGGGATCGTGGATCTTGCGCCCGGCCCACACCAGGCGATCGGGCGTGCCCGGAGTGGCGCGCTCGGCGGGAAGCGCGATCAGGCGCGGCGGCCGCGGCCCGGCCGGCTGCGACGTGGTATCGGCGAGGATCACCAGCGGCGCCTCGAGACCCTTGGCGCCATGCACCGTCATCACCCGCACCTCGTCGCGGCTGATCTCCATGTCGCGCTTGATCTCGGTCGGCGCGGTGCGCAGCCAGGCGAGGAATCCCTGCAGCGAAGGCGGCTCGCGCCGCTCGTAATCGAGCGCGAGCGCGAGGAACTCGTCGAGCGCGTCGGTCGCCTCGTGACCGAGCCGGCGCAGGATATTGGCCCGGCCGCCCCCCGGCCCGAGCAGCCACGCGTAGAAGCCGAACGGCGTCGCGCCGCGCGCCTTCGCGGCGCAGCCCTCGACGAGATCGGCCGCGGCCGCGAAGCGGTCATCCTCCTGGGCGTGGGCGGCAAGCGCCGCGCGCAACGTGCCCTTGCGCTGCCAGGCGAGCGCGAAGAGCTCCTCTTCGCTCAGCCCGAACAGCGGGCTCTTGAGCGCGATCGCAAGCGCCAGGTCGTCGTGCGGCAGGAGCAGCGCGTCGCCGAGCGCCATCAGGTCGATCACCGCCACATGCTCGGTCAGCACCAGGCGGTCGGCGCCCGCGACCGCGATGCCCTTCTCCTTGAGCGCGCGGATGATCGCCTCGAACAGCGCGCCGCGCTGGCGCACCAGCACCAGCACGTCGCCGGCGCTCATCGGCTTCCTCTCGCGGCCGAGCGGCTCGCGGGCGCGGATCCCCTGCGCAACGGTCTCCGCGATTCGCCGGGCGAGGCGCACCTGCGGGCTCGTCTGCAAGACCGCATCGAACGGCGCGTCCCAGCCCTCCATCTCCGGCCGCTCCAGCGGCCGCACCAGCGGCCAGATCTCGACCAGGCCGGGGGCCGCATCGGGCAGCCATTCGTGCGGCGCGATCCCGCTCTCGTCCGCCGTGACGCCTTTGTAGACGGCCGGGGCGCGGAACACTTCGTTCACGGCGCCGAGCACGTTCGCGCCCGAGCGGAACGAGTGGTGGAAGCGCACGAAGCGCCAGTCGAGCCCGGTGGCGAGAAAATCCCGTTCGAAGTGGCGGCGCATCTCGTCGAACTTGCGCGGCACCGCGCCCTGGAACGAGAAGATCGACTGCTTCTCGTCGCCGACCGCGAACAGGGTGCGTCCCGCCTCGCGCGCGCCGGCGCCGGCCGCGAACTCCGCCACCAGCCGGCCGATGATCTGCCATTGCGGCTCGCTGGTGTCCTGCGCCTCGTCGATCAGCACGTGGTCGATCCCGCGATCGAGCTTGTAATGCACCCAGGTCGGGTTGACGTGCTCGAGCAGGCGCATCGTCTTGGCGATGAGGTCGTCGTAGTCGAGCAGGCCGCGACGCTCCTTCTCGGACCGGTAGCGCCCGATCACGGCGGCGCCGATCGTCAGCAGCGCCGCGGTGCGATCGCGGCTGATCACGGCATTGCGCCGGTCGAGCAGCGCACAGACGCGCCCCTGCACCCGCGTGAGCCGCTCGGCAAGCTCGGGGTACTTGCCGCGGAGCCCGACGGTGATCAGGGCCTTGCGCGGCACGAAGTCCGCGTTGAGGAAGATCGACAGGTACGCATCGATGCGCGCCTGCCCGCGCGCCGCGAGCGCCGCACGCAGGAAGTCGCCCAGCTTGCGGTCGTTGGTCGACCCTTGGTGGCACAGCGCCGCGACGGCGGCCCATTCCGAGGACGGCAGGCCCGTGCCCTCGACGAGCTCGTCGTCGATGCGCGCCAGGTCGTCCGCCGGGTCGATGCCGAACGCGCGCGACAGCTCGTCGATCGCCTCGCGGACGCCGCCCGCGCTGCCGATCCAGTGCTCGACCTCGTCGCGGCGGTGCATGAGCTCGCGCACGACGTCGCGGAAGGTGACGTCGGCGGCCGAAGCGATCGCCGTGGACAGCGCCTCGGCGAGCGGAGTGCCCGCCACCCGCGTCGCCTCGAGCAGCACCGCCATGGTGGCACTGTCGATGAGCTCGCTCTCGGCGCGGTCGTCGAGCACCGCGAATCGCGCCGGCACGTTGGCCTCGAAGGGGAACTGATGCAGCAGCCGGGTGCAGAACGCGTGGATGGTCTGCACCTTGAGGCCGCCCGGCGTGTCGAGCGCGGAAGCGAACAGCCGGCGCGCGCGGGCGCGCTGGGCGGGGCCGATCGCGCTTTCGCCGATCGCGCGCATCTCGCGGTCGAGCGCCGCGTCGTCGAGCGCGATCCAGTGGGCGAGGGTATCGAACACCCGCGCCGCCATGTTGGCGGCGGCCGCCTTGGTGAAGGTGATGCAGAGGATCTTCATCGGATCGGTGCCGGCGAGCAGGAGCCGGATCACCCGCTGCGCCAGCACGTGCGTCTTGCCGGCGCCGGCATTCGCCGACACGAAGGCGGAGACCTGCGGATCGGAGGCCTCGATCTGCCGCCGCCGCACCGGCTCCGGAATCGCGCGGGCGCCGCTCACGCTTCCCCCTGCAAGTCTTGACGCGTCATTCCGGCGCGCGGGCGAAGCCCACGAACCCGGAATCCATTCCGAAGCGCCGAGGTTATGGATTCCGGACAGCCGCGCTTCGCGCGTGTTCCGGAATGACGGATTGAGAAGCTTCCGCTCACGTCTCGCCCTCCACCGCGTCGCCGGTCGCCGACCACTCCTTGACGCGGGCGAGGTCGTCATAGGTGCCGTAGCGGTTCGCCCACATCGGCAGCACGAGCGACCGGTAGGGGACCGATTCATCCTCGAACCGCGTCACCAGCGCGGTCAGCTTGGCGAGCGCATGCGCCGCCGCGTCGTTGGGCGACATGGTCTCGAGCGCGACCGGGCACTCGTCGCCGGCCGGCTCGCGGCCCTTGAGCTTGATGTAGACCAGCGCGTCGACCGGCAGCGCCGGATCGAGCCCCTTGAATCCGCCGCGTCGCAGGATCGCCGCTTCGAGCGGGAGCTGGGGGGCGATGCCGATGCGCACCTGCAGATCGCTCGGCGGGTTGCCGGTCTTGAAGTCGAGGATGGCGTAGCCGCCGTCATGCCGCCGCTCGATGCGGTCGGCGCGGCCGTACAGGCGGAAGCTGCGCTCGCCCACCGGAATGACGATCTCACCCCGGGTCTCGGCGTGCATCGCGACGAGCTCGGACCGCCGTTCGCGCTCCCAGCCGACCAGCCAGCGCGCGATGCGCGTGAAGCGCGGCCACCACAACGCGCGCGCCTCGGGGAAATCGTCGAGCGCGCGGAATTCCTCGCGTCCGATGCGCAGCAGCTCCTCCTCCGCGTTGGCCGGCAGCGCGTCGGCGAACGCCTGCGCGAACCGGCCGATCGCCCCGTGGATGGCGCTGCCGCGGTCGGCGGCGGACGGCGGCATGTCGACCGGATCGAGCCGCGCAAGCTTGAGGATGTGCTTGGCGTAGATGGTGTAGGGATCGCGCAGCCAATGCTCGATCTCGGTCACCGCGAGCGCGGACGGCCGCGCGGCGCGCGGCGGCCGCGGCTCCGGCGCCAGCACCGGCCTGGGGGGCGCCGCCGGATCGTCGAGGCTGCGGGCGAGAGCGAGGTAGCGCTCGCCGCGCGCGAGCGCGGCCGTCCAGCGCGCGTCGCCCGCAACCGCGGCGAGCCGCTGCAAGAAGCGCGACGCCACCGCCGGCGCGCCCCCGAGCTTGGCGGAGCGGGTGAGGATCACGTCCGGCGCGCCCATCAGCTGGGCGAAATCGTGCGCCGACAGGCCGATGCGCCGCTCCGGAAGGTCGAGGCCGAGCTGGTGGCGCATCGGCCGGTTGAGCCAGGCATCGGGCCGCGGCTCGGGCGGCCAGACGCCCTCGACCAGGCCGCCGATGACGACCCGGTCCGACGTGGTGAGGCGCGCCTCGAGCGGGCCGAGGATGCGCACGCGCGCGCCGGGCGCGCCGGGGCGACGCACCACCCGGTCGGCCATGGCGGCTTGGAGAAGCTCGCCGTAATCCGCCGGCGCGACAAGGAGCCCGGCCGCGGCATCGTCGGTCGCGAGCTCGTCGAGGAATTTTTCCAGCGCGAGGCCCTCGGCCCCCGCGAAGGCGACAGGCTCGCCGGTCTCATCGCGGCTCAGGGCCGCGACGATCTCGCGATGCGCGGCCGCGAGCGCGCCCAGCCCCTGGGTCACCGCTCGCGCCAGCCGCTCGAGCAGCGCGAGCGCGTCGCGGAGCCGTTCGGCGAGCGCGATCGCGGCGGCGACCTCGGCGTCGCCCAGGCGCGCGCGCGGGTCGCTGGCGTGGATCTCGGAACGCTCGCCGGCGCGCAGGCGGGCGAGCTCCTGCCGGAAGGTCTGCAGCGCGTGGATGAGCCCGGCCGAGCCGGCGCGCGGACGCGGGCCCCGCAGCACCGCGCGCTCGAGCGCGTCGACCGCCGCCGCGTTGGCGCCGGCAGGCTTGCCGAGCCGGCACAGAGGATCTTTCAGGACCGCCAGCAGCGGGACCGGCGCGACGCCGCCGAGCGCGAGCGCGCCGGAGAGGCGCATGAACACGCCCACGCGCGTATCCGCCAGCGCATCGCCGCCCGAATCGTCGGCCGCAATGGACCAGCGTCCGAGCGCCGCGAGCACCCGGCGCGCCAGCGCGCGGTCGGGCGTGACGAGCGCGACCGTCTGGTCCGTGCGCTCCACGGTCTCGCGAAGCGCAACCGCAATCGTCAGCGCTTCCTCCTCGGCATTGGCGGCCTCGATCACCGAGACACCGGCGAGGCCGCGCGCGATCTCGGCGTCGATCGCACCCAGCCGTTCCTGCCAGCGGTCGGTCGCGCGCGCCGGCCGCAGCGCCTCCGACAGCAGCACCTCGCGTCCATGCGGGGCGGGCGCACGCAAGCGCACCACCTCGGTCCGGCCGATGCCGATGCGATCGAGCAGGCCGCGCATGGCGAATTGAGGGTGGCCGAACGCGGGCCAGCGCAACGGATCGCGCTCGTCCGCCTCCCTCTCGGCGATCTCGTCCCAGGCCGCATCGTCGAGATCGGTATCGAGGCCGGGCAGCACCACGGCGCCATGCGGCAGCCGCGCGATGGTCGCGAGCAGCTTGGCGGTCGCCGGCATCGAGCCGGTCGAGCCGGCGGCGATCACCGGGCCCTCGCGCGCCGCGGCGAGCCGCGCCGCTTCGGCGTTGATCAGTCGATCGCGGCGCTCGGCCGGCTCGATCGCGCGGCGCTCGGCGAGAAGGTTCGGCCATTCCTCGCGCGCGATGGCGAGGAATTGCAGCGTCAGCTGCCAATAGCGGTCGACCTGTTCGGGCACGAGCCCGTCGAGCCTGTTCCAGTCCACCTCGCGGGTCGCGAGGTCGTCCATCAGGCGCGCGAGATCGTCGGCGAGCGCAAGGGCCGCGGCCGGTGTCGCGACCACGAGCGGCTGCTCGCCGGGCGGCGGCTTCAGGCGCTTCGCCCAGGCCAGCACCAGCCGGGTCAGCAGCATCCGGCGGGTCAGCCCGCCCAGCGCCGGCGGCAGCTCGAGCGCGTCGGCGGCCGCGGCGCCGGTCGCAGCATCCGCAAAGGCGATCTCGTCCTCGTCGATGTCGCCGATCGGCACGATCCGCGGCAGCAGCGCGGCATCGGTGCCCATCACGTCGAGGAAGACGTCGCGCGCGAGCCGGCAGGCGCGCCGCGTCGGCAGGTAGAGCGTGGTTGCGCACAGCGCGAGCGGATCGGCGCCCGGCGCGAAGCCGGGCACCAGCGCCCCGTCGAGCAGCGCGCGCACCAGCGTCGGCAGGAACCGGACCGACGGCGGAATCGTGAAGACGCGAGGGAGATCGGCCGCCATGCGGCGCCCTTATAGCGCGCGAAGCCGGAGAGCAACAAATCGATACATCGTCATTGCCCGCGATTCCGCGGGCGATGACACACCGAGAGGAAAGCCGTTAGGCGGCGCTGGCGAGGATCGCCGCCTCGGCGGCGGCGACCGCGTCGGGCGTGCCGACGTGCATCCAGACGCCGTCGAGGCGCAGGCCGCAGAGGCGGTCCTGCTCGATCGCGCGGTCGAACAGCTTGGTCAGCGCGAACTCGCCGCTGGGCGCATCCCGAAACAGCGCCGGCGCGAGGATCGCGATGCCTGCATAGACGAAGGGCACCACCTCGCGCTCCGCGCGACGGCGCAGGCGGCCGTCGGGCAGCATGGAGAAGTCCCCGCGCCCCGCATAGCCGACGCTGGTCGCGGTCGCAGCGAGCAGGAGCAGCGCGTCCATCCGAGTCGCATCGAACGCCCCGGCGAGCCTCTGGAGATTGGGCTTCACGCCCTCGATCCACAGCGTGTCGGAATTGACGTGAAAGAAGGGCTCCGGCCCGAGCAGCGGCAACGCCTTGACGACGCCGCCGCCGGTGCCGAGCACGCGAGCGCGCTCGTCCGAGATAACGACCTTGGGGCGTTGCCGCGCGCCGAGGTGCTGCACCATCTGGTCGGCGAAATGGTGGATGTTCACCACCGCGGTCTCCACGCCGACGGCAGCGAGGCGGTCGAGCACGTGGTCGATCAGCGGCTTGCCCCCGACCGCCACCAGCGGCTTGGGCCGGGCGTCGGTGAGCGGGCGCATGCGGGTGCCGAACCCGGCGGCGAGAATCATGGCGCGGCGCGGAACGACGGACCGTCGCGGATTCGACATCGGCACTCCTGGTTTTGCGGCTTCCGCTCCGGATGCGGTGCTCTCCGGAGCGCGCTCATGAGTCTGGGGTTTGGATCATAGCGGGCCACGCGACACAAACATGACGCGCGCCCCGCGGTGTTCGTGCAGTCGCGCGGGGCTGTCTAGGCGTGCCTGCCGGTTCTCGACAAATTTTGTCTGCGGCGGTCGCTTGGCACATGGGGCCTGATCTCCGACGGTATCTCCTTGAGAAACCGCACGCCGACCTCGGAGCCGTTCACCCAGATGCGCTCGCAGCGGCGAAACGCATTGCCGGTGAGCGACAAGAGAAGGAAGAACTCCTCCGTCTTGATGTTGCTGATCGCGCCGCGAACCTTCAGCTTGGCGCCCGTGTCGGAGACATCTCCGATGCGACAGTCGCGCTGCCAGGTCCCGTCGATCGCCATGATCCGGGCCGTATAGCCGCGCCCGAATTGCACCCGGCTGGATCGTCGTCGTTCCATGGCGGTTGCCCTGCGGGAGACCCTCTTCCTCATCCCGCATGATAGGCCACAGTTCTCAACAACCGATTACCGTGTTGGCCCGGCCGGGGGGCGCTCCCGGGCCGCCGTGTGGCCGTGAGGTGGGTCGAAAAGCTCCATGTTTACTGAGGCTTGCTGGCTGGGCGCAGCCGCCGGCCCGGTCAGCCGGGCGGCGGCACTGGCGGTGGCGGTGGTGGCGCTGGCGGTGGCACTGGCGGTGGCACATGGGCCTGGAACCAGAGCTCCAGGCGCGCCAGCGTGGGATGCACCAGGGCGCGCTCGAGATAGTTCCAGACCCGGGGGAGATGGCGCAGGTATTGCGGCTTGCCGTCGCGCCGATCGAGGCGGGCGAAGATGCCGAGGATTTTCGCCGCCCGCTGGGCGGCCAGCGTGGAGTACATCTGCACGAAGCTGGCGACATCGAACTCCGCATCGGCGTGCCGCCGCGCGGTGGCGTAGCGTCCGAGCAGCTCGATCTCGAGCTCTTCCGGCACGTCGACGCGCGCATCCTGCAGCAGCGAGGCGACGTCATAGGCGGCCGGCCCCATCAGGGCGTCCTGGAAGTCGAGCACCCCGACGCGGGCAATGCCGGTCCGTTCCGGCAGCCACAGCAGGTTCGGCGAATGGAAGTCGCGCAGCACCCAGGTGCGCGGCGCCGCGAGCGCCGGCGCCAGCGCGTCACGCCACATCGCCGCATAGGTGTCGCGGATGGTGCCGGTCACCGGCACGCCGCGATAGGGCAGGTACCAGTCGAGCAGGAGCTCGGCCTCGATCAGCAGCGCGTCGAGGTCGTAGGACGGAATGCGGTGGACGAGCTGCGGGGTGACCGGGAGCGTATCGGGCAGTCGCTGCCCGTGCAGCGCGACCAGGAGGTCCGCGGCCGCCTGGTAGCGCTCCGCGATCGGTGCGGGCGGATCGCCCTCGACCACGCCGGTGCTGCCGAGGTCCTCCAGCAGCAGGAAACCCTCCGCCAGGTCCGTGGCCAGGATTTCCGGTGCGGAAAATCCGCGCTCGCGAAGCCCGTTGGCGAGCGCCACGAAGGGCGTGACGTCCTCCGCAAGATGCGCCAGCGCGCTGTAGGGCTTGCTTTTGCGGACCGCCGGACCGTCCGCCCGGCGCGGCGAGTTCATCAGGATCAGGGGCCGGCCGCGCGCCGTGAGCCGCTGATACGAGCGGGCCGAGGCATCGCCGGCGATGCGCTCGCGCGTGGCCTCGCCGCCGCCTGCCTCGTCCAGGAACTTGCGCTCGGCGGCGAGACGCGCCGCGCGCGCCGCGAAGCGCCCGCGGCCGGTGATGTGCACGTCGCGATAGTCGAGGCCGCGCTTCGGCGCGAGCGTGAAGGCGATGTCGAGCCGGTCCGGCGGCAGCGAGCCTGCCGCGCGGTCGGGCCATTCGAGCAGGACCACGGCGCCCGCCGGCAGATCGTCGAAGCCGAGCTCGTCGAGCTCGCTCGCGTCCGACAGGCGATAGAGGTCGGCATGCACGAGCGGGAAGCGCGGCAGCTCGTAGGCCTGCATCAGGGTGAAGCTCGGGCTCGGCACCTCGATCGCGGGATCGCCGGCGAGGCGCCGGATCAGGGCGCGCGCGAACGTCGTCTTGCCGGCGCCGAGATCGCCCGACAGCGTGACCATGTCGCCGGGCTCGAGCGCCACCGCGACGTCGGTTACGAGGTAGTGGAGAGCCTTTTCATTCGGCAGCACCACGTGATGAGTTGAGCCGCCGGACTTGGACTCACCGGACTTGGACTCGCCGGACTTGGACTGAAGCATGATCGGTTCGAGCGCCGCCTATTCGGCGGCCGTTCGCCGGGCCGCCTGTTCGAGCGGAAACCTACATATCACAGTCGTGCCGCGGCCGACCGCCGAATCGAGGGCGACCGTACCCCCGTGCAGCTCGACGAAGGAGCGCACCAGGGAGAGGCCGAGCCCGGGGCCGCGGTGGCGGGAGCCGGTGGTGTTGGTCTCGAACCAGTCGAACACCCGGTCCTGCATCTCGGGCGGGATGCCGGGGCCGCGGTCCGTCACCGAGAACACGATCGCCCCAAGGGTGCGCTCGGCCGCGAGCGTCACCGTGGCGCCGGGCGGCGAGAAGCCGACCGCATTGGACAGGAGGTTGAACAGAACCTGCCGCACCCGCGGCCCGTCGGCGATGAAGCTGCCGATGTCGGCGCCGGCCCGGATATCGAGCAAGATGCCGTCCTTGACCAGCCGGTCGCGGATTCCCTCTGCGGCCGCCGTCATCGTGCCGCGGATGTCCACCGGGCCGAGATTGAGCGTCATCGCGCGGGCGTCGATGGTCGCGAGATCGAGAATGTTGTTGATCAGCGCCAGAAGCGCATCGGTCGAGTTGGTGATGTGGCCGAGATATTCGCGCTGGCGCTCGTTGAGGGCGCCGGTGCCGGCCGCGTTCAGGAGCTCGGCGAATCCGATGATGTTGGTGAGCGGCGAGCGCAGCTCGTAGGACACATGGCGGACGAACCGGATCTTCATCTCGTCCGCGGCCACCAGCGCCTCGTTGCGCTCGCGCAGGGCACGCTCGACATAGACCGAGTCGGTCACGTCCTGGAATGCGATCAGCGTGCCGCCGTCCGGCAGCGGGATCGTGCTGCAGTCGGCCACCACGCCGTTGTCGAGCTCGACCCGCATCGCGACCGCATCGCGCCGGTCGAGCGCCGTCACCGCGGTGCGCAGCCGCTGCCAGGTGGCATCGTCGGGATGCAGCGGGCGGCACAGCCCGATCACCGTCTCGATGTGCGGATGCTCGAGCAGCTCGAGCGGATCGATCCGCCACATGCGGGTGAACGCGGGATTCGACAGGCGGATCCGGCCGTCGCTGCCGAACACCGCCAGCGCCTCGGCGAGATTGTCGAGCGTCTCGCCCTGAACGTGGATGAGCGAGTCGAAGCGGCGTTCGAGGTCGAGCCGTTCGGTCACGTTGTTGAACAGATAGGTGACGCCGCCTTCCGCATGCGGGACGGTGACGACCCGCAGCGTGCGCCCGTCCGGCAGATGCCACATCTGGGTCTGCGGCTCGCTCGCCCGGTAGGACGCGTGCAGCTGCGCCTTCCATTGGCGGAAGTCGCGCTGGTCCGGCAGCTTGCGGTCGTTGCGCAGCCGGTCGAGAACCTCCGAATCGGTCGGATGCTGGTCGAGGAAGCCGCTGTCGAGCCCCCACAGGGCGACGTAGGCTGCGGTGTAGAAGGCGAGCTTGCCGTCTTCCCCGAAGGTCGCGACCGCGGCCTCGAGCTGGTCGAGGATGCGGCGATGGGTGTCGGCCAGGCGGCCGAGCTCGCGGGTCAGCGTCTCGACCGCTGTCGCGTCGATGCCGATGCCGGCGCGTCCGCGCGACGTGGGGATTTCGATCACGTCGAAGCTGCGCGGCTTGCCGGCGAGCACGGTCGGGACCCGCATGCTCGCGCGGCCCCCCGCTGCCGTCGCGTGTGCGAGCGCGTCGCGCGCCGTGGCGTCGAGCAGTTCGGTCCCGCGCGCGAGCGCGGCGGCGCCGTCCGCCGCCTCGACGGCCCGCGCGTAAGCGGTGTTGACGAAAGCGAGCTTTCCGGACGCATCGCGCAGCCAGGCCGCGGCCGGCAGCGCCTCGATCAGGCCGTGCAGCGCCTCCGCTTCGTCCCGCAGCGTCTCGTGGGCGGCATTGAGGTCGCTCAGCTTGCGCTCGAGCGCGCTCATGTCGCGCAATTTCATCACCGCGCGGCCCGCGATCGCGCGGCCTTCGGCCTCGATCGGGCGCCCCGCGAGCGTGGTCAGCGATCGGCTGAAGCCCTCGCCGCGCGCGCGGAGATTCTCGACCGCGCCCGCCATCGCGCGCGCCTGCTCGCTCGGCAGCCAGTCCCGGAAGGCGAGCACGCCGTCGTGACCGGCATTGCCAGTGAGGGCGGCGGTATCGCCGATGATGTCCGGCTCCTCGCTCCCCACCGCCCAGGAGACGACCACCTGCGGGTCGGCGAGCAAGAGCCCGGTGAGACGGTCGACGTCGGATTTCAGGGCCGCGATGTGCTCGCGGGCCGCCGCCTGGCGCTCGCCCGCGCGCGACCGGCTGCGCACCAGCAGGATGGCGGTGAACACCGCGAAGAATACCGCCCCGACGATGAGCGCGAGCGCCGCGATCTCGTGCTGCTGCAGCCGTCCGAAGGCCGTCACGGAGGGCAAGCCGAACGGCCCTTCGGCTGCATGCGCCGCGATCGTTTGCTGAAGCAGTGCCCCGGCGGCGGCCGATGACGGGGTTATGTTCGTTCGCAGTCGAGCAATGAGGCTCCCGCCCGTCGCCCCGCTCCGCTCCGGCATTCCGCTGCCCCTGATCGGCCCCGGCGGCGACTTGCCGCGAGGCCCCATCCCAATCCACAGCGCTCGCCGGTCGCACCCGCGGCCGAGAGCGTTGCAGTGCCGAACTCATAACTGAATGCGCGTGCGCCCCGCCGACCGCCGTCCCCGACGCAACCCTTGCGGCCCGCGAATCGGCTTAATCTACCCTCATGGGGACTCGGCCAAAAGAGTCTATTTCGTGAACGTGCGAGCCGGTACCCACATCGTCGCCACATGGGTTAAACTCGGCGGAGCGCCGCAACGGTTTGCGAGAGGTTTGCATGCGTCCGCTGGCTCTGGGCTATGTCGGAATTCGCGCCAAGAACACCGAAGACTGGGCGGGCTATGGGGGAAATCTCCTCGGCCTCCAGGTGGTGGACAAGAGCCGCACCAGCCTCGCCTTCCGCATGGACGACCGCAGCCAGCGCATCGTGATCGATGCGGACGGCGGCGACGGCATCAAGTTCTTCGGCTGGGAGGTCGCGGATGCGGCCGCCCTCGACGGCTTCGCGGCGCATCTCGAGGCCAATGGCGTGAGGGTCGCGCGCGGCTCGCGCGCGCTCGCCGACGAGCGGCGGGTGAGGGATCTGATCGTGCTGAACGATCCGGTCGGCAACCGGGTCGAGATCTTCCATGGGCCCGAGGTGAGCGCCGAGCCCTTCCGCCCCGGCCGCAACATCTCCGGCTTCCGCACCGGCCCGCTCGGGCTCGGCCACGTGGTGCTGCACGTCGAGCGCTTCGAGGACGCGATGGCGTTCTACCGCGATCTGCTCGGGTTCCGCGTCAGCGACTACTTCCTGCGGCCCTATCCGGTCTATTTCTTCCACGTCAATCCGCGTCACCACAGCCTCGCCTTCGCGGCGACCGGCAAGAACGGCGTGCATCACATGATGCTCGAGCTGTTCAGCCTCGACGATGTCGGCCAGGGCTACGATCTCGCCAGCGCCGACGAGAACCGTCTCGCGGTGTCGCTTGGCCGCCACTGCGGCGACTGGGTGACGTCGTTCTATACCTGGACGCCGTCCGCCTTCATGGTCGAGTACGGCTGGGGCGCGCGCGACATCGACGTCGACAATTGGCAGCCGAGCGAGCGCCGCGAGGGCCCGAGCCTGTGGGGCCACGACCGCGCCTGGATGACGCCGGAGCAGCGCCGGGAAGCGCGCGAGATGCGCGTCGCCAATGCCGAAGCCGGCCTGCGCCGCCCCGTGCAGGTGATCGACGGCAATTTCGACGTGATGGCGGGCGTCTGCCCCTGGTTCGACGGCGTGAAGAGCCGTCAGAAGAGCGCGTGAGGCGCGGCGGGAAGGAAGCATGACAAGACGGTTTGCAGTTGCGCTCGTTGCGGCGCTCGGGTTCGCATTGTTGGCAGGAGCACCGGCGCGCGCGGAATATCCCGAGCGGCTGATCAAGGTCGTGGTCGGCTATCCGCCGGGCGGCCCGATCGACACGACGGCGCGCATCATCGTGCCGCATCTCTCGGAGATCCTCGGCCGCACCATCATCGTCGAGAACCGGCCCGGCGCGACCGGCACGCTCGCCGCCAAGACGTTCGCAACGGCCCAGCCCGACGGCTACACGCTGATGCTCGGCAATGCGAGCTCGCTTGTCGTGATGCCGGCGATGACGCGCTATCGCGACTACGACAGCGTCAAGAGCTTCGCGCCGATCACCAAGCTGACCGAAGGTTACGAGGTGCTGGTGGTCGCGCCCGACGGTCCGAAGGACGTGCCGGCGCTCATCGCCGCCGCGCGGGCCAATCCCGGCAAGCTCAATTTCGGGTCGGCCGGATTCGGCAACCTGACGCATCTCGCGGGCGAGCTCCTCAAGCTCAAGGCCGGGATCGACATCATGCACATCCCCTACAAGGGAGCGGCCGAGGCGCAGACCGCGCTGCTCGCGGGCCAGATCCACCTGATGTTCGGCGAGGTCGCGGGCCTGCTGCCGATGGTGCGCGCCGGCAAGCTGCGCGCGCTCGGCGTCGCGAGCGAGCGCCGCAATCCGCTCGCGCCCGAGCTGCCGACGCTGATCGAAGGCGGACTGCCGGATTTCGTCGCGCTCACCTTCACGGGTCTGATGGCGCCCGCGGCGACGCCGCCGGCGGTAGTCGACAAGCTCAACGGCGCGATCCATCAGGTGCTGGCGATGCCCGACGTGCGCACCGCGCTCGAGCGCCTCGGCGCCGAGGTCCGCCCCGACGCGCCGGCCGAGTTCTCCGCATTCCTCGTCAAGGAGGAGGCGCGCTGGGACGAGGTGGTGCGCCAGTCGGGGCTCAAGATGGAGTGAGCGGCGGCCTCATGCACCCGCCGCGCGTTGCCGCGCCTCGGGCCGCAGCATGTCGGCGATCGTGATCCGCGCCAGCGCATCCGACAGCGCCTTCTCGGCATCGGCCATGGCCGGCAGGACGATCTCGGAGACGAGCGGCGAATTGGTCTCCGGTATGGCCTCCTCGCCCTCGGCGAGCTCGGCAGCGCGCAGCACGTGCGCGGCCGTGATCTCGCCCGGCTCACCGGCGAGCTCGTAGCCGCCGCCCGGCCCGCGGATGCCTTTGAGGATGCCGGCACGCACCAGCGCCTGCAGCACCGGCTCGAGATGGCGCGGCGGCAGGCCATGGCGGGTCGCGAGCGCCTTGGCGGAGACCGGCTGCTCCCCCTCGTGCATCGCGACATCCACCACGGCGGCGATGGCGAGGATGGCCTTGCGCGGCAAGATCGGCATTCCGGCGTCCGCCAGTGTCAATCAAGTACCTCAATATGCAGGTAATATCGTACATTCCGCTCCGGGTCTAGGGTTTCGCGGGGCGGCTGCCTCCCCCCGTCGAGCCGAAGCCGCCGTCGCCCCGGGGCGTGGCGTCGAGCGCGCGCACCTCGATCAGCCGGGCGCGGGCCACCGGGGCGATGACCAGCTGGGCGATCCGCAGGCCGCGCGCGACCGTGAAAGGCTCGGCCCCGAGGTTGGCCAGGATGACCTGGATCTCGCCGCGATAATCGGCGTCGATCGTGCCCGGGCTGTTGAGCACCGTCAGCCCGTGGCGCGCCGCGAGCCCGGAGCGCGGCCGCACCTGGGCTTCCATTCCGCCCGGCAGCGCGATGGCGATCCCGGTCGGGATCAGCGCCCGCGCCAGCGGCGCGAGCACGACCGCCGCATCGGCCGGCACGGCGGCGAGAAGGTCGAGACCCGCCGCCTGCGCGCTCTGGTATTCCGGCAGCGGGAGCTCGGCGCCGTGCGGCAGGCGCAGGATCTGCACTGCGACGTCGGGCGCGCTCATCGCGAACCGCCCGCCGCTTCGAGTGCGCTCGCGATGCGCGCGACCAGCATGCGCGCCACCTCGTCCTTGCTTTGCGTCGGCCAGTCCTCGACACCGCCCGCGGTGACGAGATGGATGCGGTTGAGATCGCCGCCCATCACGCCCGAGTCGGCCGAGACGTCGTTGGCGAGAATCCAGTCGCAGCCCTTGCGCTTGAGCTTCGCCTTGGCATGCTCGACCACCCGCTCGGTTTCGGCCGCAAAGCCGATGACGAGCGGCGGGCGCTGCGACTTGAGGTGCGCGACCGTCGCGAGGATGTCGGGATTTTCGGTGAGCGCCAGCCTCGGCGCGCCGCCCCCCTCCTTCTTGAGCTTCTGTCCGCTCGCCTCGGCGACGCGCCAGTCCGCAACCGCGGCTGCGAAGATCGCGACATCGACCGGCAGCGCGGCCTCGACCGCACGGAGCATGTCGCGCGCGCTCTCGGCATGCACCACGCTCACGCCGGCCGGATCGGGCACGCTCACCGGACCCGACACCAGCGTCACGGCGGCGCCCGCCTGCGCGGCGGCGCGTGCGATGGCGTGGCCCTGCTTGCCGGACGATCGGTTGGCGATATAGCGCACCGGATCGATCGGCTCATGGGTCGGGCCGGAGGTGACGAGCACGCGCCTGCCGCTCAACGGGCCGCTCGGCGGCGCGAGCAGCGC
>DASTZX010000437.1:0-4909 GCA_035764045.1 Xanthobacteraceae bacterium | reverse complement strand
GCGTAATCGGCGCGATTGATGTTCGGGAAGATTGCCGCATCGCGCAGCCCGGCAAGCGCCGCGTCGGCCGGGACATAGCGATAAGGATTGAACCCCGCCGCCTGCACGTTGCCGTCCCAGATGTAGCGATAGATGTCGCTCGACAGCAGCGGCTCCCATGACAGCGCGACGATGCGCAAGCCGACCGCCACCGCGATGATGAGCCAGAGTGCGCGCCGGGTCGGCGCACGCTCGGCCAGCGCGGTGGCGGCGATCACCAACAGGCCGGCCGGGATGGTCAGTGCGATGAAGGCGTTGTCGCCGGCCGCCTTGAACGCGAACGGCGTCGCGACCGTCAATGCAGCGACGACGGCCCCGATCGCGGCGAGGCCGCGCAGGGCCGAGACCTCGTCACCGAACCATTGCGCCCCTTGCGTGCGGACCGGTGCGGAGTCGAGGACGCCGCTCATCGGGACTCCGTTGCCATGGCGGCGAGATAAGCCCGGGTGAAGGCCGCGGCGCCGCCGCCTTTAAATCGCGTCGAATGTCCCGCGAGCTCGTCGCGAAGCCAACCGAGCGTCTCCTCGTCGTCGACATCGTACCATTCCGGCAGCGTGCTGACCGCGAGGCCGATTTCGCTCGCTCGCGCACAGGTCTGCCGGAGCACCGACGCGGTGCCCCAGTCGATATCGTCGAACAGCCGCTCATGCGGGAATTTCAACCCGATCAGGTAATAGCCGCCGTCGCTCGCCGGCCCGAGGACCACCCGGTCGCCCGGCGCGCGCAGCGTCTCGATCGCCTGCAGCAGGAACTTCGCCGGCAACGACGGGCTGTCGCCGTTCACGAGCAGGACGCTGCCGTGTCCTGCCGCGAGCAGACCGCGCGTCGCGCCGAGCAGGGCCTCGCCGAGGTGCCGGCCCTGCTGCAGGAACAACCCGAACTCCGGCGGGAGCAAGCCGCGCAGGATCGGCTCGGCGCCGGCCGGCGCGTAGACCGCGAAGCCGCGCCGGCCGATCGCGTCCGGGATCGCGTCGATCGCCGCAGCGAGATCACGCAGGAAGCAGGCCGATAGTTCTGCCGCGGCTGTCGGCCCGATGTTCGCTGCGAGGCGCGTCTTGGTGCGGCCGGGCTGCGGGGCCTTGCACATGATGCCGATGGCGGTTGTCGCGGTCACGGCCGGGCATGCGCCTCGCTTAGGCTGGGGCGAAAATGCCCGACCCGAACCGGCCGGAACGCGCCATCCGCGCGCGCCTACTCGGCGGCGAGCGCGCGCTCCTTGAGGGGCAGGCCCAGCCGATCCCACACATCGACCAGCGCTTCCGCCAGCCCGTCGATCAGCGCGTCGTCGTGATAGGGCGAGGGGGTGATGCGCAGGCGCTCGCTGCCGCGCGGCACCGTCGGATAGTTGATCGGCTGGATGTAGATGCCGTGCTCCTCGAGCAGCAGATCGCTCGCTGCCTTGCATTTCTCCGGCTCGCCGACCAGCACCGGCACGATATGGGTGTCGCTCGGCATCACCGGCAGGCGGGCGGCGGTGAGCACAGCCTTGGTGCGGGCGGCGCGCTCCTGGTGGCGCTCGCGTTCCCAGCTCGAGGTCTTCAGATGCCGGATCGCCGCGGTCGCCGCCGCGCACACGGACGGCGGCAGCGCGGTGGTGAAGATGAAGCCCGGCGCATAGGAGCGCACCGCATCGATCAGGTCGGCGCGGCCCGCGATGTAGCCCCCCAGGCAGCCGAACGCCTTGGCGAGCGTGCCCTCGCACACGTCGATGCGGTCCATCACGCCCTCGCGCTCGGCGATGCCGCCGCCGCGCGGGCCGTACATGCCGACCGCGTGCACCTCGTCCACATAGGTCATCGCGCCGTAGCGCTCGGCGAGGTCGCAGATGCGCTTCACCGGCGCGACGTCGCCGTCCATCGAATAGAGGCCTTCGAACACGATCAGCTTCGGCCGCGCGCCGGCCGCGCGCAGGAGCTCCTCGAGATGCTCCATGTCGTTATGGCGGAAGATCTTCTTTTCGCCGCCCGACTGCCGCACGCCCTCGATCATAGAATTGTGGTTAAGCGCGTCGGAGAGGATCACGCAGTCCGGCAGCAGCTTGACGATGGTCGAGATGCCGGTCTCGTTCGAGACGTAGCCGGAGGTGAAGACCAGCGCGTCCTCCTTGCGGTGCAGGTCGGCGAGCTCGCGCTCGAGCTCGACCAGCGGATGGTTGTTGCCGGCGATGTTGCGGGTGCCGCCGGCGCCGGTGCCCATCCGGGTCGCGGTCTCAACCATCGCGCCGATCACCTTGGGGTGCTGGCCCATGGCGAGATAATCGTTGGAGCACCAGATCACGACGTCGCGCCGCCCCTGCGGCGAATGCCAGATGGCGTGCGGAAACCGCCCGGCGATGCGCTCGAGGTCGGCAAACACCCGATAGCGGCGCTCGTCCCGCAGGCGGGCCAGGGCGTCGGCGAAATACGCGCCATAATTCATCGGCTGGGGGCCTCCGGGCGGCGGTGGGTCGAGCAGACCTTGTTTTAGAAAAGTTCCAGCCTGCTTGTCGAGGTGCTAGTACGACCCCGCTGCTGTCATTTTGCCGCCCATCAAGTTCCTTGATGAATGCAGAAAACCCGCCGGCCGGGCCGCAATCAGCGCAGCGGCGCGGTCGCGCGCGTCAGCCACGCCCGGGTCTCTGCGTCGACCAGCGGCGCAAGCTCCGCCGCGACGCGCGCATGATAGGCGTCGAGCCAGCCGATCTCGTCCGCCGTCATGGCGGCGGGGTCGATCAGCCGCCGATCGATCGGCACCAGCGTGAGCGTCTCGAATGTCAGCAGCGGCTTCTCGCCACCGGCGACCGCGGGCGCCGCGACCACCAGCACCAGGTTCTCGACCCGGATGCCGTAGGCGCCGGCCTTGTAGTAGCCGGGTTCGTTCGAGAGGATCATGCCGGCCTTGAGCGCCGCGCTGCCGAGCTTGGCGATGCGTGCCGGCCCCTCGTGCACCGACAGATAGCTGCCGACGCCATGCCCGGTGCCGTGCTCGAAGTCGAGCCCGGCGCTCCACAGCGGCACGCGCGCGAAGCTGTCGATCTGCGCGCCCGTCGTGCCTTCGGGAAACACTGCGCGCGCGATGGCGATGTGCCCGCGCAGCACGCGCGTGAAGCGGTCGCGCATCTCCTCGCTCGCCCGTCCGGTCGCGAGCGTGCGGGTGATGTCCGTGGTTCCGTCCTGATACTGCGCGCCGGAGTCGATCAGGAACAGGCTGTCCGGCTCGATGCGGCGGTTGGTCTTCGTCGTGACCCGGTAATGGACGATCGCGCCATTCGGCCCTGCGCCCGCGATGGTCGGGAACGAGATGTCCTTGAGAAGGCCGGTGTCGCGGCGGAAATCCTCCAGCGCCGTCACGGCGTCGATCTCGGTCAGCTTGCCGCCCGCCACCGCCCGCTCGAACCAGGCGAGGAAGCGCGCGACCGCGGCGCCGTCACGCTTATGCGCGGCGCGCGCGCCGGCGATCTCGGTCTCGTTCTTCACCGCCTTCATCGGCGCGATCGGATCGGCGCCGCGCCGGATCTTTCCGCCGCCTTGCGTGATCAGCCGGCCGATCGCATCGGCGGCGGCGCCCGCATCGACCCGCACCGCGCGATGCGCGGCGCCGAGCGCTTTGAGTTCGCCCGCGAAGGCCTCGGCCTCGCGCAGCTCGGCGACGGCGGCGAGCGCGTCGCGCACGGCGTTCGACAGCTTGCGGCCGTCGACGAACAGGGAGGGCCGGCCCTCGCGCGGCACGATCGCCACCGCGAGCGCGAGCGGCGTATGCGCGACGTCGCTGCCGCGGATGTTGAACGCCCAGCAGGCGGCCTGCGGATCGCTCACCACCAGCGCGTCGGCCTTGAGCTTGGCGAGCTCGCCGCGGATGCGCTCGAGCTTCTTGGCCGCCGCCTCGCCGGCGAATTTCTGCTCGTGCAGCACGACCGCGCCGAGCGGCGCGGGCGGGCGATCGGTCCACACCGCGTCGAGCGGATTGGGCTCGGCCGGCACGAGGCTGGCGCCGGCGGCCGCGCAGGCCTTGGCCAGCTTCTCCGCGCCCTCGATGGTGTGCAGCCACGGGTCGTAGCCGAGCTTGGCGCCTTCGCCGAGCGTCTTCTCGATCCATTGCTCGGGCGTCGTCTCGGTCAGATGCACGATCTCGAACAGGTCGGGAGCGACCTGCTCGCGCGCCTGCAGCGTATATCGGCCGTCGACGAACAGCGCCGCCCGATCGGCAAGCACGATCGCGCTGCCGGCCGATCCGGTGAATCCGGAGATCCAGGCGAGCCGCTCGTCGGAGGGCGGTACGTATTCGTTCTGGTAGCGGTCGGCGTGCGGGACGATGAAGCCGTCGAGCCCGCGGCGCTTGAGCGCGTCGCGCAACGCCGCCACGCGAGGCCCGCTCGCCGCTCGGTCGGAAGGATCATCGAACGACTGAAATCGGGCCGCCATGGGCCGACTCTATATGGAGCCCTGTCGCCGGCGGCAACCGGCATGAATTGTGGTGATGGAATCGATCAGTAGGATTGTGCAGCGCAATAAAATTCTCGCGATGGCCCTGCCGGAGGATCAACATTGCCTCATGCCGGGCTGCGAAGAAATCCCGTAGCCATGCGCCTTTCTCGCACTTGAGCTGCGGCTGCGCGAGGACTTCGCAGTCGCACAAATGAGTATATTGCGCTGCCGAATCAACGCATTGGCAAGGCACCGGTTCGGCGCTCGACGATCGCGTCGAAAGGAGCCCCGTCATGGCAACCCTCGGTCTCGATCTTTCGCCCTCGGCGCTCGCGCGCCGCTCGCGCCGCCGCGCCTGGTTCGCACGGTTCATGGCCGCGGTTCACGATTCCCGCATGCGTTCGGCGCGGTCCGAGCTCGCGCGCCATCGCCATCTTCTCCCGGCCGAGCTCGAGCGCGCCGGCGAC
>DASTZX010000436.1:0-2815 GCA_035764045.1 Xanthobacteraceae bacterium | reverse complement strand
ATTCGATTTCGAGCCACGAATAGCCACCGTTTATGGCCTGGTCGATCGTCGGCGACGGATCGATCGGACCTGTAGCGCGGCAATCTGGGTAGGAAGTGCGCGGCGATCAGGATGGCGAGGCAGTGTCGCGGCCTGATGATGATTGCCGCGATGATTGTCGCGCGCAAGAGTTTTGTTGAACTCTGATTGTCGCGCAGCGTCAATCAGCGACGGTTTTGGGTGTCGCGTGCGATGCCGGCCGTCCTGGACCGCGTTTTCGTTCGAGGGCGGTTCGTCTGCGATAGCTCTCGACGTTCATCTCGACGATGGTGGCGTGGTGAACGAGGCGATCGATAGCGGCGAGGGTCATGGCGGGATCCGGGAAGACCCTGTTCCATTCGCCGAATGGCTGATTGGCGGTGATCAGCATCGAGCGGCGCTCGTAGCGTGCACTGATGAGCTCGAACAGCACGCTGGTCTCGGCCTGATCCTTTGTGACGTAAGCGAGATCATCAAGGATCAGGAGATCGAAGCGATCGAGACGATTGATGGCCGCCTCGAGGTTGAGCTCGCGTCGCGCCAGCTGGAGCTTCTGCACGAGATCGGTGGTGCGGGTGAAGAGGACGCGCCATCCGTTCTCGATGAGGGCCAGGCCGATCGCTGCCGCCAAGTGGCTCTTTCCGCCGCCGGGCGGGCCGAACAACAGCAAATTGGCGCCCTTGCCCAGCCAGCTGTCACCAGCGGCGAGCGCCATCACCTGCGCCTTCGAGATCATCGGCACGGCTTCGAAGTCGAAGCTGTCGAAGGTCTTTCCGGCGGGCAAACGTGCTTCGACAAGGTGTCGTTCGATCCGACGGCGGCCGCGTTCGGCGATCTCGTGCTCGGCGATGGTCGCGAGGAAGCGGCCGGCCGGCCAGCCTTCCTTGTCGGACTGTTCGGCAAATTGCGCCCACAGCACCTTGATGGCAGGCAGACGGAGCTCATTGAGCAACAGATTGAGGCGCGCGGCATCAACCGTGTTCGTTACGCTCATGCGGCACCTCCGGTCTCGGCGGTACCGATGAGGCATTCGTAGGTCGCAAGCGGCACGAGCTGCACCACGACGTTCGGCAGGTTGGCGGGATCGGGGGCGAAGTGAGCACGTAGCCGGTTGAGGTCGGGCAGTCGGCCGGCGTCGAGGTCGGCGGTGAGCTGATCGGCGAGTTCGGTCTCGCAGCCGCGTTCATGAGCGAGCGCGAGGAGATCGACCATGATCCGGCAGGCTTTTTTGTCCGGCAAGCGTTCGCGCAAGCGATCGAAGGTCTTCCGATAGGCATCGCGCGGGAACAGCCGATCTCGGTAGACCAGATTGAGAAGCGCCATCGGCTTGCGCCGCAGGGAATGGATCACGTGCCGATAATCGACGACCTGGTCGTACTTGCCATTGGGATGCGGCCGCCCACGCGGCAGGGTGACGAGATGGGTGCCGCCGACGAACACGTCGAGACGATCATCGTAAAGGCGCACCCGCAGCCGGTGACCGATCAGGCGCGATGGCACCGTGTAGAACACCTTGCGCAGGGTGAAGCCGCCGGACGATGTCACGCGGACGATCACCTCTTCGTAGTCGGAGGTGCGCCGATCGGGCAGCGCCTGCAACACCACGCGCTCGCTATCGATCCGCTTGGCGTTGCGGGCATTGCGGCGGCTGACGATCTCGTCGATGAAGCCGCGATAGGTGGCAAGATCGTCGAAGTCGACAGTTCCGCGCAGCAGCAAGGCGTCCGCGATTGCTCGCTTGAGATGACCGTGGGGCCCTTCGATCGAACCATTCTCGTGAGCAACACCTCGATTGTTGCGGGAAGGCCGCATGCCGTAATGGGCACAAAGGGCCTCGTATCGCTGCGTCAGATCGTCCCGTGCATCACGATCGAGATTGCAGAATGCGGCCGACAGACTGTCGGTCCGATGCTCCCGCGGCGCCCCACCGAGCGACCAGAGGGCATTCTGCAGGCCTTCGGCCAGGGCAACGAAGCTCTCGCCGCCAAGCACGACGTGGGCGTGCTCGAACCCGCAATAGGCCAAACGGAAGTGATAGAGACGATGATCCAGCGGTGCACCCGCAATCGTAACACCCAATTCGTCCATGTCTGTGAAGTCGGAGAGGCCGAGTTGGCCAGGCTCGTGGGTTTGGCGGAAGATCACCTCCTGCTCCTCGCCGTGGATCGCCCGCCATGCACGGATCCGACGTTCCAGGGTACGACGGATACCGCTGCCGAGATCCGGATGACGCCGCAGCATCTCCTCGAACACCGCCACCGGGCGTAAGCCAGGTGCCGCCTTCAGGATCGGGACGATCTCGGTCTCGAACACGTCGCTCAACGGGTCCGGCCGTCGCCGGCCGCGGGGCGCCTTCCTTTGCGATGGAAATCGGGGGTCTCTCTCGATCCGATAGGCGGTCGACGCACTGAATGATGCCTTGGCCGCCGCCACTGGCGGGCTATCGGTCTGACGGTACTTCATGTAGAGCCTCATCTGGTGATCTGTGATGTGTCGGCCGGGCACGCGAGTGATTCCTCTTGGCGGAAGAACCACTTGCATAACCCCGCCGGCCGCGATCACCAGTCGGCGCGGTCCTCCTCGGGATCGCGCCGACGCTGGGCCCGTAACTCCGGTCGGGCTACGCCCTCCCTACGTCACGGGCCCAGCGAAACTCTCTCACCTTGATTGACGCTGCCTTCCATCCTGATCGCCGCGCGACAGCAATGTCGGAGGACCGAACCTCCATCGCGCGCTTGCAAACGCGAAGCGCGGCGCGCAACGGGCCGCGGCGCTGACATCTCGGTTGCTCGCCTTC
>DASTZX010000435.1:0-2261 GCA_035764045.1 Xanthobacteraceae bacterium | reverse complement strand
CACCATGGGCGGTCTCGGCGCCGGCGCCGATCCCGACATCTTCGCGCTGATGTTCAAGAACGTGTTCGGCGCCAAGCTCAAGCTGGTCAGCGGCTATCCGGGGACGAACGACGTCGCGCTGGCAATGGAGCGCGGCGAGGTGGACGGGATGTGCGGGCTCTCGTGGTCGACCGTCAAGACGCGCCACGGCGACTGGATCGCCGGCAAGAAGGTCAACATCCCGGTGCAGGCGGGGCTGCACAAGGAGGCCGATATTCCCGACGTCCCCGGCGTGATGGATCTCGTCAAGGGCGAGGAGCAGAAGCAGATCGTGCGGCTGATCCTGGCGAGCCAGGAGATGGCGCGCCCGTTCGCGGCCCCGCCCGGCATTCCCGAGGACCGCAAGCGCGCCCTGATCGCGGCGTTCGACGCGACCATGAAGGATCCGGAGTTCCTGGCCGAGGCGGCCAAGATGAAGGCGGATGTCAATCCGGTCAGCGCCGCCGCGATCGAGGAGCTGGTGAACGATATCTACAAGACGCCGAAGGACATCGTCTCCAAGGCCGCCAAGGCGATCGCGCCGTGAGGGGCGTGGGCAATGCGCCCGCGCTCCCTCTCCCCGCTTGCGGGGAGAGGGTCGGGGTGAGGGGCGCTGAACACCCGCGATGCAACGACTCGCGGCGACGCCCCCTCACCCGACGCGCTTCGCTGACGCTCGCGCGTCGACCTCTCCCCGCCAGCGGGGAGAGGTGAAGGAAGGTGCATCCGCCATGCCTCCCGTGATCGGCGCGCGCATTCCGCGCCTCGAGGACGAGGCGCTGCTGCGCGGGCGCGGACGCTTCGTCGACGACCTCGCGCTCGGCGGCGTGCTGCATGCCGCCTTCGTGCGCAGCCCGCACCCGCACGCGCTGATCCGCGGGCTGTCGACCGGCGCTGCCACGGCCGTGGCGGGCGTCCATGCGGTGCTCACCCTCGACGACCTCGCGCCGGTGCTGGCGCAGCGCCGCATGACCCGGCGCTCCAATGCGGGCACGCCGCTCGACACCATGTGGCCGTTCGCGCTCGCCGACGGCGAGGTGTCCTATGTGGGCGAGCCGGTCGCGATCGTGGTGGCGGCGAGCCGCTACATCGCCGAGGACGCGGCCGCGCTGGTCGCGGTCGACTACGAGACGCTGCCGTCGGCCGCCGATTGCCGCGAGGCGGCGCGCCCGGGCGCGCCCGCGGTGCGGCGCGAGGTCGCCTCGAACCTCATCGCGTCGTTCAAGGTCAGCTATGGCGATCCCGCCGCCGCCTTTGCGGCCGCCAAGCATGTGATCCGCGAGGAGCTCTGGCAGCATCGCGGCGCGGGCCATCCGATCGAGGGTCGCGGCCTGCTCGCCGAGTGGCGCGATGCCGACGAGACGATGACGGTCTGGGCCTCGACCCAGAAGGCGCACGACCTGTTGAACTCGCTCAATGCCTGTGTGCGCCTCGACGACAACCGGCTGCGCGTCGCGACGCCCGACGTCGGCGGCGGGTTCGGGCCGAAGCTCTGCGTCTATTCCGAGGACGTCGCCGTCGTGGCGGCCGCGCGCCTTCTCCGCCGCTCGATCAAATGGATCGAGGACCGGCGCGAGCACTTCACCAACGCGGCGCAGGAGCGCGATCAGCACTGGTCGCTCGAGCTCGCGGTCGACGGCGAGGGAAAAGTTCTCGGCATCCGCGGCCGGCTGCTGCACGACCAGGGCGCCTATGCGCTCCAGGACGTCAACCAACCGTACAATTCCGCCAAGGCCCTGAGCGGCCCCTATGTGGTGCCAGCGCTGCACATGGACGTGGCGGTCGCGGCGACCAACAAGACCCCGGTGTCCTCGGTGCGCGGGGCCGGCTACCCGCAGGCCTCGTTCGCGATCGAGCGGCTGATGGACGCGATCGCGCGCGAGCTCAAGCTCGACCGCGCCGAGGTCCGCCGCCGCAATCTCATTCCGGCCGAGCGCATGCCCTATTCGCTGCCGCTCAAGGAACGCTCCGGCGCCGGCATCGAATACGACAGCGGCGATTATCCGGCCTGCCAGGCGCAGGTGCTCGAGGCCGCGCAGTGGGACACGTTCCCGGAGCGCCAGGCCGCGGCGCGGACGAAGGGTCGCTACATCGGCATCGGTCTCGCCCATGCGCTCAAAGGAACCGGCCGCGGTCCGTTCGAATCGGGGCTGGTGCGCGTCGCGCCGTCCGGCCGGGTCACGGTAGCGACCGGCGCCGCCGCCATGGGGCAGGGGCTCAAGACCGCGCTGGCGCAGATCTGC
>DASTZX010000434.1:0-17927 GCA_035764045.1 Xanthobacteraceae bacterium | reverse complement strand
CGGGGTGAGGGGGCGCTTCCACGAAACTTGATTCAACGACTCGCGGAGAGGCCCCCTCATCCCCACCTTCTCCCCGCCCGCGGGGAGAAGGGGCCCGCTGAGTTTGCGGCAACCTCCTCGGGCCCGACTTTCGATTAAGCCTTCCCGCCGCGCCGGCGGATCTCCGCGACGATGACGCTGTTGTCGAGCTCGCCCTCATCGTTGCGCACGCAGGCCTCGAGCACGTCGCAATGCACATTGAGCAGCGGCAGCGGCTGGCCGATCTTCTCGGCCTGCTCGAGCATGAGATGGACATCCTTGAGGGTCTGGCGCGCGCGGCCCTCGGGACGGAAATCGCGTCCGATCATCTTCCGGCCCTTGGTGTCCATCACCTGCGAGTAGGCGGCGGAGGCGCGCGCGACGCCGAGAAACGATGTCGGATCGAGGCCGAGACGGGAGGCGAACACGAGACCCTCGGCGAGCGCCAGCCGATTGAGGCCCAGAATGAGATTGACGGCGAGCTTGGTGCGCCCGCCGTCGCCGGCGCGGCCGACGTGGAAGCGCTTCGGAAAGAGCGCCTGCAACACGTCGTCGACCTCCGCCGCGACCGTTCTGTCGCCGCCGATCAGGCCCACGCCGTCGCCCTGGCGCACCTGCTCGCTGGTGCCGGAGACCGGCGTCTCGAGGAAGCGCAGGCCGCGTTTCTCGACCCGCCCCGCCAGCGCCGCCACCCGGTCGGGATCGCAGGTGCTGGTGCACAGCACGATCTTGGCGGGATCACGGCCGGCTTGACCGAGCGCGGGGAGGATCTCCTGCTCGACCACCTGCTCGACCTGGTTGGTGTCGAACACCGCGAGCAGGATCGGGCGCGCGGCCCGCGCCACATCGGCGATGGAGGCGGCGGCATGGGCACCGAACTCTTGAAGGCGGGCGGTCTTCTGCGGGTCGATGTCGAACCCGACCACGCCGAAGCCCGCTGCGACCAGGCGGCGGGCGAAGACCTCGCCCATCAGGCCGATCCCGATCACGCCGACCGGCTGTTCGAAGCTCATCGCAACCCTCGCATTCTCGATTGCCTTCGGATGATTTGCATGTCACCCCGATTGCCGAATGACAAGCGTCATCGCCGGACCGTCGGCGCGCAGCCGCCAGGTTCCGGCGATCCGATCCATGGCCACTGCGGTCTCCTCACGGGGATGGCCGGGACGAGCCCGGCCATGACGAACATGACGAAGGAGAGAGCAGCATGATCAACGCGGCGGTCATCGGCCTCGGCCGCTGGGGCAAGTCGCTCGTCACCGCGGTGCAGGGCAAGAGCGACCGGCTGCGCTTCATCCACGGCGTGAGCAAGGAGCCGGACGAGGTGCGCGGATTTGCCCAACAGCACGGCTTCAAGCTGACGACCGAGCTCGACGATGCGATCCGAAATCCCGACGTGCAGGCGATCTTCCTGGCGACGCCGCATTCGCTGCACGTGCAGCAGGTCGCCGCGGTCGCGCGTGCCGGCAAGCCGGTCTGGTGCGAGAAGCCGCTGGCGCTGACGCGGGCGGAAGCGGCGCTCTCGGTCGAGGCTTGCCGCAAGGCGGACGTGCCGCTCGGGGCCGGCAACAACAAGCGCTGCTTTGCATCGATGCGCGAACTGAAGGCGCTGGTCGCCGGCGGCTCGCTCGGCCAGATCATGCACGTGGAGGGGCATTTCTCCAACGATCATTCGACCCGGGTCGCCGGCGGATGGCGCGACGATCCGCGCGAGTCGCCGGGCTACGGAATGACGGGCGCCGGCCTGCATGTGCTCGATGCGTTCGTGAACCTGGCGGGCCCGATCCGCCGGGTCGACGCCAAGGCCTTCGCGCCCAAGGGGTCGCCCGACCCGCGCGACGTGGTGGCGGTGCTCGCCGAGTTCGCGAGCGGAGCGACCGGCCTGATGGCGACGGTGCGCGCCACCGTGCCGTTCTGGCGCATCCACGTTTTCGGCACGAAAGGGTTCGCGGAGGCGCGCGACGAGGACATGCTGCGGGTGGGCTATATCGGCAAGCCGGCCGAGGAGCGGACGTTTCCACATGTCGACTCGCTGAAAGTGCTTGTCGAGTCCTTCGCCGACGCGGTCGAGGGGAAAGCGCCGTTTCTGGTCAGGCCGGAGCAGATGCTCGACCTGGTCGGGGCGTTCGAGGCGGTGGTGAGATCGCTGGAGACCGGGAAGCCGGAGACCGTTGCTCTGTAGTCACGCCGTAGGGTGCGCAAAGCGAAGCGTGCGCACCGCTGTCGCGACGACCACGTGGGCACGGCGCGTTCCGCGCCTTTGCCCACCCTACGCCACCAAATCCCGTGTGATCTCGCTCAGTTTCGCCACCCCGCACAGCGCCATGGTGCGCATCAGCTCGCCGCCCAGGTGGTCGAACACGGCGCGCACGCCGTCGGCGCCGTCAATCGCGAGGCCCCAGACCGTCGGGCGGCCGATCAGCACCGCGCGGGCGCCGAGCGCCAGCGCCTTGACAATGTCGGTGCCGCGGCGGATGCCGCCATCCACATAGACCTCGGCCTTGCCGCCGACCGCCGTCGCGATCTCCGGCAAGGCGTCGGCGGTCGCGACCGCCGCGTCGAGATGACGGCCGCCATGGTTGGAGACGATGATGCCTCTGGCGCCGGCCTCGATGCAGCTCAATGCATCGTCGGCGCGCAAAATGCCCTTCACCACCACCGGCAGCGGTGAGCGCCCCGCCAGCCATTCGAGGTCACACCAGGTCGCCGGAAACGTGACCGTGCCGCTGTGGGCCGGACCGTAGCCGTGCGCTGCGACCGGCTGGCCGGGCAGATTGACGGCGCGGATGTCGGGCGAGGGATCGAGCGGTGCGCGGGCGGCGCGCGGGCTCGCTCCGTAGACCGGCTGGTCGACGGTGAGCACGATCGCGCCGAAGCCGGCGGCGGCGAGGCGATCGATCAGCCCTTCGGTGACGGCACGTTCGCGCGGCAGAGAGAGCTGGAACCATTGCGGCGCGGACCTATGCTCCGCCGCCACCTCCTCGATCGTCACCGTCGAGGTGGTCGCCATCACGTACGGCACGCCGGCGGCCGCCGCGCCGCGCGCGGTCGCGCGCTCGCCCTGCGCATGGAACAGCTTGTGCCGCCCGGTCGGCGCCACCATCAGGGGCGATTGGATGCGGGCGCCGAGCACGCTGGTCGACATGTCGATCGCGGCGACGTCCCGGAGCATGCGCGGGCGAAGCCGCAGCCGCCGCCAGGCCGCGATATTGTCGGCGAGCGTGAGCTCGTCGTCGGCGCCGGCGGCCGCGAACGCAAAGGCGCCGGGTGAGAGCACCTGGCGGGCGCGCTCCTCCAGCGCGTCGAAGTCGGCGCTGTCCATGTGGACGAGGCTCAGGCCATCTTGTTGGTCAGCGTGCCGATCTTGTCGATCCACAGCTTGACGGTGTCGCCGGCCTTGAGGAATTCCTTGCGCGCGGCGCCGACCCCCGCTGGGGTGCCGGTGAGGATCACGTCGCCCGGGTGCAGGGTGATGCGCGACGAGATATGCGAGATCTGCTCGTTGATGTTGAAGATCATCTGCCCGGAATTGGAATCCTGCTTGATCACGTCGCTGACCCACAGCTTCATGGCGAGGTTGTGCGGGTCGCCGATATCGGAGGCCGGCACGATCCACGGCCCCATCGGGCAGGAGCCGTCGAAGTTCTTGTGCGCGACCCAGTCGGCCTTGAACGGCGAGGTGTCGGAGATGTGCGGGCGGCGTCCCATGTCGCGCGCGGAGAGGTCGTTGGCGATGGTGTAGCCGGCGACGTAATCGAGCGCCTTCTCGATGGACACATTCTTGGCCGGCTTGCCGATCACGGCAGCGAGCTCGATCTCCCAGTCCATGGTCTTCGAGGCCGCCGTGATGTTGATGGTGTCGCCGTCCGCCGCCACCGCGTGCGAGACCTTGATGAAGTGCCAGGGCTTGAGCCCCTGGGTATGCGGATCGGGCTCGACCGGCCGATTGTGCAGCTTGGACATCTCGAGCGCATGATCGGTGTAGTTCGCGCCCGCGCAATAGATCGCGCCGGGATGGGGGATCGGCGCCATGAGCTTCACCTGTGCGATCGGCATCCCCCCGGTCTGCGACGAGCTGGCGGCCGCCTTGCGCAGCATGGCGTCGGCGGCGGGCCAGTCGGCGAGCACGCCCAGCATGCTGCCGTAGGCGGACCGGCCGGTGAGCGCCGCGATATCGACGACGCGGTCGTTCACCACCATGCCGGCGCGCGGCTCGTCCGCGCTCTCGAAGGTGACGAGTTTGTAGCTGCTCATGGTTGTCCTCCCGAAATGGTCTTGGGCAATCGTTACAGGGACGAGGCGGCGGATCAGCCCTTCACGCCGATGAGCTCGACCTCGAAGATCAGGGTCGCGTTGGGCGGAATGACGCCGCCGGCCCCGCGAGCGCCATAACCGAGGTCGGGCGGGATGATCAGGGTGCGCTTGCCGCCGACCTTCATGCTGGCGACGCCCTCGTCCCATCCGGCGATGACCCGGTGCATGCCGACCGGAAACTCGAATGGCTGTCCGCGATCGACCGACGAGTCGAATTTCTTGCCTTTGGCGCCGTTCTCGTACAGCCAGCCGGTGTAGTGGACCACGCAGGTCTGGCCTTGCTTGGGCGTCGCGCCGGTGCCGATCTTGCTGTCGGTGATCTTCAGTCCGGATGGTGTGGTCATGGTGCTCCCGATGGTCTGGGCGGTTGCGGTTGGGGTCGCCATCCCTCCGGCGGCGATGAGGGCAAGCGCCATCAAAGTGCCGGCGCGTCGAAAGGCTCGCATCTCGTTCTCCCGGTGATGTCGTGAGGGCGGGCCGTCTGTTTAGCCCAATGGCGGGGCAAAAAGAACCAGTGCCGCGAACCCGAAGTTCGCATATCGGAATCGCTCAGGATTGAGGCGGCGGCGCACCGCCCGGCACCTTGATCATGATCCAGAGCATCATGTCCCAGGCATTGCGCAGCCCGGCTGTCAGCAGCAGCATCACGGCGACGGCCATGGCGTAGGCGCCGGTCCCGGAGTGGGCGAAGACCAGCCCCGCCGCGACCAGCGCGAGCAGATACCCGGCGAGCGGAATGAGCGCATAGAAGGCCCGATCGGTGAGATCGACATTGAACCGGCGCCGGATCACGAGCTCGACGATGACCCTGCCGCTGTAGATCGTGCCCGCGATGCCGCCGAGCGCGAGCAGCGTGCTCAGCGTCCCCCAGCGGTGGCTCGGTATGACGAACACCAGACAGGCGTACAGCACCGCCGCGAAATGAACCACGGTCGGCGTGATGAAGGCCTCGAGGGCGGCGCGGCTCTCCTCGTTGAAGACTGTGGCGCCGATCGAGGTGGCGACGAACATCAGGCCGACCAGCGTCGCCGATGCGGTGCCGAGAAGCATGTAGAAGTCGTGCCATTCGTGCAGCAGCTCGGAGAAGTCCATCCGTCAGTCCCTCAAAGCGCGCATCGCGAGCGAGATACGGCATGTCGCGTGAAGCCGCGGCGCCGGCTTCGCCCTCCTCGCAATGGCGCCGGGGCGATGATATCACTTGCGGCAAACAGCCGGGAGAACGCCATGATCAAGCCGCGCCGGGTCGGGCACGCGACCTTCGAGACCCCCGACCTCGACAAGGCCCTCGCCTACTACACCGAGGTGCTAGGGCTGGTGCTGCACGCGCGGGACAAGGACCGCGCCTATCTGGCGAGCAAGACCGGGCTGCTCACGCTCGCGCTCGAACGCGGGCGGGAGGAGAACCTGCGGCGCATCTCCTTCGAGATGGCGCCGACCGACGACTTCGGGGACGTCGCCAGGGCGCTCGCGGCCGACGGGATCAAGAGCGAGCTGCGCAACGATTCCGTTCCCGGCATCGGCAAGGTGCTCGCGTTTCGGGATCCCAAGGGCACCACCATCGAGCTGTTCACCGAATGGAGCTATCTCTGCACCCACCGTCAGGTGCTCGGCGCCGGCCCGCTCAAGCTCGGGCACATCGCCTATATGGTGCCCGACCCGCAGGCCATGGCGGATTTCTACTGCCGGGTGCTCGGGTTCCGGGTGTCGGACTGGATCGAGGATTTCTTCGTTTTCCTGCGCTGCAACCCGGACCACCACACGGTCAACTTCATCCGCGGTCCGAACACCAAGATGCATCACATCGCCTTCGAGATGAAGGACTTCGCCCATATCCAGCACGCCTGCGAGATCCTCGGCGTGCGCAAGATCCCGATCAACTGGGGGCCGGTCCGCCACGGGCCGGGCCACAACGTCGCGATCTATCACCGCAATTTCGACGGCCAGAACGTCGAGTTCTATATCGAGCTTGACCAGATGAAGGACGAGGAGCTCGGCTATTTCGACCCGCGCCCGTGGCACCACGATTTTCCGCAGCGGCCGAAGACCTGGGAGCGCAAGGTAGCGCCGGCCCTTTGGGGCCTCATGCCGGCCGAGGATTTCCGGCGGGAGCATTGATGGTTGCTGCTCAAGTTGCGCCGTCACCCTGAGGTGCTCGGCCGCGCAGCGGCGGAGCCTCGAAAGGCCGCTGCGGTGCCGCTTGCGCCCTTGCTGCGCCGCATCGGCCGTTCATCCTTCGAGGCTCGCTTCGCTCGCACCTCTGGATGACGGGGGACGGCAGTTGCGCGCGGTTCAGTCATGCGCCGGCGCCTGCTGGCGGCGCCAACACGGATGTAATATAACGTGACAAAGTTCCGAGCGTCCCCTGTGCCGCAATCCCGGCGACGCTCGATGTCACGGGAGGAGCGGGATATCCATGGCTGAAAAGCTTGTCGGAAAGGCGTCGGAATTCAAGGACGGAGACCGCCGCATCGTGTTCGTCGGCGACACCGAGATCGGTGTGTTCAAGGACCGCGGCGAGTTCCACGCCTACAGCAATTACTGCCTGCACCAGGGCGGCCCGGCCTGCGAGGGGCTGATCATCGCCAAGGTCGAAGAGCGGATCATGCCGGACAAGACCTCGAAGGGCATGTACTTCTCCGATACCGAGACCCATTTCGTCTGCCCGTGGCACGGCTACGAATACGACATCAAGACCGGCGAATGCGTCTCCGATCGCAAGCTCAAGCTGCGGCGCTACAAGGTGTTGCAGAAGGGGGACGAGATCTATGTCGTCGCGTAAGGCCGCAGCCGCGACGCCGCCGAAGGCCAACGCCACGCAGTCGGCCGGCACCGCCGCGGCGGCCGAAAAGCTCGCCGCCGAGATCCAGCGCGCGCTCAAGGCCGGCGACCACGACGTGCTCACCCCGGAGGCGCTGCAGACGCTGATGACCGCCGCCTGCCGGCTTTATGCGGCGCAGGTCGAGGCCGGCAGCCAGACGCTCCCGGTCGGCGAGGTGACCCCGACGGACATCATGGTCACGGCGAGCGGCCTGATGCGGGCCGGCAATCTCGCGGTGTTCGAGCTTGGAATGTGGCAGAGCTGGACCGGGCGTTGATCCGGTCCTTCGCTTTTTTGGGACGAGTGCAGGAAACGCACAGGAGCTTGAGATGGACCTCCAATCGGACCGTGGCCGCCGCGTAACGGTCGACGAGCTGAATACCAGCCGCCTGCTCGCCCACGCGGCCCAGCAGGCGCACAAGCGCAAGTTCGACGAGATGCTGATCGTCGACGTCGATGCGCACCATTATGAGAACGAGCACATCCGCGACATCCTGCCGTTCATGGAAAATGACGTGCTGCGACAGCTCTCGTTCGCGCAGACGATGAAGGGCGGGCGCGGCAACCTGATGCCGGTCCAGGTCGGCTACCAGGACATGGGCGGGCGCGTGACGCGCTACCCGCTGCGCTCGACCGAGAAGACCGATCAGGGCGGCCCGCAGCGCGACGTCGCGCTCGGCCATCGCTGGATGGACGCGATGAGCGTCGACTACTCCTGCCTGTTCCCGACCGGCATGCTCAACATCGGCCTGCATCCGCAGAAGGAGATGGAGGTCGACCTGTGCTGGGCCTACAACCGCTGGGTCACCGAGAAGGTGCTGCCGGAGTCGGACGGCCGCTTCTACACCATGCTGTCGCTGCCGATCTCCGATCCGGACGCGGCGCTGCGCCACGTCGAGACCTTCGGCGACCGCAAGGGCGTCGGCGGCTTCATGGTGACGACGGTACGCACCATTCCGGTGCACGACAACTCGCTGATGAAGGTCTACCGGGCGATCGAGGAGCGCGGGCTCGTGCTCTCGTTCCATTCGGCGTTCAATTGGAACGAGGGCGTGTTCAAGAGCTGCAACCGCTTCCTCGCCGTGCATGCGCTCGGCTTCTCGTTCTACAACATCCTGCATCTGACCAACTGGGTCACCAACGGCATTCCGGAGCGCTTCCCGAAGCTGCCGGTGATCTGGATCGAGTCCGGCCTCGCCTGGGTGCCGTTCCTGATGCAGCGGCTCGACCACGAATTCATGATGCGGCCGTCGGAATGCCCGGGGCTGAAGAAGAAGCCGAGCGATTACATGCGCGACATGTACTACTCGTCGCAGCCGATGGAGATCCAGGACCGGGACGCGATGGAGTGCACCTTCCGCATGATGAACGCGGAGACGCAGCTCCTGTACGCCTCGGACTATCCACACTGGGACTTCGACCTGCCGAGCACGATCTACGACCTGCCCTTCCTCTCGGACAAGGCCAAGCACAATATCCTCGGCGGCACCGCGGCGCGGCTGTTCAAGCTGCCCCCGCGCAACGAGAAGCAGAAAGAGAACCTGATCAAGTACGGGAACTACACGGCGGCGGCGTAAGCCGCGCCGTCCCCGCACCGACCGGCGAAATGGCCCGCGCAAGCGGGCCATTTCGTTTTCACGAGGGGGTTCAGAACTTCGACGAGTCCAACATCCGGCCGCAACAGGTCGAATGTCAGAGGCCGAGCGCGCTCAAGCCCGGATGATCGTCGGGGCGTCGGCCGAGCGGCCAGTGATACTTGCGATCGGCTTCCTGGATCGGCAGGTCGTTGATGCTGGCGATGCGAAGGCGCATCAGGCCCTCCGCGTCGAATTCCCAGTTCTCGTTGCCGTAACTGCGGAACCACGATCCGCTGTCGTCGTGCCACTCGTAGGCAAAGCGCACCGCAATGCGGTTCTCGCGAAATGCCCACAGCTCCTTGATCAGGCGATAGTCGAGCTCGCGGCTCCATTTGCGTGTCAGGAACGCCACGATCTCGTCGCGGCCGTGGAGGAATTCGGCGCGGTTGCGCCAGCGACTGTCGGTCGTGTAGGCGAGCGCGACGCGCGAAGGATCGCGCGTGTTCCACGCGTCCTCGGCGCCGCGGACCTTCTGGGCGGCAGTCTCGGCGGTGAAAGGTGGGAGCGGCGGTCGGCTCATGATCGTCTCCTCGCGCAATCACGCGTGGGGCGGACTCGCCCAAATTGCCTTGCCACGTCATGGCCCGCGGTAGCGGGCCATCCACGATTCACGAACGCCGGTCGGCGCGCGCTGGATCGCCCGCTTTCGCGGACGATGACGCACAATGTGCGGCCGCGCCAATTTCACTTCGCCATCGCGGGCGCGCGCGCGGCGCTGGGGAAGAACTTCTCCATCTTCGGCTCGACGCCGTTCTTCCGCATCTCTTCGAGCCAGATCGTGTGAATGCGCGGATCCTGGTCCTCGTACTCGATCTGGTCGCCGCCCTCCTTGATGTCGACCGAGACTGCGCCCTTCTCACCAGGCTTGACGCCGAGCAGCGAACGGCGCTGGGCGAGCGTGAGCGGATAGCGCAGGCCGCCGACGCCGGTCGCCAGATAGCGCGCCGGCTGCTTGCTGGCGTTGAAGTGCTGATGGAACTGGCGGTCGCAGGGCGGGAACACCGTGCCGTGCTTCCAGTCGATGCGCACGAAGTCCTTCTCGTCGTCGAACCAGGCGAGCGAATAGCCGTGCCCCGTGACGCACATCACGTGGAAGCCGGGCCCGTGGCGGTGGCCCTTCTTGTAGGTGCCGACCGGCATCTCGGAGATGTGCGCATGCATGGTGCCGTCGGCGAGCACGAACATGATGTTGGTGCCGCCGGCGCCGCGGTCGCCCCAGGACTTGAGCTCGATGCTGGCGAGGTCGGGAACGAAGTTGGTCTCCCACATGTGGTTGCCGGGCCGCACGGTGATCAGGTCGCCCTCGCCGGCGAAATATTCGTTCTTGCCGGTGCGGTCGCCGAACTCGAACTGGGTGTCGAAAATGAATGTCTCGTTGTGGAAGGTGTTCATCACCAGCGGCAGGTCGGTGGTGGTGACGAGCAGCGCCCGCTCGCGGCCGCTGGCGTTGAAGTGCCGATGCTTGGCATTGAGCGGGATCGCGAACAGGCTGCGCGACCCCCATTCGAAGCTGCGCTTCTTGCCGTCGGCGAACTCGAGCTGCGTGCTGCCCGATCCCTCGAGCACGTAGTAGACGTCCTCGTAGAGGTGGCGCTGCGGCGTGGTCGAGCCGCCGGGCGGAATGTCGAGCACGAACATGTTGGCGAAGTCGCCGCGGCCCTTCAGGTGCACCGCGGCGCCCTTGACGCCGTAGCGGGCCCACGGCCGCGTCTCTACCGCATAGAGATCGACGCCGAAATCCTCGGTGACGGGCAGGCCTTCCCGCTCGACCCAGTCCAGATAGGCGTCGACGCCGTAGCGGGGCTTTTGTGCATCGTTCATTGGCGTTCCTCCTTCACCCTCTCTCCGCCGTCATCGTCCGCGCAAGCGGACGATCCAGTACTCCGTGAGGCCAATGCTGTGCGATCACATGACCACTTGTGTCTACTGGATCGCCCGCTTTCGCGGGCGATGACGTCCGGGTTTGTTTGTTCGGACACGGCGTCCAAGTTCCTCACGAGAATAGCAGAGATTTGATCACGACGGGTACAACTCCCGGCGGCGAGATCAGCGCGCCGACGTCGACGAAGTCGAGCTCCTGGAGCTGGACGCCGTCGATCGACACGAGATCGCCCTCGAGCTCGAGCTCGTCGCGCAGGAACTGGCCAAAGGTCTTGCCGACGTCGCCGTCGATCATCAGCAGCAGCGGCTCGCGCCGCTGCCCGTCGGGCGCGACCGCGGCCGCGATCGCGCGGCCGGCCGCCGCGACGCGCGCATAATCGGGGTCGCCGTGCCACGCGAAGGCGATCGCAAGCCGCGCCTGCGGCAAGAGGTCCATGCGGGCGAGGCTCGCCCGGATCGCCGCCGTGAGCGCCGCCGGATCGAACGCACCGGAGAGATCGACCCCGGCATGCACCACCGGCACGTTGTGCAGCGGAAGCACGCCCGCCTCGGGCAGATAGATGGTCTTGCCGCTCACCTGCACGGTGAACTGGGAAGCGCCGATCACGGTCGCGCGGATGCGCTGGCCGGGATCGATCGCGGGCAGCGCGGTCCGCGCCTTGAGCTCACCGGCGAGCGCGGCTGCGAGCATGCCGGCGATGTCGCCGTAATCATGCGTCTCATAGCCGAAGATGTATTCGGAGACCCCACCCGAGAAAGTGATCGCCGCAGGCGCGACCGGCCGCGCGAGCTCGTCGGTCAGCAGCAGCGCGCGCCCGAGCGGGTCGCGCGGCGCGTCGAGGATGTAGTCCGCCGCGATCTTTGCCAGCCGCCGCGCGATCGCGGCGCGCACCGCCGGATCGGTGAGCGTCGCCGGGTCGGTCGGGAGCGCGAGGTCCTGCGCCGCCAGACGAGCCGAATCGTCCACCCGGGTCCAGGCGCCGCGCTCGTCCGTCGCGATCAGCCGGCCGCCGACCGCAAAGGCGGCGACGCCCAGGATGACGCCCTTGTCGATCAGCGCAAGCTTGGTGGTGCCGCCGCCGATGTCGACGTGCAGCACGCATTCGCCGCGCTCGGCGGAGAGCCGCACCGCGCCGGCGCCGTGCGCCGCGAGCGTGCATTCGAGCTTGTGGCCGGCGGTCGCACAGACGAACTTGCCCGCCTCGGCGGCGAACAGCTCGTCGATCGCCTGCGCGTTCCGCTTCTTGATCGCTTCGCCGGTGAGGATCACGGCGCCGCTGTCGATGTCGGCGCGTGCGAAACCGGCATCCGCATAGCTCTTCTGGATGAAATCCCCGAGCGCGGCCGCGTCGATCGTGCCGTCGGGCAGGAACGGGGTGAGCATGATCGGCGAGCGCCACAGCACCTGGCGATGCACCACGACGAACCGGCTGGACAGGCCCTGCGTCTGGCGCTCGAGCAGAACCTTGGCGAACAGGAGGTGCGAGGTCGAGCTGCCGATGTCGATGCCGATGGTGGTGAGATCGACGTGCTCCTGGTCCCAGATGTATTTCGCGATCTCGGCGCGGTCCTCGTCCGAGAGCGCGAGATGCTCGTGAAAAAGATCGATCTCGTGCATCGGCTCAGAGTCCCCGCTGGGCGCCGTTTTGGCGCGAGCGTGCCCGCTTCTGGCCCGGCACTGCCGTTGCGGCCGCGAGCCTTCGGGCGAGCTCGCGGGTCGATGGCATGCGCTGCCGCGTCTTGGCAGCGCGGCGCTCGTCCTGCGCCAGGTTCTCGATCATCACCAGGAGCGTGCGCCGGGCGGCCGCGACGTCGGCGCCGCTCGCGCCCCGGACTGCGATCTCGTTCACCTCCTCGGCAAGCGGCACCAGCTTGGGCCGCAGCGCCCGGCCGCGCGGGGTGAGGAACACGTGGATGTTCTTGCGGTTGCCGGGCCGGCGCTCGCGCCGGATGTAGCCGAGCTTCTCCATGGTGGCGAGCGCCGCCGATGTGGTCGGCTCCATCAGCCCGGCTTCGACGCTCAGCTCGCGCTGGGTGAGGCCGTCCGCCTCCCACAGGATGCGCAGGAAGGCCCAGTGGCCGAACGAGACGCCGTGACGGGTGAGCCGAATCTGCAGGGCGCGCAACAGACCGCGCGTCGCGTCCTTGACGAGGTGAGCGAGGCGATCGTTCGGCACCGCCTCGCGCCAGTGGCGCAGGATCGCCTCGGTCCCGGCGTCGGGCGCGGTGCGTTCGGGTCGTCGTGCCGACATGATGCCCTCCCCTAGCGGTCGATCACGAGCTCGTCGGAGCGCGCGCGCGACACGCAGACCATGATGTTCGTCTCGCGCTCCTCATCGCCGAGCACGAGGTCGCGGTGATCGGCCTCGCCGGCGAGGAGCCGGGTGCGGCAGGTCCCGCAGGTGCCGCTCTCGCACGAGCACGGCGCTTCGATGCCGTGCGCGCGCAGTGCCTCCAGGATGGTGGTGCCGACCGGGACCTCGATGGTCTGTCCGCTGCGCGCGAGCCGCACCCTGAAGGGCGTGTCGTCGGGCCGCGGCGCCGTGTCGGTGAAGGCCTCGAAATGCACCGCCGAGGGCGACCAGTGGCCGGTCATGTCGCGCACCGCCTGCATCAGACCGCGCGGCCCGCAGCAATAGAGCTGGCCCTTGGGCTTCTCGAGGATCGGCCAGAGATCGAGCGCGCGCGCGAGGTCGCCGCCGTCGTGATGGATCACGACGTTGCGGCCGAACTCGGCCAGCTCGTCGCGGAATGCGGTCACCTCCGGGGAGCGCGTGCAGTAGTAGAGCCTGAAGCGACCGCCGCTCGCGGCGAGCTCACGCATCATCGCCATGATCGGCGTGATGCCGATGCCGCCGGCGACGAACAGGTAGCCGGCCGGGCTTTTCGCAAGTGCGAAATTGTTCACCGGGGCGGATACCGGGATCTCGTGCCCGACCGCCGCTTCGCGGATCAGGCTCTCCGATCCGCCGCGCCCGCCCGCCTCGCGCTTGACCGCGATCACATACCGGTCGCGCTCGGCCGGGTCGTTGCAGAGCGAATATTTGCGCAGGAGCCCGCCGGGAACCCGCAGCGACACGTGGGACCCGGCGGTAAACGCCGGCAGCTCGCCGCCGGCCGGATCGCGCAGCTCGAACAGGTGGATATCCTGCGCGATCCGCTCGGCGCGGGTGATGCGCCGCGGAATCATCGGGGGCTCGGGGGCGCCGGAGCTCGTCATCCGACATACTTAGAGGGCTAACGATCGGCCCGCAAGCGGGCTTGTGGCCTCGACAGCGCCGGCCTCCGCTGATATCTTAGATGGCTAAGTATTTGTCTCTGCCCGGGAGAAACCCCCATGCTCACCCCCGAGGACAACGATCTCCTCTGCCGCGTCGAGGGCGACGCTGCGATGGGCCAGCTCATGCGGCGGCACTGGATCGTCGCCTGCATGTCGGAAGAAGTGGCCGAGCCGGACGGAACGCCGGTCCGGGTGCGCCTCCTGGGCGAGGACCTGGTCGTCTTCCGCGACAGCGACGGACGCCTCGGCGTGCTCGACGAATACTGCCCGCACCGCCGCGCCTCGCTGGTGCTCGGCCGCAACGAGGAATGCGGGCTGCGCTGCCTCTATCACGGCTGGAAGATCGACGTGGACGGCAACGTGGTGGAGATGGCGTCGGAGCCGGCGGAGAGCGGCCTCGTCGACAAGGTCAAGCACAAGGCCTATCCGGCCCGCGAGGCAGGCGGATTCGTATGGACCTACATGGGGCCGGCCGAGACCATGCCGGAGTTCGAGCCGCCCTCCTTCGCGCCCACCGGCACGGAGCGCGTCAGCATCCTCAAGATCAAGGTCAATGCGAACTGGGCGCAGATCACCGAAGGGCAGATCGATTCCGCGCACTCATCGAGCCTGCACTCCTCCGACATGGTGCCGGCGCGGGTCGACGGCGCGAAAGCGACCGACCAGACCTGGCTGCGTCCCTCGACCGACCGCGCCCCGCGCTTCAAGGTGCAGCACACGAGCTTCGGCTTCCGCTACGCCGCGGTCCGCCGCCCGATCCAGAATGCCGCCACGCACGAGTATGTGCGGACCACGGTCTTCGTCGCCCCGTTCATCTCGCTGATCCCGCCCAACAACGTGCACAACGTCACGACGGTGCTCTCGCCGATCGACGATCACAGCACCGACTTCTATTTCATCGCGTGGAACGGCAGCGACAAGCCGGGGGTCGACCAGGAGAGCTGGCGCAAGTTCAATCGCGCGCAGGTCGGCATCGATCTCGACGAGAGCTATCGCAACAAGCGCACGCGCGACAACAATTACGGCCAGGACCGCAACGCGATGAAGCTGGGGAATTTCACGGGCATCCCGGGCATTCCCAACCAGGACATCGCGATGTGGGAGACCATGGGCTCGATCTCCGACCGCAGCAAGGAGCGGCTCGGCGCGAGCGACATCGCGGTGGTCGAGTTCCGCAGGCTGATGGTCGACGCCGCGAAGCAGATGCGCGACACAGGCGTCGCACTCGGCCGCACCGAACCGCACATCCCCCACGCCAAGATCAGCTCGTTCGAAGGCATCGTGCCGAAGACGACCGACTGGCGCACCCTCGGGGTCGCGCCCGAGGAGCTGGCGCTCGGCGACGGCCAGGAGCGCGTGGCCTGAGGCGGTTGCGTTCGGCCCCGCAAAGGCGGAACGTGGCCCGATAGAAAATGATCTCAGGCGAGGAATCCCGATGCTCAAGAAATGGCTGCCGGCCTGCATCGCCGGCCTCGCGCTCGTGCTCGCATGGCTTCCGCCGGACGCACGGGCGCAGGCGCACTATCCGAGCCAGCCGATCCGGCTGTTCGTGCAGGCGGCGGCCGGCGGGCTGCCCGATACGGTCGGGCGCATCGTGGCGCGGCGCCTGCAGGAAAAGATCGACGGGACGATCGTGGTCGAGAACCGGCCGGGCGCGAACGGCGGCGTCGCTGCTGCGGCGCTCGCGACGGCGCCGGCCGACGGCTACACCTTCATGGTGACGGACGCCTCGGTGTTTTCCATCAACCCGGTCATCTACGCCAAGCTGCCCTACAATCCGGCCGACCTTCTCCCGGTCGTCCTCTTGGCGCGGGCGCCGCTGTTCCTCGCCGTGCATCCGCAGGTGCCGGTCAAGACCATGCAGGAGCTGGTCGACTACGTGCACGCCAATCCGGGCAAGCTCAATTACGGCTCCTCCGGGGTCGGCAGCACGCACCATCTCACCATGGAGGCGGTGAAGGCCGCGCTCAAGCTCGACATGGCCCACGTGCCGTTCAAGGGCACGGGCGAGTCCGTGCCGGCGCTACTCGGCGGCCATGTCGACCTGGCGTTCTCGGCCTATCCGTCGCTCAGCGGCGCAATCCAGACCCACAAGGTGACGCTGCTCGCGACCAACGGCGCCAAACGCTCGCCGCAGGCGCCGGAAGCGCCGCCGCTCGCCGACTGGATCCCGGGGTTCGATTTTGCGCCGATCATCGGCTTTTTGGCGCGCAGCGGCACGCCACAACCCATCGTGGCGCAGATCGCCAAGGAAGCGATCGAAGTGCTCAAGGAGCCGGAGATCGTGCGCGCGCTGTCGGTGGTCGGGGTCGAGGCGGTCGGCCTCGGCCCGCAGGATTATGCGCAGGCGCTCAAGGACGAGACCGCGCGCGTCGCCGACGTGGTGCGCATCGCCGGCATCAAGCCGCAGTGAGGCTCTTTCAGATATCCTCGCCCCGAGGCGTCATCGTCCGCGAAAGCGGACGATCCAGTACGCCGCAGCGGAGGTATGGGGCAATGTCACAGTCCCAATCACCCATCGTGAGTACTGGATTGCCCGCTTACGCGGGCAATGACGGCGCAAGAACACGATTGCCATGAGTGACGACATCCGCCTGAGCAAGACCGATCTCACCGCGTTCACCGCAGCCATCTTCGCGGCCGCGGGCGTTGCGCCACAAATGGCGGCGGAGTGGGCCGAGGCGGTCGTATGGGCCAACCTGCGCGGCGTCGATTCGCATGGCGTGATCCGCATCCCGCGCTACGTCGATCTCCTGAAGAAGAAGTCGATCAACCCCTCCCCCAACATGCGGATCGAGCGCCGGGCCGGCGCGATCGCGGTGCTCGATGCCGATCGCGCACCGGGCGCGGTGGGCATGACCCGCGCCATGAACGAGGCGATCGCCTGCGCGCGCGAGGTGCATGTCGGCTGGTGCGCGGCCAAGACCATCGGCCATGCGGGTGCGGTCGGCTATTTCGCGCTGCAGGCCGCCCATGCCGGCATGGCCGGGATCGTGATGACGGCGTCCGGCCCGCTAATGGCCTATCACGGCGCGCGCGTTGCGGGCGTCTCGACCAATCCGATCGCGATCGCGGTGCCGGCGAAAACGCGCCGGCCGCTGCTCCTCGACATGTCGACCTCGACGGTCGCGAACGGCAAGGTGCTGAGCGCGCGCGATCGTGGCGAGGCGGTGCCGATCGGCTGGGGCATCGACGCCGAGGGGCGCGACACCACCGATCCGAAGAAGATCGCGACGCTCCTGCCGCTCGGCGGCCCGAAGGGATCGGGGCTGTCGCTGATGATCGAATGCCTGGCCAGCCTCGCGGTCGGCAGCCCGCTGATCTCGCTCGCGCTGGCGGGCGGCCTGGCCGAGGACCCGTTCCTCAATGGGATCGCGATTGCGATCGACCTCAAGGCGATCGGCGACCCCGATACATTCGCGCAAGAGGTCGATCGGCTCGGGGACGCGATCACGGCGTTGCCGCGCGCCGCGGGGGTCGAGCGCATCCTGCTGCCTGGCGAGCGGGGCGACGCGATCCTGGCGGAGCGCGAAGCGAACGGCATTCCGGTCGCGGCCGGCACCTGGAAGCGGCTGGTCACAGCCGCGCAGGGGCTGGGGGTGAAGGCGCCCTGACCCCGTCATCCTGAGGCGCGAGCCAACGGGTCCGGCCTTCGGCCGGCCCGATGACAGGCTCCACGAGCCTCGAAGGATGGTCAGCCGATGCAGTGGCCGTCGCCCTTCGAGGCTCGGCGCCTCGCGCCGAGCGCCTCAGGGTGACGGAGCCGATTCATTCCGCTCCATCATGCGACGAGATCGCAATCCGGCAGGGCCTGTCGGAGCGATTGCTCCAGGCGTGATTGGTGCCGCGCTGCACCACCGTGTCGCCGGCGCGAAGCGCGACCTCCTCGGTGTCGAGCACCAGGATCACCTCGCCTTCGAGGATCAGGCAGAGATCGAGCGTGCGGGTCTTCTGCATGTAGGGATGCGGCGCGCTCGGC